>NZ_JAZGQK010000007.1:0-490935 GCF_036422035.1 Plantactinospora sonchi
GCCGCCGGTGAGGGTGAAGCTGTCGATGTCGAAGAGGCCGCCGGTTCCGGTGCCGGTGAAGACGAGGTGGAGGGGTCCGGTTCCGTTGGTGAGGGTGGTGGTGATGTTGGCGTAGGTGCCGTATCCGCCGGTGTTGGGGACGGTGGCGGTGCCGAGTAGTGGGCCGGTGGGGGATTCGGTGCGGATCTGGATGGTGCCGCCGGTGCCGCCGGAGGCGACGCGGGCGGTGAAGGTGGTTTTGCCGGTGGGGTTGGTGGTGTTGTAGGCGAGCCAGTCTCCGTTGTCGATGTAGCCGACGCGGTTGCCGCCGTGGGCGTTGGGGTCGGCGACGGTCTGGGTGCCGGACTGGCTGGTGTACGACTCGGCCTCGATCCGGCCGGTCGGCGGTGGCGTCCCGGCGCCGAGGGTGAAGGAGTCCAGGTCGTACAGGGCCCCGCTGCCGCCGGTGAAGACCAGGTACAGCGTGGTGGTGCCGGTCGGGGTGTTGGCCACCGTGCCACTGACCGTGGCGAAGGTGTCCCAGGAGCCGGTGACCGGTACGGTCGCCGAGCCGAGCAGGGTGCCGGTCGGCGATCCGGCCCGCAGTGACAGGGTGCCGCCGGCGCCGGCGGACGAGACCCGGGCGGTGAACGACGTGACGCCGGAGAGCGCGTACGGGGTGAAGCTGATCCAGTCGCCGTGGGAGATCTCGCCGACCGTACGGCCGCCCTCGGCCGAGGTCTTGGCGAAGGTCAGCACCCCGGACTGGGCGTCGAAGTGTTCCGCCTGCCGGTGCCGGGGCTGGGTCACGTGCTGCTTGTGCGTGGTGGCACCGCCGTTGTCGGTGTACTCGGCGTCCCAGACCCCGAAGACGTTGGCGGCGGCGTCGTGTTCGCCGTCGACCGGCACGGTGATGGTGCCGGAGCAGCCGCTCCGCTCGGTGATCTCGTGTGCGTGGCTGTCGTGCCCGAGCAGGTACGTCATCTTCACCCGGCCGCAGTCGATCGTGCCGTCCTCCGGGTCGGTCACGGTGATCTGGAAGGGCACCGTGTCGCCGTACGAGAACGGCTGTCCGTCGGCCGGCGCGAGGATGGTGACCGTGGGGGCGGTGTTGCCGACCGTGATCTGCACGCTCGACGTACCGGTGGCCCCCTGCGGGTCGCGGACGGTCAAGGTCGCCGTGTACGTGCCATTCGTACCATACGTCTTCGTCGGGTTCGCCGCAGTGGAGGTGGTGCCGTCGCCGAACGCCCAGGCGTACGTCAGCGCCCCGCCGTCCGGATCCGACGACCCGGCCGAGGAGAAGGCGACGGTCAGCGGTGCGGGGCCGGAGGTGCGGTCAGCGCCCGCCCGGGCCACCGGTGCCCGGTTGCCGCCGCCGATGTACTCGACCCGGTACAGCGCCGAGTTCGCGTCGCCGTTGCCGAAGCCGGCGCCGTAGTCGAGGACGTAGAGCGCGCCGTCCGGTCCGAAGGCCATGTCCATCACCTGGGTGCCGCGCCACGGGAAGGTGTCGATCGTGCCGGCCGATCCGTCGGCGTTGACGTGTACGGCCCTGATCCAGCGGCGACCGAACTCGCCGGCGAAGTAGAGCCCGTCGAAGTCGGCCGGGAACTTCACCGTGGAGGGGTTGGCCGGGTCGTACCGGTAGACCGGTCCACCCATCGGCGACTCCGAGCCATTGCCGAACTCCGGTGGCGAGCCGGCGTCGCCGGCGTACCGGATCCAGGCCGGGCGGGCCGGCGGCAGGGTGCTCTGGCCGGTGTTGCGGAACGAGTTGTTGGTCGGCCCGCTGGTGCAGTTGTACTTCGGGCCGGTGCTGTTGGTGGCGAAGTTCCACTCGTTGTACGTCTCGGCCGCGGTGTTCGTCCCGGTGCAGTACGGCCAGCCGTAGTTGCCGGGGGAGGGGACACGGTCGAACTCGACCTGCCCGCTCGGTCCCCGGTTCGGATCTGTGGAGCCGGCGTCCGGGCCGTAGTCGCCGACGTAGACCACGCCGGTGGCCTTGTCGACGGACATCCGGAACGGGTTGCGGAAGCCCATCGCGTAGATCTCCGGGCGGGTGTTCGGGGTGCCCGGGGCGAACAGGTTCCCGGCCGGCACCGAGTACGTCCCGTCGGCGTTCACCTTGATCCGCAGGATCTTGCCGCGCAGGTCGTTGGTGTTGCCGGAGGAGCGCTGGGCGTCGTACGCCGGGTTGCGTTCGGTCCGCTCGTCGATCGGCGCGTAGCCGGCGGAGTCGAAGGGGTTGGTGTCGTCGCCGGTGGACAGGTAGAGGTTGCCGGCCGCGTCGAAGTCGAGGTCACCGCCCACGTGGCAGCACATGCCCCGGTCGGCGGGTACGTCGAGGATCACCCGCTCGCTACCGGCGTTCAGGGACCAGTCCGGGTTGAGGGTGAACCGGGACAGCCGGTTCACGCCCTGCCAGGCGGCCCAGGTGCCGCTGCTGCCGGTGGCCGGTGCGTCGCCACCCGGGGTGGACAGCGGCGGGGCGTAGTAGAGGTAGACGTACCGGTTGGTGGCGAAGTTCGGATCGGCGGCGACGCCCTGCAGACCCTCCTCGTCGTGGGTGTAGACGGCGAGGGTGCCGATCACCGACGTCGTGCCGCCCGCGTCGGTGCGACGCAGGGTGCCGTTTCGTGCGGTGTGCAGCACCGAACGGTCCGGCAGGACGGCAAGGGT
The DNA here is from genome assembly GCF_036422035.1 of Plantactinospora sonchi. Classification (NCBI taxonomy): domain Bacteria; kingdom Bacillati; phylum Actinomycetota; class Actinomycetes; order Micromonosporales; family Micromonosporaceae; genus Plantactinospora; species Plantactinospora sonchi. The sequence continues at coordinate 2,662 of NZ_JAZGQK010000007.1, forward strand.
CATCGGCTCACCCGTCTCGGCGAGTCCCTTGGCGAGTTCGACCTGCTGGAACGCGGCCGGATCGATCGGATGGGCGGCGGCGGGGGAGGGCTGGAGCACCGCGCCGCCACCCCAGCCGAGCAGTGCGGCGGTGACGGCCGCGACGGTTCCCCGGATGGTCCTTGACCGGCGCGCGGTGGCGGGGTGAGCGGCGGGGCGCCGGTGGCCCCTGCCGGCGTGGCGGTTTGCGGTGTGGTGGTGACCTGCGGTGATCCGGATCGTGGTCAGCCGGCTGATCCTGGGCATGCGGTTGCTTCCGGGCATGCGGCGGCGCTCCTCTTGCCGGCCACGGGCCCTGCGGGCGCGGCGCGGCGGACGGGGGTGGCGGGGTGCGGGTGGCGGGGGCGGCGGAGAACGACGGGACGGGAGCTCGTGCCGTGTTTCGTGGCGATGACCCTACAAAGACAAACTCATGAATGCAACAATCTCGATTAATAGCGAAAGAACTTGGCGACAGGCTGCAAGTTGCGTATGTGTGCAGGTCAGTGCTGCGGGACCGGTCGGGACCAGGCGCTCGGGCCAGGTTGACCGCCTCCGATCGTGCTGTCCGGACGGCGAGCACCGGGTCACGCCGGAATCAAGAGCCGTCCGGGCATGGCGCGTGGCCGGCTCAGCAGGTAGAAACATGTCCATCCACCACACCCCGCCCGGTACGGCGTGGTCGGACGGTCGGGAGAGCGCTCTCACGGCCGACCGTGGCCGCCCCGGGCACGTACCGCCACGAGCAGGGAGACGCCCTGGTGAGTCACTTCTGCGCGGGACCACCGCCGTGGTCGCTCCGCCCCGCGGTCCCGTACCGCACCTTCCCGCCCCGCCGGGGACTGCCCCGGCCATGGAGAGGACGGACCGTATGACAACGCAGACACACAGCAGCCCGGGCACCGGACGACGGCGTCCCGGCCACCGGCTCGGCAACCGGTCCCTGCCGCTCGGCCTCGTGCTGGTGTCGGTCGCCGCCATGACGGTGACGAACCCGACGGCGTCCGTCGCCGGCCCGCCCACCACGTCGGCGACGCCCGTCGGCGCGGCGGCGACAGGTCCGACGGCGCTCGGCGCCCCGGGTCGGGGCACCTCGACCCTCGGCCCGAACGTCACGGTCTTCGACCCGAGCATGCCCGTCGGCCAGATCCAGGCGGCGCTGGACGCGACGCACGCCACGCAGGTCGACAACGAGATGGGCACCAACCGGTACGCCTTCCTGTTCCGGCCCGGCACCTACGGCACGGCCGAGCAGCCGTTGCAGATCAAGGTCGGGTACTACACCGAGATCGCCGGGCTGGGCGCCTCGCCGACCGACGTGGTGATCAACGGCAAGGTCGAGGTCTACAACCGCTGCCTCACCGAGGGCGGCACCGCCAACTGCCTCGCGTTGGTCAACTTCTGGCGTACCCTGTCGAACCTGTCGATCAACATTGACGCCTCCGGTCAGGACGACTGTCGGGCGTCGGCCAACTTCTGGGCGGTCTCCCAGGCGGTCTCGCTGCGGCGGCTCAACATCACCGGCGGCGGACTGTCGCTGATGGACTACTGCACGGCCGGTCCGCAGTACGCCAGCGGCGGCTTCATCGCCGACTCGCGGCTGCCGTCGGTCACCAACGGCTCCCAGCAGCAGTGGCTGACCCGCAACAGCGAGGTCGCCGGCTGGTCCAACGCGGTGTGGAACCAGGTGTTCGCCGGGGTCGTCGGGGCCCCCGACGACGCCGCCTTCCCGGACCCGCCGTACACGACGCTCGACACCACCCCGCTGAGCCGGGAGAAGCCGTACCTGTTCGTCGACCCGAAGGGCCACTACCAGGTTCGGGTACCGGTCGCCCGGCGGAACACCAGCGGGGTCTCCTGGGGTACCGGCCTCACGCCGGGGCGTACGCTCCCGCTCTCCGCGTTCCACGTGGCGACGCCGTCGGACTCGGTCCGCACCATCAACGCCCAGCTGGCCCGGGGCAAGCACCTGCTGCTCACCCCCGGCGTGTACGACATCGCACACAGCATCGAGGTCCGGCGTCCGGACACCGTGGTGCTCGGCCTCGGGCACGCCACGCTCACCGCGGTCGACGGCGCGATCCCGCTCGACGTCGCCGACGTCCCGGGTGTGGTCGTCGCCGGGGTCACCGTGGACGCCGGGCTCAGGGAATCGCCGGTGCTGCTCCGGGTCGGCCGCAAGCACGGTCCCGGCCGGAGTGTGCCGGGCAACCCGACCACGCTCTCCGACGTGTACTTCCGGATCGGCGGCCCGCACGTCGGGAAGACGCACATCGCGTTGGAGGTCAACAGCGACAACGTGCTGATCGACCACGCCTGGGTGTGGCGTGGCGACCACGGCGTCGAGGGCTTCACCGAGGGCGTCAACGGCGACACCGACCGCTGGCGGACCAACACCGGCCGGTACGGCGCCGTCATCAACGGCGACCGGGTGACCGCGACCGGCCTGTTCGTCGAGCACTTCCAGCGGTACAACACCGTCTGGAACGGTGAGCACGGCACGACGGTGCTCTACCAGAACGAGCTGCCGTACGACCCGCCGACGCAGGCCGACTGGATGAACGGCGACGTCGAGGGGTACGCCGGCTACAAGGTCGGCGACCGGGTACGCCACCACACCCTGTACGGCGGCGGGGTGTACGTCTTCAACCAGAACAACCCGTCGATCCACACCGAGAACGGCTTCGAGGTGCCGGTGACGCCCGGCGTCCGGTTGTACCACGTGATGACGGTGAACCTCAGCGCCGGCACGATCGACCATGTGGTCAACGGCCTGGGCGATCCGGCGGACACCACCCGGACCGGTGCGCCGGTCTACGTCACGGAGTATCCCGCTCCCTGACCCGGAACGACCCGGGCGTGCCGTCCACGTCGACGGCCCGCCCGGGTTCAACCGGCCGCATCCTCGGTCGGCAGCAACCGGTCCAACTCGGCGCGCTGATCGGCCCGGGTCCGTTCGATCTCGGCGGCGACGGTCCGGGTGGCCGGTTCGACGCCGTGTTCCCGCTCGGCCCGGGCGAGCCGGACCGACTGGTCCAGGTGGGCGCGGGTCAGTTCGGCGAAGAGGTCGGCGGCGGTTCGACCGGTGGCCCGGCGTACCGCGGCGAGCTGCGCCTGCGTCGCCATTCCCGGCATGTCGTGACCCTCGTGGGGGTTCGTCGTGGGACCGCCGGAGCGGTCGTGCAGGGCGCGCAGCCGACGCAGCGTGTCGCGGTGGGCGGTCTCGAACCGGCTGACCAGGGCCCGCAGCTCCGGGTCACCGACCCGGTCGGACAGCAGGTCGAACACCTGGATGATCCGTTCGTCCATCGCGATGGTCAGCTGCAGCCAGGCCGTGTCGGTGCCGCTGAACCCGCCCGGCGTGGCCGGGGTCGTGACGGTTGTGGCCGGTACGGAGCCGCTGACCGGCGTGCCGGGGCCGGCGGCGGGCGGCGGACCGCCGGTGGTGGCACAGCCGGCGAGGGTGGCCGCCAGCAGGACGGCGAGTAGGGCGGGGTGACGGCGAGACCGCACAGATCCTCCAGGACTGGGGAGCGCTCTCCCCGACCTGCCACGGTCTGCCCGGGTCCCTGCCGACGTCATGGTGGTGATCGGGTCGAGATACCAGTGGATAAGGCACGGACCGTGTCGATCAGCGGAGAGATGTCCCCACATTGACACATGGCCATGCGTCGGTCAAAGTGAAGGTTGAGAGAGCGCTCTCTTCTGCTCGTCCCCCGCCCGCTCTCTCGCCGTCCGACCGCTCACCCCCCGGCGCATCCGCTCCGCTTCTCCCGCACCGAAGTCGTACCCCACCACAAGCACCCCGCCTCACCACCTCACCGCCCCGTCGTGCACGGCACGGCGGGGCGCGGATGCCGCCCGTCGGGGTTTCCCCGCCCCCCGTCCCACACCAGAGGAGTACCGATGGACCGGGCTGTCCCACCGCCTGACGCTCCACCACACGCGCCACCCCGGCACGGCGTCCCCCGTCGCCGGCTGGCCGCCGTTGTCGTCACCATGGTCGCCCTGCTCGGCGGCTATCTCGTGGCCAGCGCCGGATCGGCCGGCGCCGCCGTCGCGCTGCTGTCCCAGAACCGTCCGGCCACCGCCTCCTCGGTGGAGTCCGCGGCCACCCCCGCCTCGGCGGCGGTGGACGGCAACCCGGGTACCCGGTGGTCCAGCGCGGCGGCGGACCCCCAGTGGCTCCAGGTCGACCTGGGCAGCCTGGTACCGGTCAGCCGGGTCGTGCTGAACTGGGAGGGCGCCTACGCCCGCGCCTTCACCATTCAGGTCTCCGCCAACGGCACCGCCTGGACCACCGTGCACACCACCACGGCCGGCACCGGCGGTGTCCAGGACCTCACCGTCTCCGGCACCGGCCGGTACGTCCGGCTCAACGCCACCCAGCGGGCCACCCAGTGGGGCGTCTCGCTGTGGGAGTTCCAGGTGTACGGCGAGACCGGCGGCAGCGCCGACTGCGGCACCGCCAACGCCGCCCAGGGACGACCCGCCACCGCCTCCTCCACCCAGTCCAGCATGTTCCCGGCGGCCGCGGCCGTCGACGGCGACGCCGGCACCCGGTGGTCCAGCGCGGCGGCGGACCCGCAGTGGCTCCAGATCGACCTCGGTGCCAGCCGGTCGATCTGCGGCGTGACGCTGAGCTGGGAAGCGGCCTACGCCACCGCGTTCCAGGTCCAGACCTCCGCGACCGGTACGACCTGGACCGCGATCTACTCCACCACCACCGGTACCGGCGGCACCCAGGCGTTGACCGTCAGCGGCACCGGCCGCTACCTGCGGATCCACACCACCGCCCGGGGTACCGCCTACGGCGTGTCACTGTGGGAGGTGCAGGTACGGGTCAGCGGAACCGGACCGACCACCCCGCCGACGACCACCCCGCCCCCCACCACCACCCCGCCGCCCGGCGGCAGCACGCTGCTGTCGTACGGCAAGCCGGCGGTCGCCTCGTCGAGCCAGCACGACAGCAACTGCTGGGAGTGCACCCCGGCCCGTGCCTTCGACCAGGACCCGGCGAGCCGGTGGGCGACCAGCAGCACCACCGGCTGGGTCGACCCCGGCTGGATCTACGTCGACCTCGGGGCCACCGCCACCATCCGCCAGGTGGTCCTCCAGTGGGACCCGGCGTACGCCACGTCGTACCAGATCCAGGTGTCGCCGGACGCGAGCAGTTGGACGTCGGTCTACTCCACCACCACCGGTCGGGGTTTCCGGGAGGCGTTGACGGTCAACGGCACCGGACGCTACGTACGGATGTACGGCACCGCCCGGAACAGCCCGTACGGCTACTCGCTCTGGGAGTTCCAGGTCTACGGCAGCGGCGGCAACCCGACCCCGCCTCCGGCGCAGCCGGCCGACCCGACCTTCCCGGCCACCCGGCTGGTCTTCAGTGACGAGTTCAACGGCGCGGCCGGCGGCAAGCCCGACCCCGCGAAGTGGACGATCGACCCGGGCACCGGACAGAACAACGAGGTCCAGTACTACACGAACAACAACAACGTGCAGCTGGACGGGGCCGGCTCACTGGTGCTCGAAGCCCGGCGGGAGACGGCCGGCGGTCGGGACTACACCTCGCACCGGATGAACACCAGCAACAAGTTCCACGTGCAGTACGGGCGGATCGAGGCCCGGATCCGGGTGCCCAAGGGCAACGGCCTGTGGCCGGCGTTCTGGATGATGGGCGCCGACTTCCTCACCGGGCGGCCGTGGCCGTACAACGGCGAGATCGACATCATGGAGGTGCTCGGCCGGAACACCCTCGAGGGCTACTCCACGCTGCACGCGCCGGCGTACAACGGCGGCGGTGGCTACGGCCAGCGGTACACCGTACCGGGCGGGGTGGACCTCTCCGCCGGATTCCACGTCTGGGCGGTCGAGTGGGACAGCCGGGGCATGACGTTCTCGCTCGACGGCCAGACCGTCTTCGTGGCCAGCAAGGCCACCGTGGAGTCGACCCGCGGACCGTGGGTCTTCGACCACCCGTTCTACCTCATCCTCAACCTCGCGGTCGGCGGCGACTTCCCCGGGCCGGTGGACGGCAGCACGCCGTTCCCCTCCCGGATGTACGTCGACTACGTCCGGGTCTACCAGTAGGAGCTGCCATGTACCGGACATCGATGCGCCGACGGCCGCGTACCGTCTCGCTCGTCGTCGCCCTGCTCGCCCTGCTCGGCGGCTATCTCGTGGCCGGCGCCGCGCCGGCCGCCGCCGCCGACGTGCTGCTCTCGCGGGGCCGCCCGGCCACCGCGTCCTCCACCGAGAACGCCGGCGCGCCCGCCTCGGCCGCGGTCGACGGCAACAACGGGACCCGGTGGTCCAGCGCCTTCGCCGACCCGCAGTGGCTGCGGGTGGACCTGGGCGCCACCGCCACCGTCAACCGGGTCGTGCTGCGCTGGGAGGGCGCCTACGCCCGGGCGTTCACCATCCAGACGTCGTCGGACGGCAACAACTGGACCACCATCCACAGCACGGCGAACGGGACGGGCGGCGTCCAGGACCTCACCGTCTCCGGCACCGGGCGGTACGTCCGGCTGCACGCCACCCAGCGGGCCACCCAGTTCGGCGTCTCGCTCTGGGAGTTCGAGGTCCACGGCACCGGCGGCTCGGCGCCGCCACCGCCGCCGAGCGGTCCGATCGTGCGGGTCTCGGAGTTCCTCGCCGACTGCCCGTTCAGCCACCGGCTGCCCGACGACCCGATCGTCTACCCGAACCTGCCGGGCGCCTCGCACATGCACAGCTTCTTCGGCAGCCGGGTGACCAACGCGTACACCAACGTCGGTGACCTGCTCGCCGGGGCCAGCAACTGCAACCCGGTGGTCGACACGTCGTCGTACTGGGTCCCCACCCTGTACGCCGACAACCAGCCGGTGGAGCCGGTCACCGGCATCTTTTACTACCTCGGCGAGGGGGTACGCGACGACGTGATCGCCCGTATCCAGCCGTTCCCGCTGGGGCTGCGGGTGGTGGCCGGCAACGCGCGCGCCACCGCGCCGGACGCGACCACCATCTCCCGGTGGTCGTGCCTGCACCACAACGAGGTCGGGGCGTCGAAGGACTTCATCACCTGCCCGGCCGGCAGCATGCTGGAGTCGTACCTCGACTTCCCGCAGTGCTGGAACGGCCGCGACCTCGACTCGCCGGACCACAAGAGCCACATGGCGTATCCGGTGGGCGGGGACTGCCCCTCCACCCACCCGGTGCCGGTGCCGAAGCTGCGGCAGGTGCTGCGTTACCCGGTCAACGGCCCGGCGTCGCGCTTCCGGCTGGCGTCCGGGGGAGGCTTCACCATGCACGGTGACTTCTTCAACGCCTGGCCGGAGGAGGAACTGGCCCGCCGGGTGCGGGACTGCATCCGTCCCATCATCAAGTGCGGGACCGACGGACGTCCGTGACCGACACCATCCCCGCCGGCTCCGGGACGACCGGGCCGGCGGGGAGCCCGGCCGGGGCCGGGACCGGCTTCGTGGCGACGCCGGCCGGGGCCGGCTCGGTCACGGCCCCGGACCGGGCAGGGGTGGTGACCGCTGATGCTATAACTGGTGCCATGACGGCCCGCCCGGCGGACGCGACGGGACGCCCCACGCTCGAGCAGGTCGCCGAGGCGGCCGGGGTGTCCAGGGCCACGGTCTCCCGGGTGATCAACGAGGTACCCACCGTCGATCCCCGGATCCGGGCCGTGGTCGAGCGGGCGATAGCCGAGATCGGGTACGTCCCGAACCTCGCCGCCCGCTCCCTGGTCACCCGACGCACCGACTCGATGGCCCTGATCGTCTCGGAGCCGCCGGGGCACACCGTCTACGAGACACCGTTCCTGCAGCGGCTCTTCACCGACCCGTACATCGGACGGGTCACCGCCGGGGCGCAGGAGGTGCTCCGCCCCCGGGGCATCCATCTCGTGATCATTCCGGCGGATCCACCGGCACACCACATGGTCACCCGCTACCTGCGGCAGGGACACGTCGACGGGGTGCTGCTCATCTCCAGTCACGGCGCCGACCCGCTGCCCCAGCACCTGGCCGACCTCGGCATCCCGGCGGTCCTGTCGGCCCGACCCGGCCGACCGGTGCCGGTCAGTTACGTCGACGTCGACCAGCAGGCCGGCGCGCGGCTGGCGGCCGAGCACCTGATCGGCCGGGGTCGCCGCCGGTTGGCCACCATCTGCGGTCCGCAGGACATGCCGGCCGGGCAGGACCGTCTCGCCGGCTTCCGGTCGGCCGTCGCGACCCGCCTCGGGGTCGAGGTGCCGTCGGTCCAGGGCGACTTCACCCGGGGCAGCGGCGAGGCGGCGACCCACCGGTTGGTGGACCGGCATCCGGACATCGACGGCCTTTTCGTCGCCAACGACCTGATGGCGGAGGGCGCGGTCCGGGCGTTGCAGGAGCGCGGCCACCGGGTGCCGGAGGACGTCGCGGTTGTCGGCTTCGACGACAGCATCGCCGCCCGGGAGTCACATCCGCAGCTCACCACCGTCCGCCAGCCGGTGGAGGAGATGGCGGGCGAGATGGCGCAGCTGCTGCTCGCCCAGTTGCGCGACCCGCAGCGGGCGGCGCGGTCGGTCATCTTCACCCCGACACTGGTGATCCGGCAGTCGGCCTGACCCACGCTGCTCCCGCGACGGTGCCGAGCACCCCGTGACCGGGGCTGGCGCCGGTGGTTCCGGTTCACCACCGGCTGCCGCCCGGTGTGCGCGATCTCCCGGCAGGTCGATGCCGCCGGGCTCGCCGTCGTCCGGGTCGCCCCGAGGCGTCGCTGTCCGGGTGTCGTCCGGTCTAGCCGTCGGACCTTCCGCCGGCGGGCGAGCGGCTGTCCAGGTCGTCCGCCAGCGGGGAGGCGACCCGGTCACCGGCGTCCTCGACGCCCGACTCGCTGCCGCCCGGCCGTACCTCGCCGTCATAGTTGTAGACGGGGTACGTGGCGCCGTCGCGGTCACGCGTCGCCGTCGTCTGGACGTAGCGGTGGACCAGCCCGTCGAGTTCGACCTCGATCAGTGCGGTGTCGTTGGCCGGAGCGAGGGTTCCGTCCCGTGGGCCACCGAGCAGGATCACGTTGTTCTGCGTTGTCATGGTTGCCCTCTACCCAGCATCGGACCGGCGCATACCTGGCGAAACCCGGACGCCGGTCCGACCCGGCGCGGGTGGGCCGGGACCACCAGGCAGAAATCCAGGTGGATGAATGTACTCTGCCCTGAGACGACGACCGCCGCAGCGGCCCGGCCGGCTTGGCGGCACGACGCAAGCCGGAGCGGCCACCACCGCACAGCCCAGGAGAAGCCCCATGACACTCCGCACCGCCGCGGCCGTCGTACGCGGCGCCGGCGAACCCTTCAGCGTCGAGCAGATCGTCCTGGACGGCCCCGCCGACCACGAGGTGCTGGTCCGGATGGTGGCCGCCGGGATGTGTCACACCGATCTCACCGTGCAGGCCGGCTTCGCGCCGTTCCCGTTGCCCGGGGTGTTGGGGCACGAGGGCGCGGGGATCGTGGCGGCGGTCGGCGCCACCGTCACCTCGGTCGTCCCCGGCGACCGGGTGCTGCTGTCGTTCTCCTCCTGCGGGGCCTGCGGCGCGTGTCACACCGGTCAGCCGTCGCTCTGCCGGACCTGGCTGTCCCGCAACCTGTTCGGCGGCGCCCGCCCCGACGGCACCGCCCCGATCGCCGACGCTGACGGCGGCGAGTTGCACGGGCACTTCTTCGGGCAGTCGTCCTTCTCCGCCCTGGCGCTCGCCGACGAGCGCAGCGTGGTCCGGGTCGACCCGGACACTCCGCTGGAGGTGCTGGCACCGCTCGGCTGTGGCGTGGTCACCGGCTTCGGCACCGTGCACAACGTGCTTAAGCCGTACGCCGGGGCAAGCGTGGCGGTCCTCGGTGCCGGCAGCGTCGGGCTGAGCGCGGTGATGGCCGCCGCGCTGACCCCGGCCGCGCGGATCATCGCCGTGGACCGGCTGCCGGAACGCCTGGCCCTGGCCCGCGAACTCGGCGCCACCGACACGGTGGACACCGGCTCCGGCGACCTGACCGAGGCGTTGACGGCAGTCACCGGCGGCGCCGGGGTCGACCGGATCCTCGACGCCACCGGGGTGCCCGAGGTGATCGCCGCCGGCATCGCCAGCCTCGCGGTCGGCGGGATCTTCGTGTTCGTCGGCGCACCACCGTTCGGCACCACCGTCCCGGTGGACGTCAACGCCATGCTGCCCGGCCGGTCGGTGGTCGGGGTGACCATCGGCGGCGCGGAGACCCGATCACTGATTCCCGCGCTGGTCCGGCTGCACGCCCAGGGCCGGCTTCCGGTGGACCGGCTGGTCACCCCGTACGACTTCGCCGACATCCAGCGGGCCGCCGAGGACATCCACGCCGGCCGGGCGGTCAAACCGGTGCTCCTGTTTCCCGACGGCCGCTCCTGACCGGCCGCTTCGCGGTGTCCTCCGCCCGGCGCACCTCGGGCGCGGGTGGCGTCCGGTCACCTGGTTCCGTCGGTGCCGGTCGCCCGCCCCACGGTGCTCTCCCGGACCACCAGCCGGTGCGGCGCGCGTAGTTCCAGGCCGGGCGGCGGGGTGGGGCTGCCGATCCGCAGGAGCAGTCGTTCCACCGCCGTCGCGGCGATCAGCTCCTTGTCCGGCGAGATGGTGGTGACGGTCGGGTTGGAGTACGCGCCGTCCTCGATGTCGTCGTACCCGATGACCGCCACGTCCTCGGGCACCCGCAGGCCCCGGGAGACCAGCGTGTGGATGGCGCCGAGCGCGACCAGGTCGCTGTAGCAGAACACCGCGTCCGGCCGTGCGTCACCGTCGAGCAGGTACGCCATCGCGCCGGCACCGTCCGGCCGGTTGAAGCGCGGTGTGGGGATGATCAGGTCCTCGTGCACCGGGAGGCCCCGCCGCTCGTGGGCCTCCCGGAACCCGCGGGTCCGCAACTGCGCCGCCTCACCGGTCTCGTACGGCTGGTCCCCGATCGCGGCGACCCGGCTGCGGCCGAGGTCGAGCAGGTGTTCGGTGGCCTGCCGGGAGGCCGCCACGTCGTCGATGCCGACATGGTCGAAGGTGCCGTCGCTGACCCGCTCGCCGAGGATGACCAGGGGCAGGGTGAGGTCCCGGTCGGCCAGCGCCGACTGGGAGAGCCCGAGCGGGCTGAAGATGACCCCGTCGAAGAGGAGCCGGTGCGCGCCCCGGGTGATGAGCATCCGCTCGTGCTCGCGGTCGCCGTCGGTCTGGTCGATGAGGACGTTGTAGCCCTGCACCCGGGCGGCGCGGATGATGCCCTGGAGCAGTTCCGCGAAGTACGGGGTGTCCAGGTAGGGCACCACCACGGCGATCTGTCCCGACCTGCCCTGGGCCAGGTTCCGGGCCAGTACGTTCGGCCGGTAGCCGAGTTCGTCGACGGCCCGTTGGACCCGCAGCCGGGTGCGCTCGGTGACGTTGGCGTAGCCGTTCACCACGTTCGAGACGGTGCGACTCGAGACCCCGGCGAGTTCGGCCACGTCACGGAGGGTGACCTCTCGTCCTCGTCGCATCCGGTCCCTCCCACGGCGGCGGCCTGATCGGTTGGCAGCACACGGCAGACGGCGGCGTGCGGGCCGCCGGGTGGTCCAGGGTCGGCGACCCCCGACCGAGTTTTCCGGCACGTTACCTCTTGCCGGCAATCAGGTGTCCGGGCATGCTGTTTGCAGCGCTGCAAAACGTGTACCAGGCAATGGGGGCCGGCCCTGTCCCACGTGACGTCACCGGCTGCCCTCCTCGTCATCGTGCCACTGATCCTGGTTCTCGTGCTGCCGCGGCGATACCGGTGCGGCGGGCGCACCGTCGGTGCCCTCCGGTAGCCGCCACCATCCCACCGCCAACCACCTCACCCGCTCATCCCGGCCAACCTCGCCTCGTCGAAGGGGAAACATGCTCAGCGCGTCGGTCGTACTGGATCCTGGCTCCGTGGTCGCCCCGGTCAGTCGTCGGACCTTCGGGTCCTTCGTGGAACACATGGGACGCTGCGTCTACACCGGCATCTACGAGCCGGGACACCCGCAGGCCGACGAGGACGGCTTCCGTACCGACGTACTCGCGCTGGTCCGGGAACTGGGCGCCACCGTGGTCCGCTATCCGGGCGGCAACTTCGTCTCCGGCTACCGCTGGGAGGACGGCATCGGGCCGGTGGCGGACCGGCCACGTCGCCGCGACCTCGCCTGGCACAGCGTGGAGACCAACGAGGTGGGCATCGACGAGTTCGCCCGCTGGGCCGCCAAGGCCGACATGGAAATCATGTACGCGGTCAACCTCGGCACCCGTGGCGTGCAGGAGGCCCTGGACGTACAGGAGTACCTCAACCACCCCGGGGGGACGTACCTGTCCGACCTGCGGCGGGCCAACGGCGCCCCGGAGCCGTACGGGATCCGGATGTGGTGCCTCGGCAACGAGTTGGACGGGCCGTGGCAGACCGGTCACAAGACCGCCCAGGAGTACGGCCTGCTCGCCGCCGGCACCGCCCGGGCGCTGCGCTTCGCCGAACCCGACCTGGAACTGGTCGCCTGCGGCAGTTCCGGCTCGTCGATGCCGACCTTCGGCTCCTGGGAGGCCACCGTCCTGGAGCACGCGTACGACGTCGTCGACTACATCTCCTGCCACGCCTACTACGAGGAGCTCGACGGCGACCGGGGCTCGTTCCTGGCCAGCGCCGTGGACATGGACCACTTCGTGGACAGCGTCGTCGCCACCGCCGACAGCGTGGGTGCCCGGCTGCGCAGCAAGAAGAAGATCAAGATCTCGTTCGACGAGTGGAACGTCTGGTACCTGTCCCGCTTCCAGGGGCAGCCGAAGCCGGCGGAGTGGGATGTGGCCCCGCGGGTGATCGAGGACGAGTACAACGTCACCGACGCCGTGGTGGTGGGCAACCTGCTCATCTCCCTGCTGCGGCACAGCGACCGGGTCACCGCGGCCTGTCAGGCGCAGCTGGTCAACGTGATCGCGCCGATCCGGACCGAACCCGGCGGCCCGGCCTGGCGGCAGACGATCTTCCACCCGTTCGCCCGGACGGCCGCGCTGGCCCGGGGTGACGTACTGACCACCCGGCTCGACTCGCCGACGTACCAGACCGACCGGTACGGCGAGGTGCCGGTGGTGGACGCGGTCGCCACGCATGACGAGGTGCACGGCGACCTGGTCCTCTTCGCGGTCAACCGCGACCAGGACCAGCCGGTCCGGCTCACCGTCGACCTGACCCGGTTCGCGGGCGAGTGGGAGGTGGCCGAGGCGTGGACGCTGACCGACGACGACCTGACCGCGACCAACACGGCCGACGCTCCCGACCGGGTCACCCTCCGTCCGACCCGGACCGCGTCGGTCGAGGGCGGCACCGCCACCGTGGAACTGCCCCGGGTCTCCTGGAGCGCCGTGCGGCTGGGCCGCCGGGCGAGCTGACGCCGCAGTGACGTGACCGGTGGCCGGGTCGTCCGACGACGGTCCCGGACGCCGTCCCCGGTCGGGCGACCACCCGCCGGGGGAGAGGGCCCGGTGGCCGGTCGGGCAACGCGCCCGGCCGGCCACCGTGGTCCGGTCAGTCCAGTCGGAAGGTGGTCCGGGCCCCGGCCGTCGGTCCGGTGGTCAGCCGTCCCCGGTCGTGCCGCAGGTAGCGCCCCGGATCACCGGCCGACCGCAGGGTGACCCCGGAGGACTGCTCGGTCCGGTGGAAACTCGCCTGTCCGGCGAAGTCGGCGCCGGTCTCGACCGGGTCGAGCCGTACCGCGTCGCCGGCCGCCCGGACGTACCGGTCCGGGAAGTTCACCGACTGCAGCGACGTGCTGCCCTCGCCGGCGAGCCCCGGCACGAACCGGAACTGGGTGTCGGCGAGTTCCCGCACGTCGGCCTCGACCCGCAGCAGGTAGTCCGCGTGCCGGACGTACGCCGTCGGCGCGTCGGCGGGCGAGAGCCGGACGATCGGCCCACCCACGCCGACCGGTACGCCGAACAGCGGTGTGCCGTCGCGGTGCCAGTACAGCCGCTGCACCCGGGTGTGCCGGTTCGGGTCGTAGAGCGGGTCACCGACGATGTCCCGGTAGTCGCGGGCGTGGTAGACGAGGACGTCGGTCACGCCGTCCTCGGCGACGGTGAACGAGTTGTGGCCCGGGCCGTACTGCCGGGTCCGCTCGTTGGTGGTGAACACCGGGTCCGGCGTCTTGACCCAGGACGCCCGGTCGAGCAGGTTCGCGTCCGCGTCGGCGGTGAGCAGGCCCATGCAGTACCGGGCGTCGGTGGCGCTGGCCGAGAAGGTCAGGAAGACCCGACCGTTGCGGACCAGCACCGCCGGACCCTCGTTGACCCGGAACCCCTGGATCTCCCAGCTCCGGGTCGGGGTGGCGATCCGGACCGGCTTGCCGGTGATCGTCCAGGGCGAACTCATCGCGGCGATGTAGAGGCTGGAGTTGACCGCTATCTCCGGCTCACTCTGGGCCCAGACCAGATACCGGCGCCCCCGGTGCGTGAAGGTGGTGGCGTCCAACGAGAAGCTGTCCCACTCCGTGGCGATCTGCCGGGGCGCCGTCCAGCCGGTCGGGTCGCGCGGGTCGGCCAGGGCCGACTCCAGCACGTACATCCGGATCCGGAAGACGTCGTCGGAGTCGCCGGCGGCGAAGTAGACGTACCACCGGCCGTCGATGCGGTGCAGTTCCGGCGCCCAGATGTGCCCGCCCATCCGGCCGGAGGCCGGCCGCCGCCAGATCACCGACTCGGTCGCGGTGCCCAGCCCGGCGATGGTGTCGGCGCCCCGGACCACGATCCGGTCGTACTCCGGGACCGAGCCGGTGAAGTAGTACATCCCGCCGACCGGGTGGGTGACGAACGGGTCCGCCCGTTGCCGGACCAGCGGGTTGACCGTGGGTACCGCGCCGGGCTGAGCGGCGGCGTGGGTGGCACGACCGGCGGCGGGTGCGGTGCCGGGAAGTCCGGCGACAGCGCTGGCGGCGGCCGCGCCGAGACCACCCCGGAGCAGCGTACGGCGGCCGATCTGCTGACTCATGACGGTTCTCCTATCGGGTACGCAGCCGGAGGAAGGTGACGGAGTTCGGCGGGAAGGTCCGGGTGAACACCGACCCGACGCCCCGGACGGTGCTGGTCACCGGTTGGATCGGCTCGGCCGAGCGGGTGTTCTGTTCCTGCGGGTCACCGGTGATGACGGTCATCCGGGCGGTGTCCCGGACCCGACGGCCGGCGAGGTCGATCCGGGTGGTCGCCGGCGAGTCCTGGGCGTTGACCACCTTGACGATCAGTTCACCGGCGGCCCGGTCCTCGGTGATCACGTGGGCGAACGGCTCGGTCACCCGGTCGTCGGCGAAACTGCCCCACTCCTGACCGTCGAGGTAGAGGGTCACCCGGGTGCCCCGGACCGAGATCCGGAGGTCGTACGTCGTGCCGGTGGTGACCGCGTTCGGCTTGGCGAGCAGGGTTTCCTTGCCACCGCCGGTCGCCTTCTCGACGGCACCCTGGGTGTTGTTCCAGCCGCCCAGGTTCCACCAGTAGAAGTTGCCGGAGTCCTTCACCCCGAAGGCGACCAGGAAGCCTTCCGCACCGGCGAGCTTGGTCGCCCGCACCGTCAGGTCGTAGTCGGAGGTGGCGATCTCGGCCGCCTTGACCAGGGTGTCCTGCGCTGCGGTGTCGGACTGGACGTATCCGCCGTCCACCACCGACCACGCACCCCGGTTGGCGAGCGGGGTCCAGCCGTCGGCCCCGGTGGAGAAGTCGTCCTCGAAGAGCACGGTCCCGTCCGGCGCGGTGACCCGTACGTCGTCGTAGCGGGCCGAGGTGGCCCAGGTGGAGAGCCCGATCGCCCCGGTGATCGGCTGCGGCCGCACCACCTTCCCGGTCGCCCGGCTCGGCACCACCCGGTCGCCGACGTTGTTCATGAACAGCTTCTGCACCTGGTAGCTGGTCGAACCCCACGACTCGTCGTTGTCGAACCAGATCAGGTCCGGCCGCCACTGCACCTCGTCGACGTTCGCCAGCAGTGGTGCGTACGACGCCAGCCGCACCACGTCGGCGTTGCGCTCCAGCCCGGTCATGTACGCCGCCTCGGCCAGCGAGTTGAACAGCTTGTTGTCCTGCGACGCGTACTCGCCGAGGAAGACCTTCGGACCGGCCCGGTCGTAGTCGTCGTAGCGCCGGTTGTGCTGGAGGAACCAGGTCGGGCTGTTGTAGTAGTGCTCGTCGACCATCGGCACACCCGTCGCCCGGTTCCTTTCCCAGAGCCGGTCGAAGGTGACACCCGCATCGTCCGGCCCGGAGTTGCTGATCACGGTGATCCCCGGGTACGCCGCCTCGATCGCGGACCGGAACCGGACGAAGTTGGCGAAGAACTCGTCGGGCAGGTTCTCCTCGTTGCCGACCGCCAGGTGGGTGAGCCGGAACGGTGCCGGGTGACCCATCTCGGCGCGCAGTCCGCCCCAGGTCGAGGTGACCGGCCCGGTGGCGAACTCGATCAGGTCCAGGGTGTCCTGGATGTGCCGGCGCAGCAGCTCCTCGTCGTGCGTGGCGCGGTTCTGCCCGCACCCGGTGACCAGGGCCGGCACCACCGGCAGCGGCATCGCCCCGATGTCCTCGGCGAACTGGAGGTACTCGTAGTAGCCGAGCCCGTAGGACTGGTTGTAGCCCCAGAAGTTGGCGTTGGTGGCCCGGGTCTCGACCGGGCCGACGGTCTCCTTCCACTGGTAGGAGCGGGCTCGGGGCCAGCCGCTGGCGGCGTCGTAGCCGTGGTGGCTGCCGGTGTTGACCAGACAGCCGCCGGGGAACCGGACGAACCCGGGCTTCAGCGCCGCGACCTTCTCGGCGAGGTCCCGGCGCAGGCCGTTCGGTCGGCCCTTGAAGGTGTCCCGGGGAAAGAGCGAGACCATGTCCAGGCGGAGTGTGCCGGTGCCGCCGGCCCGCACCGAGAGGCGGGCCGCGTCGGTGGTCCGGGTCGCGGTCAGAGTGCCGGCGTACCGGATCCAGGTGTCGCCGCGCACGGTACGGGTGAGCGCGCCGCCGAGTGGCTGCCCGTTCGGATCGTGCAGGGTCACCGCCAGTGGTGTGCCGTCGGGCGCGTCGGTGCGGGCCCACACCGAGAAGTCGTACCGGGCTCCGGCGGTGAGCGCGATTCCGGTGTGGAAACCGGCGTTGGTGACGCCGTACCGGCCGCCGTCGGGACTGGCCAGGGCGAGCCGCAGGTACGTGCGGTTCCGCTCGTTGAGTCGGGCGTTGTCGTCGACCGTGGTCGCGGTACCGGACCCGCCGCCCTCCGCCCCGGTGGTCCACCCGGTCAGCCCGGTGTACGCCGGATTGTCCACCGGCAGGAACTCGAACGACCGGTTGCGGAGCAGTTCGGCGTAGATCCCGCCGTCGGCGGCGAGATTGATGTCCTCGAAGAACACGCCGTACATCCGGTCGTTGATGCTCGGGCCGGTCCGGTCGGGATCGACGGTGACCGTGTAGTCGGGTGGGCTGGGCGGAGCCTGTGCCGTGGCCGGCGTCGCGACGGCCGAGGTCAGCAGCACGAGGGCCGCCAACCCGGTGGGTACGCGTGCGCGCGTCATCCCTGTCCTCCTGAACTTCGGAGCCGGTCGGCTGCTGTTAGCGCCAACATCAAAAGGCGATCGTCGACGCAGTCGTCGCTGAGGACTGCGCTTTCCTTGCAGGGGCCGGAGACATGTGAGCGTTAACCCCGAATAGATCGAGTATTGTCGCTGCGCAACATGCCGTCAACACCCCGGTCGTCCCGTCGTAGCAGCGCGGGCGAGGGCCGTGACGCCCGCGCCCACGGGTCCGGCCCGTCGATCGACGCGGCGTGCCACCTCGTGCCGGTTGACCGGGAGCCGCTCCCCTACACTGGCGGGGATTCCGCACCCGCCCGTCACCGATCCGGTGCCGCCGATGGTCGTCGTCCCCGCGAGGTCGTGACCCCGGCAGGGTCGGCGGAGACGGACGGGGGCGTGGGAGGGCGGGGGAGCGAGATGGTGATGCGCGAGCCCGCGATGACCGACGTGGCCCGTCTCGCCGGGGTCTCCCACCAGACGGTGTCGCGAGTACTCAACGGACATCCGAACGTCCGGGAGCAGACCCGGCTGCGGGTCCAGGCGGCCATCGCCGAACTCGGCTACCGGCCCAACCGCGCGGCCCGCGCCCTGGTCACCGGCCGCTCACAGGTGATCGGAGTGGTGGCACAGAACACCACGCTCTACGGTCCGGCGTCCCTGCTGGCCGCCTTCGAACAGGCGGCCGCCGAGGCGGGCTTCGCGGTCAGCGTGGGCAGCGTACGCAGCCTCGACCACCGCTCCATCTCGGCGGCTGTCGAGCGGCACCTGGCGCACCGGGTCGCCGGCATCGTGGTGATCGCGCCGGTCGAGTCGGCCGGCGAGGCGTTGGAGCGGCTGCCCAAGGACGTCCCACTGGTCACCGTCGACGGCGATCCCTGCCGACCCGTGCCACTGGTCACCGTCGACCAGGTCGCCGGGGCCCGGGCGGCGACCCGACACCTGCTGGACGCGGGCCACCGCACGGTGTGGCACGTCTCCGGCCCGGCGGACTGGTTCGACAGCGCCGGCCGCATCGAGGGCTGGCGCAACGAGTTGCTGGCGGCGGGCGTCGAGGTGCCACCGGTGATGCCGGCGGACTGGTCGGCCGCGTCCGGCTATCGGTGCGGGCAGCTGCTCGCCCGGATGCCGGAGGTCACCGCCGTCTTCACCGCCAACGACCACCTCGCGCTCGGCGTGCTGCGTGCCCTGAGCGAGTACGGCCGCCGGGTGCCCGAGGAGGTCAGCCTGGTCGGCTTCGACGACGTGCCGGAGGCGGCGTACTTCATCCCGCCGCTGACCACCGTCCGGCCGGACTTCGCCGCGGTGGCCGAGGCGAGCCTCGGCCTGCTGCTGACCCAGATCGAGTCCGGGGCCGCCGACACCCTGCGCCGGACCATCGCGCCGACCCTGATCGCCCGCGCCAGCGTCGCCGCACCGCCCGGCTGACCGGGCGGGCGCCAGCGACTCAGTCCGCCTGCGATGGGCGATCGTGGCCACTCAGCCCGTTTGCGGTGGGCGATCGCAGCGACTCAGTCCGCCTGCGATGGGCGGGCGCGGCGGCGGGGTCGCCCGGGGCGGGCCGCACTGGCCCGGGCCACCAGTTCCGGCGCGAGCACCACGTGGTCGGGTGGCGTCGCGTCGTGCTGCTGGTCGATCTGGTGGAGCAGCACCGCGAGACTGCGTCGACCGAGTTCGGCGAAGTCCTGCCGCACCGTGGTCAGCGGCGGCAGGAAGTACTCCGAGTCGGGGGTGTCGTCGAAGCCGACCACGCTGACCTGCTCCGGCACCCGTCGGCCGGCCTCGTGCAGGGCGCGCAGCACACCGAGCGCGATCTGGTCGTTGGCGCAGAAGATCGCGGTCACCGAGGGGTCGGCGGCCAGCAACCTGCCCTGTTCGTAGCCGGAGCGGGCGGTCCACGCGCCGGGCTCGACGGGCGGCACGATCGCGCCCGCCGCGTACAGGGTGCGTCGCCAGCCCTCGATCCGTTCGTGCGCCTCGGGCCAGTCGGGTGGTCCGGCCACGTGGTGGACCGTCGCGTGTCCCAGGTCGAGCAGGTGCTGGGTGGCCAGCCGGGCACCCGCGGCGTTGTCGATCCGTACCGTGGGGACGGCGTCGTCGTCGACCCCACCGCCCACTCCGACGCTGGCCAGACCCGACGGCACCTGCAGCAGCGCGTTGGTGACCGTGGGCTTCGGCGCGATCGCGATGATGCCCTCCACCGACTGCTGGCAGAGCCGGTCGATGGCGTCGAGCACCGACTGGCGTTCGAGGTTCGGCACCGTGGCGACGCTGACGAAGTATCCGGCCCGGCGGGCGGCGTCCTCGATGCCGTAGAGCATCGACGCGGGTCCGAACAGGGTGGTCTCGAAACCGATGATGCCCAGTGTGCGTGACCGGCGGGTGACCAGGGTACGGGCGGCGAGATTGCGGCGGTAGTTCAGCGCCCGCATCGCCTCCAGGACCCGTAACCGGGTTTCCTGGCGGACGTTCGGGTGGTCGTTGAGCACTCGTGACACGGTCTGGTGGGACACGCCGGCCAGCCGGGCGACATCCCGCATGACCGAGCCGCGCTGGCGGATCCGCGCCACCTCGGCCGGTCCGGCGTCTCCGTCCCCGGTCGGGGGATTCAACCGCACGTGGTCCTCCTGATCTTGATGTTACCGATCACACTCTACCGGCCGCCGCCGCTGGTTGGCCGACACCGCTTCGGTCCGGCGCTCGTCACTGTGGTGGGTAACGTGCCGGAAACGTTCTCGGAGACGGTCTTGACGTCGAGATAGAGAACGGTAACATTCTCGCACGCAGCATGTGATGCACGACACGAACCGGCCCCTGGTGGATGTGGCTCCGGCCTGACCTGTCCTCCGCGCCGGGGATGTCCTGGTATGAACTCAACGACCGTCGATCGTCAGTCACTACCTCAAGATCAGAGATGTGATCGTTCACCTCGTGCAGGCCAGTCGGCCGGCGAGCCGCGCCGGGGGCGCGGACCGATCCGCCGCCGTACCGGCGGCAGACGACAGGAGGGCGCAGTGTCCAAGAGATGGTCCGTGGCGGTGCTCAGCGGCGTGATGGTCGCCGCGACGCTCTCCGCGTGTGGTGGCGAGAGTGGAAACGGCGCCGCCGACGATGGCAAGATCACCATGGGTTTCTCGCAGGTGGGCGCGGAGAGTGGCTGGCGCACCGCGAACACCGACTCGGTGCGTAAGGCGGCCGAGGAGGCGGGCATCGAACTGAAGTTCTCCGACGCCCAGCAGAAGCAGGAGAACCAGATCAAGGCCATCCGCAGCTTCGTGCAGCAGAAGGTCGACGTGATCGCCTTCTCGCCGGTGGTCGAGTCCGGTTGGGACACCGTGCTCAAGGAGGCCAAGGACGCCGGCATCCCGGTGATCCTCACCGACCGGGCCATCGACTCCCCGGACACCTCGCTGTACAAGACCTTCCTCGGCTCCGACTTCGTGGAGGAGGGCAAGAAGGCCGGTCAGTGGCTGGTCGAGGCGTACCAGGGCAAGTCGGAGCAGGTCAACATCGTCGAACTGCAGGGCAACACCGGCTCCGCCCCGGCCAACGACCGTCGTGACGGTTTCGCGGAGGTGATCAAGGCCGACCCGAAGTTCAAGGTCATCGCCTCGCAGACCGGCGAGTTCACCCGGGCGAAGGGCAAGGAGGTGATGGACGCGTTCCTCAAGGCGCACACCGACATCGACGTGCTCTACGCGCACAACGACGACATGGGCCTGGGCGCGATCGAGGCGATCGAGGCGGCCGGCAAGAAGCCCGGCGTCGACATCACCATCATCACCGTGGACGCGGTGCGGGACGGTATGCAGGCGCTCGCCGACGGCAAAATCAACTTCATCGTCGAGTGCAGCCCGCTGCTCGGGCCACAGTTGATGGACCTGGCCAAGAAGGTCGTGGCCGGTGAGACCGTGCCGGCACGGGTGGTCACCGAGGAGACCACCTTCACCCAGGAGCAGGCGAAGGCCGCGCTCCCGCAACGCCAGTACTGACCAGGAACAGCGACGACACACCGACCGCCCCGGCCACACCCGGCCGGGGCGGCCGGCTCGGGACGGGGAGGACATGGCCGAGGCGACTCCGATAGTCACGATGACCGACATCAGCAAACGGTTCCCCGGCGTGGTCGCGCTGGACGGGGTCGACTTCCGGTTGCTGCCCGGCGAGGTGCACGCCCTGATGGGCGAGAACGGTGCCGGGAAGTCGACACTGATCAAGGTGTTGACCGGGGTCTACGACATCGACGAGGGCGACATCCGGCTGGCCGGCGAGTCGGTCCGGTTCACCGGTCCGCTACAGGCGCGGCAGGCCGGCATCAGCACCGTCTACCAGGAGGTCAACCTCTGCCCCAACCTGTCGGTGGCGGAGAACATCCAACTCGGCCGCGAACCACGGCGCCTCGGCGCCATCCGCTGGGCGGAGCTGCGGCGACGGGCGAGCGAGCTGGTCGGCCGGCTGGGGCTCGACATCGACGTCACCGCACCGCTCGGCACGTACTCGTTGGCCGTGCAACAGATGGTGGCGATCGCCCGAGCCGTGGACATCTCCGCCAAGGTGCTCATCCTCGACGAGCCGACGTCCAGCCTGGACGCCGGCGAGGTGGCGCAACTGTTCCGGGTCATGCGGCAGCTCAAGAGCGAGGGGGTGGCGATCCTGTTCGTCTCGCACTTCCTCGACCAGGTCTACGAGATCGCCGACCGGATGACGGTGCTGCGCAACGGCCGGCTCATCGGCGAGTACCGGGTCGCCGAACTCTCCCAACTGGAACTCGTCGCCCGGATGATCGGCAAGGACCTGGCCACCCTGGACGAGCTGGCGGAACACTCCCGGCGCCCGCTGGCCACCGTGGAGCGGGGCGAGCCGGTCGTCGACGCCCGGGAGCTGACGCGTACCGGCGCGGTCGCGCCGTTCAGCCTCACCATCCACGCCGGCGAGGTGGTCGGGCTCGCCGGCCTGCTCGGCTCGGGGCGTACCGAGGTGGCCCGGCTGCTCTTCGGCGCCGACCGGGCCGACCACGGCAGCCTCCGGATCGACGGCGCCGAGGTCAACCTCCGCAGCCCCCGAGCCGCGATGGCCCACCGGATCGGGTTCTGCTCGGAGAACCGGCGTACCGAGGGGCTGGTCGAGGAGCTGACCGTCCGGGAGAACATCATCCTCGCCCTCCAGGCGGCCCGTGGCTGGTCACGACCGATCCCGCGGCGACGGCAGGACGAGCTTGTCGACCGGTACGTCCGCGCGCTGGACATCCGCCCGGCGGACCCGGAGGCGCGGGTCGGTCACCTCAGCGGCGGAAACCAGCAGAAGGTCCTGCTCGCCCGTTGGCTGATCACCGAACCCCGGCTGCTGATCGTGGACGAGCCGACCCGGGGCATCGACGTCGGCGCCAAGGCGGAGATCCAGCGGCTCGTCGTCGAACTCTCCGACGGCGGGATGGCGGTGCTGTTCATCAGCGCCGAGCTGGAGGAGGTGCTGCGGTTGAGCCACAAGATCGCGGTGCTACGCGACCGGCGGCTGGTCGAACAGGTGGAGAACTCCGAGGACGTCGACGCCGACCGGATCATGCGGACGATCGCCAGTGGAGGTACGGCATGACGAACGCGGGCACCCTGCGCGAGCTGCTCCGGCACCGGCTGGTCTGGCCGGTCGCCGTACTCGTGCTGCTCATCGTCGGCAACCTCGTCTTCACGCCGAGCTTCCTGTCGATCGAGGTGCGCGAGGGTCACCTCTACGGCTCGCTGATCGACATCCTGCGGTCCGCCGCCCCGCTCGCCCTGGTGGCCCTCGGCATGACGCTGGTCATCGCCACCGGCGGCATCGACCTGTCGGTCGGCTCCGTCGTCGCCATCTCCGGCGCGGTCGCCTGCTGGTGGATCGCCGGACTCGGTGACCAGAACAGCCTCGGCGGGGTGCTCGGCGCGGTCGGTCTGGCGCTCGGCCTGTCCCTGCTGCTCGGCGCCGGCAACGGGCTGTTGGTGGCGGCCGTCGGCATCCAGCCGATCATCGCGACGCTGATCCTCATGGTGGCCGGCCGCGGGGTCGCCCAGCTCATCACCGACGGACAGATCATCACGGTGAACTCGGACCCGTACAAGGTGATCGGGGCGGGCTACTGGCTCACCTTCCCGGTCTCGGTCCTGATCGTCGCGGTCATGGTTGCCGGCACCCTGGTGCTCACCCGGCGTACCGCGCTCGGCCTGCTGATCGAGTCGGTCGGCGGCAACCCCACGGCGAGCCGGCTGGCCGGCGTCAACGCCCGCCGGCTCACCGTGCTGGTGTACGTCTTCGCCGGTCTCTGCGCCGGCCTGGCCGGCCTGATCGTCAGCTCGAACGTCTCCAGCGCGGACGGCAACAACGCCGGCAACCTCATCGAACTGGACGCGATCCTCGCCGTGGTGATCGGTGGCACCGCGCTGGCGGGCGGGCGGTTCTCCATCGTCGGCAGTGTCATCGGCGCCCTGGTGATCAAGACGCTGGACATCACCATCTACACGATCGGCGTGCCGACCAACACCACCCTGCTGTTCAAGGCCGTTGTGGTGGTGGTGCTCTGTCTCGCCCAGTCACCCGCGTTCCGGGCCCGGGTCCTCGGCCGGCGGCGACGCGGGCCGGTGGTACCCGATCCGGCCCCGCCCGCGTCGAAGACGGAGGTGCCGGTATGACCCGGCAGGGACGGCGGGACCACGCGCGCAGCGAGGAGGCACGATGACCGACCTGGAGACCCGGACGCCACCGGTGGCCACCGCCACCGGCAGTCGCGGCCGTGGCCGCCGACTGAACCAGCGGCACCTTCCGGTGCTGGCCACCCTGGGACTGCTCGTCCTGATGTACAGCGTCGGGGTGGTCAACTACGAGGGCTTCTCCGACACCCAGATCGTGCTGAACATCTTCGTCGACAACGCGTTCCTGCTCGTGGTCGCGGTCGGCATGACCTTCGTGATCCTCACCGGCGGGATCGACCTGTCGGTGGGCGCGGTCGTCGCCCTGACCACCCTGATCGCGGCGGAACTGCTCGGTGCGGGCTGGCCGGCGGCGACGGTGCTGCCCCTCGTCCTGCTGGTCGGTACGGCGATCGGCCTCGGCATGGGCTGCATCATCCACTTCTTCGAGGTCCAACCGTTCATCGCGACCCTGGCCGGGATGTTCCTGGCACGTGGGCTGTGCTTCCTGATCAGCGAGGACTCGGTGCCGATCGCCGACCCGTTCTGGACCGGCGTCGCGCAGCAACGACTCGCGTTCGGCGGGTTCTTCATCTCGATCAGCGCGGTCGTCGCCGTCCTCGTGGCGCTGGTCGCCGCGTACGTCCTCGCGTACACCCGGTTCGGTCGGACCGTGTACGCCGTCGGCGGCAACCCGCAGTCGGCCGGGCTGATGGGCCTGCCGGTGGGCCGCACCCGGATCGCGGTCTACACGATCAGCGGGTTCTGCTCGGCGCTCGGCGGCGTACTGCTCAGCTTCTACATGCTCTCCGGCTACAGCCTGCACGCGCAGGGCACCGAACTCGACGCGATCGCCGCGGTGGTTATCGGCGGCACGCTGCTCACCGGCGGCTCCGGTTACCTCTTCGGCACCGTGCTCGGGGTGCTGGTCTACGGGCTGATCCAGACGATCATCACGTTCCAGGGCGATCTCAGCTCGTGGTGGACCCGGATCGTGATCGGCGTGCTGCTGCTCGCGTTCATCCTCCTGCAACGGCTCGTCACACACCGGCGTCGCTGACCGTCGGGAGTCCGGGCGCGGCAGCCGCGCCCGGACTCCGTACGGTCGACGGCGGTTCATCCACCGGCGGGTGCGACGAATGGCATGCCTGGTCCGTCGCGATCGGGGCTCGGCCCCTTGCCGGGTTCAGTGGACGTAGGGCCATCCGGCGGCGTCGTAGCCGAGCAGGTTGATGCCGAGCAGGGATCTGCCGTTGTCGGCGTAGTAGTGGTAGAAGAGGACGTCGCCGTCGGTGTCGGCGAGCACGGCCTGGTGGCCGGGCCCGTGCACGCTGCCGTGTCCGGCCAGCACCTCGGTGCCGCCGCCGGAGGTCATGGCGACGCCGTTGCGGTCGACGAACGGGCCGGTCGGGCTGGTCGACCGGCCGACCATCACCCGGTAGGTGCTCGACGCGCCCCGGCAGCAGAGGTCGAACGAGACGTACAGGTAGTGGTAGCCGCCCCGGCTGACGATGACCGGGGCCTCGATCGCGCCGCCGTTGCGGCCGGCGATGCTCCGGACGGTGGAGTCGAGCCGTCGTCCGGTGTTCGGGTCGAGCTGGATGAGCTTGATACCGGACCAGAAGGAGCCGAAGCTGAGCCACCACCGGCCCTGGCCGTCCACGAACAGGTTCGGGTCGATCGCGTTGAAGTTGTCCGAGGTCCGGGACTCGATGATCAGGCCCTGGTGGGTCCAGCTGCCGGAGGCGCCGGTGGTGCTGGTGGCGAGGAAGATCGCCGATCGGTTCGAGCCGAAGGTCGAGGCCGAGTAGTAGAGGTGGTAGCGGCCGTTGCGGTAGGTGAGGTCCGGCGCCCAGAGGTTACGACTGCCGTTGGTGTACGTGGTCGTCCAGGACGCGCCGTTGGGGAAGACCGTACCCGCGTTGCGGAAGGCGGTCCGGTCGGTGGAGGTCTTCAGCGCGATGTTGTCCCCGGTGTGCGCGACGAGGTAACCGCCGGACGGCGTCCTGACCACGGTGGGGTCGTGCACACCGATGTCCCCGGTGACCAGTCCCGGGTTCGGGTACGCGGCGGCGGTCGACACGTCCCGGTCAGGGGTGACGGCGGCGGTCGACACGTCCCGGTCAGGGGTGACGGCGGCGGACGCCTCGGACGGCAGGGCGGTCGGGCCGGTGAACGCGAGCAGGGCGGCCAGGAGCAGGGCCGGCCGGCGGTCTCGGGATGCCCGGGCCGGGCCGGGTCTGCGGGTTGCGGTCATCAGGGGTTCCTTCCAGCGGAGGGACCCCGGCCGGGATCGGCGGCCCGGTGCCGCTGACCGGTGTCGTGGCCGGGGCGATGGCGGTGGTGCGCGCCGCTGGTGGGAACGAGGCGGTGGTCGAGGACCTCGCCGCTCGTGGGGCGGCTGGACCGGGCGGGGTGGCCGGCCGGGGACGCCGACAGCTCCGCTCGACTACCGATGCTCGACGAACACGGGTCCGGGGACGACCCGGAGAGGTTGCCCTGATCGTCGCACATCGATGTCTCTGATGGTATGTGGACGGTGGCCGAGGGGCAAGAACGTTTCAATCGGCGCCACCCGAGGCGCCGACTCCAGGAACCGCCCGGTTGCCTCTTGTTGCCGCTCCGGGGCGGCTGCGAGGCGGCGGAAGCCGGCGCTGTATCGGTTCAAGCTCCGGCAGAAAGAACGGGTCCGGCCACCCCGTGGGAGGTGGCCGGACCCGTGTGGTCGTACCCGGTGGTGGCCCGGCGTCAGCGGGCGGCGCCGGCGCGGCGCTTGGTCCAGACGTCGAAGGCGACGGCGGCCAGCAGGACCAGGCCCTTGACCAGCATGACCCGCTCCGACGGCGCGTTCAGCAGGGACATGCCGTTGTTGATCACACCCATGATCAGGCCACCGGTGATGGCGCCGACGATCCGACCGACCCCGCCCTGGACCGCGGCGCCGCCGATGAAGGCCGCCGCGATCGCGTCCAGTTCGAACTGGTTGCCGGCGACCGGGTTGGCCTGGTTGAGCCGGCCGGCGAAGATGACCCCGGCGAGGGCGGCGAGCACGCCCATGTTGACGAAGAGCCAGAAGATCACCGACTTCACCTTGACGCCGGAGAGCGTCGCGGCGTGGAGGTTGCCGCCGACCGCGTAGATCTGGCGGCCGAAGACGGACCGGTTGGTCAGCACCGAGTAGCCGATCACCAGCCCGGTCAGCAGCACCAGCACCCAGGGCAGGTTGCGGAACCGGGCGAGCTGCACGACCACGAAGAGCAGCACGATCGACGGCATGATGATCCGGAGCAGGAAGACCGGCATCGGGTCGACGGTCTGCTGGTAGCGGATCCGTCCGGCCCGGGCCCGCCACTGGGTGGTGGCGATGCCGGCGACCGCGACCAGGCCGATCAGCAGGCTGAACAGGTCGGCGCCGCCGAGCGGTCCGAGGCCGACGTTGCCGAGGTACCCGGAGGTGAAGCCGTTGGAGAGGGTACGCAGCTCGTCGGGGAACGGGCCGATGCCCTGGTTGCCGAGCGTGGTCAGGGTCAGGGCCCGGAACAGCAGCATGCCGGCGAGGGTGACGATGAACGCCGGAATGCCGAAGTACGCGATCCAGAAGCCCTGCCAGGCGCCGATCAGACCGCCGACGACCAGGGTGATCAGCAGTGCCAGCGGCCACGGTACGCCGTGGTTGACGGTCAGTACGGCGGTGACCGCGCCACAGACCGCCACCACCGAGCCGACCGAGAGGTCGATGTGTCCGGCGATGATGATCATGATCATCCCGATCGCCAGGATCAGGATGTAGGAGTTCTGTACCACGATGTTGCTGATGTTCTGCGGCTGCAGCATGTCGCCGCCGGTCAGCACCGAGAACAGTACGACGATGAAGGCGAAGGCGATGTAGATGCCGCTCTGCCGCAGGTTGATGGTGAACCGGCGGGGAGCCCCGGACGGTGTGCCCGGGGCGGCCGGATTGTTGTCGACCGCGAGGTCGGCGTTGGTCGGTGCGACGCTGGTCATCGCGGTCTACTCCTGTCCCTTGGTCATGTATGTCATGAGGCGCTCCTGGGTGGCCTCCGCCCGGGGCACCTCGCCGGTGATCCGGCCGGCCGAGAGCGTGTAGATCCGGTCGGAGAGCCCGAGCAGCTCGGGCAGTTCGGAGGAGATCAGCAGGATCGCCTTCCCCTCGTCGGCCAGCCGGTTGATGATCGTGTAGATCTCGTACTTGGCGCCGACGTCGATGCCCCGGGTCGGCTCGTCGAGGATCAGCACGTCCGGATCCGTAAAGATCCACTTGGACAGTACGACCTTCTGCTGGTTTCCGCCGGACAGGTTCCCGGTCACGCTGAGCACGTTCGGTGCCTTGATGTTCAGGTCCCGTCGGAAACCGTCGGCGACCTGGTACTCCCGGTTGTCGTCCACCCAGCCCCGACGGGCCAGTTTGCCCAGGGCGGACGCGGAGACGTTCCGCTTGATGTCCTCGATCAGGTTCAGGCCGTACCGCTTGCGGTCCTCGGTGGCGTACGCGATGCCGTGCCGGATCGCGTCCCGGACGCTGCGCAGCTCGATCGGCTGACCGTCCTTGACGATCCGCCCGGAGATCCGGTGCCCGTACGACCGGCCGAACACACTCATCGCCAGCTCGGTACGGCCGGCGCCCATCAGCCCGGCCAGCCCGACGATCTCACCCCGGCGCAGGGTCAGGTTCACGCCGCTGACCACCCGCCGGTCGTGCTGGACGGGGGAGTGGACCGTCCAGTCCTCGATCCGCAGCACCTCGTCGCCGATCCTCGGCTCGCGCGGCGGGAACCGGTGGTCGAGGTCGCGCCCCACCATCCCGGAGATGATCCGGTCCTCGGTCACCTCGTCGGCCGCCATGTCCAGGGTCTCGATGGTGCGACCGTCCCGGAGGATGGTGATCGAGTCGGCGATCGAGATCACCTCGTTCAGCTTGTGCGAGATGATCACACAGGTGATGCCCTCGTCGCGCAGACCCCGGAGCAGGTCGAGCAGGTGCGCCGAGTCCTCGTCGTTGAGCGCGGCCGTCGGCTCGTCGAGGATCAGCAGCCGTACCTCCTTGGAGAGCGCCTTGGCGATCTCGACGAGCTGCTGCTTGCCCACCCCGATGTCGGAGACCGTGGTGGTCGGGTTCTCGGCCAGGCCGACCCGCGCGAGCAGCTGCGCGGCCTCGTGGTTGGTCCGGTTCCAGTCGATCAGGCCACGCCGGGCCCGTTCGTTGCCAAGGAAGATGTTCTCCGCGATCGACAGCTGCGGGGCGAGCGCCAGCTCCTGGTGGATGATGACGATGCCGCGCTGCTCGCTGTCCCGGACGCCGGAGAACCGGCACGGCTCGCCGTCGAAGACGATCTCGCCCTCGTACGTCCCGTGCCGGTAGACGCCGGACAGCACCTTCATCAGCGTGGACTTGCCGGCGCCGTTCTCGCCGCAGATGGCATGGATCTGTCCCCGGCGCACCGACAGGTTGACGTCCTGCAACGCCTTGACTCCGGGAAAGGACTTGGTGATGCCGCGCATCTGCAGGATGTGGTCGCTCATGGTCCTCACTGCTTTCCGCGGGTGCCCATGACGGGACCCGCCCCGTGGCCGACGGCCACGGGGCGGGACCGCCGGGTCAGCTCAGGTCCGCCTGGGTGTAGTAGCCGCTGTCGATCAGCGCCTGCTTGTAGTTGTTCTTGTCGACGATCACCGGGTCGAGCAGGTACGACGGCACCACCTTGTTGCCGTTGTCGTAGTCCTTGGTGTTGTTGACCTCCGGCGTACCGCCCTTGAGCAGCGCGTCGGCCATCTTCACGGTGACCTCGGCGAGCTTGCGGGTGTCCTTGTAGATGGTCGAGAACTGCTCGTTGGCGATGATCGACTTCACCGACGCCTTCTCCGCGTCCTGACCGGTCACCACCGGGTACGGCTGCCCGGACACACCGTAGCCGGCGCTCTTCAGCGCGGACAGGATGCCGATCGACAGACCGTCGTACGGCGACAGCACGCCGTCGACCTTCGCCCCGCTGCGGTAGGTGGAGGTGAGCACGTCCTCCATCCGCTTCTGCGCGGTACCCGGGTCCCAGCGCAGGATCGCCACGGTCTTGAAGTCGGTCTGACCGCTGGCCACCTTGAGGGTGCCCTTGTCGATGTACGGCTTCAGCACGCTCATCGCCCCGTTGAAGAAGAACGTGGCGTTGTTGTCGTCCGGCGAACCGGCGAACAGCTCCACGTTGAACGGCCCCTTCGCCTCGCCCGGGGTGCCGTCCTCCTTCAGCAGCTTCAGCCCGACCAGCAGCGAGGTCGCCTGCTGCACGCCGACCTTGAAGTTGTCGAAGGTGGCGTAGTAGTCGACGTTCGGGCTGTTGCGGATCAGCCGGTCGTAGGCGATGACCGGGATGTTGGCGGCCTTGGCCTGCTCCAGCTGGCTGGTCAGCGCGGTCCCGTCGATGGACGCGATGATCAGCAACTTGGCGCCCTTGGTGATCTGGTTCTCCAGCTGGTTCACCTGGGTCGGGATGTCGTCCTCCGCGTACTGGAGGTCGACCTTGTAGCCGAGCGCCTCGAGCTGCCGCTTGACGTTGTCACCGTCCGCGACCCAACGCTCGGAGCGCTTGGTCGGCATGGTGACGCCGATCAGGGCGCCCGCGTTGTCCCCGGCCTTGGGCTTCTCGTCCACCGACTTGGTGCTGGAGCCGCAGGCGGACAGGGCGGCGGCCAGCGTGACGGCGGTCGCCGCAGTCACGAGCCGTGCGAACTTCATTGTTCTCTCCTTCATCGGTGGCGGCGCGTGGGCCGGAAGCCGGTCACGAACGCGTCGGTCGGTGCGGTGCCGACCGCCGGGACGGCGGTCAGCGGTTGGTCGGTATGCCCTGGGCGAGCCGGTGGTAAGCCTGGTTCCAGCGCATCCGGTCCCGGAAGTCGACGGTGGTGGTGTTGTCGTCGATCAGCAGCAGCTCGGTGTGCAGCATCTCGGCGAAGTCGCGCAGCGGTTCGGCACCGACCGCCTGGGTCAGCACGGTGTGGTGCGGGCCGCCGGCGGTCAGCCAGGCCTCGGCGGAGGTGGACAGGCTGGGCGCGGGCTTCCACACCGCCCGGGCGACCGGCAGGTTGGGCAGCGGCTCGTCCGGCGCGACCACCTCGACCTCGTTGGCCACCAGCCGGAACCGGTCACCGAGATCGACCATGCCGATCACCACCGCCGGACCCGGGGCGGCGTCGAAGACCAGCCGGACCGGGTCCTCCCGGCCGCCGATGCTCAGCGGGTGGATCTCGCAGGACGGCTGCCCGCCGGCGATGCTCGGGCAGACCTCCAGCATGTGCGCGCCGAGGATCTTCGGTTCACCCGGTCCGAAGTGGTAGGTGTAGTCCTCCATGAACGAGGTGCCCCGGCCGGTGCCGGTGCCCATCGCCTTCACCCCGGCCAGCAGCGCGGACGTCTTCCAGTCACCCTCGCCGCCGAAGCCGTACCCGTCGGCCATCAGCCGCTGCACGGCCAGGCCGGGCAGCTGACGCAGCCCGCCCAGGTCCTCGAAGTTGGTGGTGAAGGCGCCGAAGTCACCGGCGGTCAGGAACTGCCGCAGCCCCGCCTCGATCCGCGCCGCGTAGCGCAGCGAGTCGTGCCGCTCACCGCCCCGGGCCAGCTCCGGGGCCAGCCGGTAGGCGTCGGCGTACTCGGCGACCAGCGCGTCGACCGTCCGGTCCTCCACCGCGTCCACGGCGGCGACCAGGTCGTTGACCCCGTAGGTGTTGACCGAGAAGCCGAACCGCAGCTCGGCCTCGACCTTGTCACCCTCGGTGACGGCCACGTCCCGCATGTTGTCGCCGAACCGGGCCAGCCGCAGCCCGCGCAGGTGCGTGACACCGGCCGCGGCCCGAGCCCAGCCGTCGATCCGCTCGACCGTACGCGGGTCCGAGACGTGCCCGGCGACGGTCTTGCGGGCCACCCCGAGCCGGGTCTGCACAAAACCGAACTCCCGGTCCCCGTGCGCGGCCTGGTTGAGGTTCATGAAGTCCATGTCGATGGACTGCCAGGGCAGGCTCACGTTGAGCTGGGTGTGCAGGTGCAGCAGCGGCTTGCGGAGCGCGTCGAGACCGGTGATCCACATTTTGGCCGGGGAGAACGTGTGCATCCAGGCGATCACGCCGATGCAGGACGGGTCGGCGTTCGCGGCCAGCATCACCTGCCGGATCGCCGCCGCGTCGGTGAGGACCGGCTGCCACACCAGTTCGGCGGAGAGCCGGCCGGACGAGACCAGTTCACGCTGGATGCGTTGGGACTGGTCGGCGACCTGCGCCAGCGTCTCCGGACCGTACAGGTGCTGGCTTCCGGTGAGGAACCAGACCTGTGGCTTGTTGCTGCTCGGCATGACGGACCCTCCGGTCGATGGCACGGTTCACTGCCCGTAGGCGTTCTGGTAACGCGCGTAGAGCGCGTCGACGTCCCGTTCGGCGATCGGCAGCGGCGTGCCGAGTTGGCGGGCGATGTGCACGGTGCGGGCCACGTCCTCGCACATCACGGCCGCCTTCACCGCCGCCTTCGCGGTGGCGCCGATGGTGAACACCCCGTGGTTGCGCATCAGCACCGCCGGTGAGCGGTGCCCGGCGAGGGTCTGCACGATGCCCTGGCCGATCGAGTCGTCGCCGATCAGCGCGAACGGCCCGACCGGGATCTCACCGCCGAACTCGTCGGCGATCGCCGTGAGTACGCAGGGGATCGGCTCAGCCCGGGCCGCCCAGGCGGTGGCGTACGTCGAGTGGGTGTGCACCACGCCACCGACGTGCGGCATGTGCTGGTAGACGTACGCGTGCGCGGCGGTGTCCGAGGACGGCGAGAGGTCGCCGTCGACGAGCGTCCCGGCCAGGTCGGTCACCACCATGTTCGCCGGGCTGATCTCGTCGTAGGCGACACCGGAGGGCTTGATCACCAGCAGGTCGGCGCCCGGCACCCGGGCCGACACGTTGCCGGAGGTCCACGCCACCAGCTGGTTGCGGGGCAGCTCCGCGTGCAGGGCGGCGACCTCGCGGCGGAGTACGGCGATGGTGTCGGCGACCGCCGCGACGGCCGCGCTCACCGGGTCACCAGCTCGTCGGTGGTCGTGGTGCCCCGCTCCGCCTCGCCGAGCGCCCGGCGCTGAATACGGCGCAGTCTGCGCATGACCGTGTTCCCTCCCCGTCCGAAGTGGTCGTGCAGTTCCCGGTACTCGTGGTAGAGCTCGTCGTAGCGCGCGGCGGCGGCCTCGTCCGGCTGGTAGACACCCCGTTCGACGCCGCCCATCCGCGCGGCGGCGGCCCGGATGTCCGGGTACGCGCCGGCGGCGACCGCGGCGTGGATCGCCGAGCCGAGGGCCGGGCCCTGGTCGGAGACGATCCGGGCCAGCGGCAGCCGGGTGACGTCGCTGTAGATCTGCATCAGCAGCTGGTTACGGACCAGTCCGCCGCTGACCACCAGTTCGGTGACCGGCACCCCGGCCTCGGCGAACGTCTCGATGATCGTGCGGGTGCCGAACGCGGTGGCCTCGATCAGCGCGCGGTAGATGTCCTCCGGGCGGGTGGCCAGGGTCTCGCCGACCAGCAGGCCGGAGAGTTCGTGGTCGACCAGCACGGAACGGTTGCCGCTGTGCCAGTCCAGCGCCACCAGACCGTGCTCGCCGATCCGCTGTCGGGCGGCCAACCTGGTCAGGTGCTCGTGTACGGAGATGCCGGCGGCCCGGGCCGCGTCGACGTACTCCGGGGGGACGTGCCGACGGACGAAGTGCGCGAAGATGTCGCCGACGCCGCTCTGGCCGGCCTCGTAGCCCCAGAGTCCCGGGACGATGCCGCCGTGCACCACGCCGCACATGCCGGGGACCTCACGCAGCTCGGCACCGTTCATCACGTGGCAGGTCGAGGTACCCATGATGGCCACCATCTGGCCGGGGTCCAGCGCCTGGCCCGCGGCGGCGGTCACGTGCGCGTCGACGTTGCCGACCGCGACCGCGATCCCGGCCGGCAGGCCGGTCCACCCGGCGGCCCGTGCGGAGAGCGTGCCGGCGCGGGCCCCCAGCTCACCGGTCGGCTGGTCGATCTTGCTGATGAAACCGGCGAAGTCGGGGTTGAGCGCGGCCAGGAACTCCGGGTCGGGGTAGCGGCCGTCCTGCCGGATGCCCTTGTAACCGGCGCTGCAGACGTTGCGGACGTAGCTGCCGGTGAGCTGCCAGACGATCCAGTCGGCGGCCTCCACCCAGTGCTCGGTCGCGGCGTAGACCTCGGCGTCCTCCTCCAGCATCTGCAGACCCTTGGCGAACTCCCACTCCGAGGAGATGAACCCCCCGTAGCGGGGCAGCCACCACTCGTCACGTTCCGCGGCGAGCTGGTTGATCCGGTCGGCCTGCGGCTGTGCGGCGTGGTGGCGCCAGAGCTTGACGTACGCGTGCGGCCGGTCGACGAAGGTGTCCAGTTCCGAGAGCGGTGTCCCGTCGGCCAGGGTCGGGACCATGGTGCACGCGGTGAAGTCGGTCCCGATCCCGATCACCCGGGACGGGTCGACCCCGGCCGCCGCGATCGCGGCCGGCACGGCGGTACGCAGCACCTCGACGTAGTCGCCGGGCACCTGGAGTGCCCAGTCGGGGCCGAGCGGGGTGCCGTCCGGGAGCGCGTCGGTGAGCACGGCGTGCTGGTACTCGTGCACCGCGGAACCGAGTTCGGCGCCGTCGGACACCCGGACCACCACGGCGCGTCCGGAGAGCGTGCCGAAGTCGACTCCGACGACAAGAGCTTCCGACTGGTCATGCGTCATCTGCGGCACCTCGGTGTGCAGGGGGGCGTGCGGCGGACAGCCCCATCGTGACGCACATTGTTATCGCTAACATTTTGCCCGGTCAACCGGGGTAGGTAACGCTTGGGTAACGTTGGCAAGATGGCGGTAACAAGCTGTTCGGCTCGCCGCTTACCGGTGGACAGCGCGGGGCGACAGCCGGAACGCGACTGGCTGAACCGACGCTGTGAGCGGTAACAGGAGCGACCGCCGACGGGGCCCGCGCGACAGGTGCCCCGGCGCTCCGACCCGGCGCGGCGACGGCCCTTCACCCCCTCACCCCGCCCGGCCCGGAAGCAGCGGTCCGACGTCCCCCACCCACCCCCGGCGCCCCGGCCTGCCGGAGCAACGGCCCGACGTCCCGGCCCGCCCCGGGGCTGGACCCCGCGTGGCCCTGACCGGGTCCGGACCGTCGGTGACAACCCGAGGCGTTCGGTGGCCGCCGGCGCTGGCGGTGCGGCGAAGACGATCGGCTCCGGTCCAGTCTGCCCCGTGCTGATCCGGAGCGCCCACCGGGTCGCGGCGGAAGGCGCACGGTGGGCACGCGCCGCCCGGCCGGCGATGACCGGAGCGGGCTCTCCACCACGCGCTGTCGCCGTCGGCTCGCGCGGGTCCCTGTGTCGCCGGTCCGGTGCTCCGCCACCCGCCCTCCGTTCAGCCGAGGACCGCCCAATCATAGCCGTCGATCAGGTCGGGTCGGGTGCCGCACCGGTGCGGAAACGTCGCCCAGTCGCGCCCCCCCCCCCCCCCGCCCCCCCCGGCCCCCCCCCCCCCCCCCCCCCCCCCCGCCCCCCCGCCCCCCCCCCCCCCGCCGCGGCGGGCCCCCGCCCCCCCCCCCCCCCCCGGGGCCCCCACGTCGCCCGATTGAGTCGGTGGTTTCCCGCTGATCGTGACCGACCCGAAGAAGGCAGCGCCTCGAGCGGGCTGACGTAGAGCCCTCGGCGGCAGGGGAGGGACGACCGGCTCGGACCATGCGACGAGACCAGGCGTTCCCAGGTCCCCGCCGTCGTGCGCTGTTCGGGACTGTTCCGAACGCGGCGGCTATTGCCGGAGCACCGAGCGTGATGGTTCGGTGTTTCCAGATGCCACTGCCTTCGGACGTCTGTCGCGGGGAAGGACACAGGTTGGCTGAATTCCATGTTGACGACGCTGGCCTCGCCCAGCTTGCCAAGGCTCTCGAGGAAGCGTTCCTCGACGCATGTCAGATCCAGTACCGACTGGCCAACCACGCGGAGTTGCCACCCGGCGGAGAGGGTCTCCTCAACGCCGTACGGGGTGGTGTGCAGCACACGTACCGGTGGGGGCAGGAGCATACGAAACGGATCGCACTCCTGCTCAGCGACACCGGCCGGGCCGTGGAGTCGGCGGGCAAACGGTACCGGGAGTCCGACGACCGGGCGGCGCAGGCCCTCGACAGCTTCTTCGTGGGGCAGGAGAAGGGGCGGTTCAAGGAGCTTCCACCGCCGCGTACCGGCCGTCTGTTCCAGGACGGTGGCGTGCACGGGGTGGAGTGGTACCTCCAGCCGGGCAACAATCTCCGGGAGCCGCCGAACTTCGAATACCAGTTCAACCACCTGGCCGACACGCTGAGTCCCAGCGCGCACATCCGCAACATCGTCTACCAGATCTTCAACTACGACATCTTCGAATTCTTTCTGCAATGGATCGCCGGAGACTGGAACGGGCTGTGGAGCGCGGGCAGCGAATTCCAGAACGCCGGGGCCGCCGTCGAGTGTCTCGGCAACAACGTCGTCGCCTTCGCCAACGACCTGCCGGCGGTGTGGCGGGGCAACGCGGCCGACGGGTGCCGGGACTACCTGCTGCGCCTCGGGCAGGCGATCAGCGCGCAGGAAGGCGTCTACCGTTCGGTCGGCGCGGAGTACCAGCACGCGGCCAAGTTGGCGTACCAGGAGTTCGAACTGGCCGGCGCGGTGCTGGGCATGTTGCTGGACAAGCTCATCGAGATCGGCATCGCGATCGCGGCCGGCACGGCGACCATCGAGACGGTGGTCGGCGGGGTCATCGGGTACGGCGTCGCCGCCTACCTCATCAAGCAGGCGTACGACCTCTGGACCGAGTTCAACAAGATCTTCGCGAATCTCGACACCATCATCAAGTCGATCAACTACGGCCTGAGCAACGTCAACGGCAGCAACGGAGTGAAGATCTGCGCCCTTCCGCTGCCGCCGGCGCCGTACAAGTTCGCACAGGACAAGGCCGGACCGATCGCGCCGACGGGCTAGGGGAGCGGTACCGACGTGGAGGAACTTCGCCAGGACGAGGTCGTCGACTACCTGCGGCACGGCCTGCTCAGGAACCTCCAGCGCTCGTCCGAGGACGAGATGCTGCGCGAGATCGCCGACGCCGTGCTCTCCGGGCACATCACACTGCGGGAGGCACTCGGCAGCCGGGCGTACGGGGAGGCGCTCGGCGGGCTGCTGGAGAAGGTCGGTGACGACCCGGACGCCCTGTCCCCCGAGGCGCAGGCCCGGTACGCCGAAGAGGCTCGCGGATTCGAGGAACGGCTGGCCACCGAGCAGGGCATCACGATCATCGGCCGCTGAGCTGCCGGCGCCGGCCGGTAAATCCCGGTGCGGAAAAAAGATGAGCCTGATCCGTACTTTGGTTGTCGTTGACAGGTATGCTCCGCCGGTTGCGCCCTACCCCTGCCCGTAGCTCAGACGTCGGCACCGGGTCCGCGATCATATGGAGGATGACGCATGTCCCAAGGTCAGGACTTCTTCGCCCTATCCGAGGACATGATCTCGCGGCCGAACTTCGAGTCGGTACTGCGTGGTTACGACAAGCGACAGGTCGACCAGTACGTGTCGCAGGTCTCCGCCGAGGTGTCGAAGCTGACCGCCGAACGGGGGCAGGCGTACGGCCAACTCCAGCACGTGACCGCACAGATGCAGCAGGTCCAGGCGGAGCTGACCGAGCTGAGCCAGCGGCCGACGCAGGTGGACCGCGCCTCCTTCCGGGACCTCGGTCCGATGGTCGACCAGATCCTGGCCCTGGCCGAGAAGCAGGCCGAGGCGATCGTCAACACCGCCGCGCAGCGGGCGTCGGACCACCAGAACGAGGCCGAACGGCTCCTCGCCGAGAGCCGTGAGCGGGCCGAGAAGTTGATCGCCGACGGCGAGGCCGCCCAGGCGCGTGCCGAGCAGGAGGCGCTGCGGATCAACGAGCAGAGCGCCCAGCAGATCGAGCAGGCGCGCAGTGAGGCCGAGGCGATGGTGGAGGCGGCCCGGATGCGGGTCCACCAGGAGATCGAGGCGGCCCGGGGCCAGACCCAGCAGGAACTGGCCCAGTGGAAGGCCAGCGTGGAGCGAGAGCTCAACGAACGGCGGGCCGCCGCCGAGGCGGAGCTGGCCCGTCAGCAGGGCATGGTCGAGCAGGAGAACGCGGCGCGCCAGGCGGAGACCCAGCAGTACGTGACCGACCTGCGCCGGCACGCCGACGAGCAGGCGGCCGCCGCCCAGCAGCAGATCTCCGCAGTCCAGGAGGAGATCGAGTCCCGGCAGCAGGCGCTGGCCCAGCTCCAGGCGGCCCAGGAGACCGCGCAGCAGCGGCTCGGGCAGTCACGCCAGGAGCGCGCCACGGCGGAACACGAGATCGCCCAGTTGCAGCAGCGTCTCGGCGAGGTTCGCCAGGACCTCACCGCCGAACTCAACCGGCTGGAGGAGGCGCGGCGGGCGGCGGACTCCGCTGAACGGCACGCCATGGAGGTCCGGGCCCGGGTGCAGCGCGAGGCGAAGCGGGTGGCGGACCGGGCCGCGGCGGCGGTGATGGCCGCGGCGGCGATCAGCGCCGAGACCGGCGAGTACCGGATGGTGGCGGTCCGGGCGGACGCCGCCCGGGCCGCTGTCGAGGAGGCCGCTGAGCCGGTCGCCGCCGAACCGGCGGCCGCGGAGCCGGGCGCCGCCGAGGTCGGCACCGAGGACCACTACCAGCACCAGCTGCCGGTCGCCGCCGAGGTCGGCGCCGACCACCACTACCAGCACCAGCTGCCGGTCGCCGAGAACGGCCGGTTGTAGGTCGCGCGGGCTCCTCGCCCGAGGGGCACTCCTGAGCGGCGCGGCCGAGGACACCACCTCCGGGTGCCATCGAACGGCGGGAACCACCGCCTTCGTCCGGCCCGGTGGGCTAGCTTGCGGAAGAGCCTGCGGTCGCGTCCGCGCGGTTCACCGGCGGCGTCAGCGGGCTGCCAACCGGTCGTACCGGAGAAGCGGCCTCCCCGTCGTCGCCGGTTGCGGAAGCGGTCCCTTCTGCCAGGTCAGCCGGGCCGTGCGCGGTGCGTCGGTGGGTGACGCGGGACACCGGGCGAAACGGATCGTGAAATAGGTGAACGGGCTATGGTTATTTCATTGGTCCGTGAGGCGCCGGAGCGCGGCTCGGACCGGCACGAAGACCGGAGCACGTCACCGAGGAGGGGCCATGGCCGCATCCGCGCTGTCCTACGAGGTTCTCGTTTCGGACGGTCCGGCCCGAGCGGGTGATCAGCGCATGCCGGACGGGTCGCCGATGTACTGGAACCCGCTCTCGTCCACGCTGATCTACGGGTCGGAGGAGGCGCTCCTGGTCGACCCGCCGTTCACCCGCGAGCAGATCCGGAAGGTGGGTGACTGGATCGAAGGGTCCGGCAGGCGGCTCGCGTACGTCTACGCCACCCACGGACACGGCGACCACTGGTTCGGCACCGCTGAGCTGCTCAAGCGCTTCCCCGGCGCCATCGCCTACGCGACGCCCGGCACCATCGGGGTCATGCACCAGCAGGCCACCGTCGGGCGCGAGCAGTTGTTCGACCGGATCTTCCCGGGACTGATTCCGGAAACACCGGTCGTCGCCGTGCCGGTTCCCGCCGAGGGATTCCTCCTTGAGGGCAACCCCGTCCAGGTGGTCGAGACCGGGCACACCGACACCGACCGGACCACGGTGCTGCACGTGCCCTCGATCGGCCTCGTGGTGGCCGGTGACGTCGTCTACAACGGAGTACACCAGTACATCCTGGAGACCCCCGACGGCGGTCTGCGGAAATGGATCAGCGCCCTCGACCGCGTCGAACAACTCGCGCCCCGCGCCGTCGTCGCCGGCCACAAGAACCGGGACCGTTCCGACGACCCGGCCTGCATCGACCAGACCCGGAAGTACCTGCTGGACGTGGAGCGGTTGCTGGTGGAGAAGTCGACCGCCCGGGAGTTCTTCGACGAGATGGTCAGGCTCTACCCGGACTGGGTCAACCCGGGACCGGCGTGGTACGGGGCGCTCGGGCTGATCGGGAAATGACCTGGTGATGCCCCCGGTACCCAACCCCACGGCCGGGTTCCCGACACCGTGGCCGGCCACCGCGAGATACGACCTCGACCATGCTCCGGACGGCCTCGGGTTCGTCCAGGATCTGCTCAACACGGTCGGCGCCGGAGTGCCACGACAACCGGACCTCCTCGAAGACCTGACGAGTGCGACCCGGTGGGCACACGACGCGGCCGCCCGGTGGTCGGCGGTCACCGGACGGCCGGTGGACGAGATCGTGCTCGACCTCGACGGGCTCCGGGAACTGCGGACCTTCCGCGACCAACTGGGGCAGGAGATCGATGCCCGGATCCATGCCGGGTCGGACCCCGGGCGCCCCGGAGCCGGAACCGCCGACCGCATCCCGACCGCACCCCGGACCACCGGCGCCACGCTCCGACTCGACGAGCACGGGTCCGTCCGGCTCGAACCGGCCGGGACCGGGGCCGACCTGCTGATCTCGGTCGCCCTGGCGGCACTGTTCGAGGCGCAGCTCGGCGACGTCCGGCGTCGGCTCAAAACCTGCCGCAACCCCCGCTGCCGCGTGGCCTTCTACGACCGCTCGCGCAACAACAGCGGGGTCTGGCACTCCGTACGCGTCTGCGGGTACCCGACCAACCTGCGCGCACACCGGGCGCGTCGGCGGCAGGGATTCGGCGACGACGACCGGCTCGGGCCCGCCGACGTACGTTGACCAGGTCGACAGGGGTCGCTCGGCGTGCCGAGGGTGGGCACTTCGCCGGTGGTTCAGGGGGCGTGACCGGCCGGGCGGTATCGCGGGAAGTCCCTTCTAGACCACTCGGTACCTGCTGTCAAACGTCGCTGTTTCGTCGTCATCGGCCCGGGTTCGCGCTGGGTGAGCGTCGGTACCGGACCGGTGATCGCGCTCCGTGCAACCAAGATCGTGTCCGCGCACCTCGGTAGGCCTTGATCGAATACTTTGGGTGATCAAGCTGATGCGCGCTCACTGTCCGAGATGATGCGC
This sequence comes from Plantactinospora sonchi, assembly GCF_036422035.1. Classification (NCBI taxonomy): domain Bacteria; kingdom Bacillati; phylum Actinomycetota; class Actinomycetes; order Micromonosporales; family Micromonosporaceae; genus Plantactinospora; species Plantactinospora sonchi. The sequence continues at coordinate 43,927 of NZ_JAZGQK010000007.1, forward strand.
CCTCATTCGTGATCATTGTCTCACTCGACATGTCCTGACAGGACACACACGATGTGTGAGAAATGAGCGGCGTCGCCTCCACCGAGTGGTCTGCCAGCAATGTCCCACTTGACGGAAGCAACGTACTCCGCACCGGGCCGGTTCGGCGACGACGAGGTGGGGTGACGGACCGGTCCCGCGTCACGCGCGACCGGTCGCGGTGTTTCTGACGCGGTGGCGAGCCGGTTCGAGCGAGAGGGAGAGGTAATGGGTGGCTTGTCTCTTGCCGAGCATCTGAGCGGCCAACTGGTCCGCCTGTCCGGGGTTGCCGGGATCGACCCGGGAGCCCCTCTCGAGCTGCTGGCGGAGATCCTCGGACCCGCCGGTCCGCGCCCACTGTCCGAGCCGCCGGCCTGGCCGTCCGATGTGGCCGACGACCACACCCCCGTCGAGTTCTCCCTCGCGTTCAACCAGGGAGAGCCGCCGACGCTGCGGATCCTGGCGGAGGCGTTGGGCTCGCCACCCGACGTACGGACGAACCAGACCGCCGGCTACGGGTTCCTCGACAGCCAGGCACGTCGGTTCGGACTCTCCACGTCCCGGATGGAGCTGGTCCGGGACCTGTTCACGACCGACCAGCCGCAGGGCGAGTTCGCGCTCTGGCACTCGCTGGTGTTCCGGCACCGTCGGCGACCGGAGTTCAAGGTCTACCTCAACCCCGAGGTCCAAGGCGTCGACCGGGCGCCGGACCTGGTGGCGGAGGCGCTGCACCGGCTCGGCCTCGGCACGTCGTACCGGAACCTGCTGGACCACGGCGTGCGCCCCGGCGAGCTGGGCCGTCGGGACCGGCTGACCTTCTTCGCGTTGGACCTGCACGACCGGCCGCACGCCCGCGTCAAGCTCTATCTGAGCCATCACGGCGCCCAGGTGCGGGACGTGGCCCGGGCGGCCGGCGTGGTGGACGGCGTCGACGCCACGGAACTCGCCGAGTTCTGCGCCGTCGCCGGCGGACGCACCGGTCCCTTCGACGGCCGACCGCTGGTCGGCAGCTACACCTTCACCGGCGACGCCGACCGACCGGTCGGATACAGCCTCTACGTGCCGATCCGGAGCTACGTCAGCGACGACGAGGAGGCCCGGGACCGGGTGGCGACCCTGCTCACCCGGTACGGCTTCGACAGCGCCCAGCTCGACCGGGCGATCGCGGCGGTGACACCACGACCACTGCGCGACGGCGTCGGGCTGATCGCCCACGTGTCGCTGCGAATGGGACCGCCCCGACCCGGGGTGACGGTATACCTCTCCGCCGAGGCGTACCGGGTCCGCCCACCGCGTCCCCGCCACCTGCGGCTGACCGGTGACCCGACGGCGCGGCCGGGCGGCCGATCCCAGCCCGGACAACACCTGAGATACGAGGAGCGAGTTGTGTCCGTCCATCCGCGTGTGACCCTGCCGCCGTACCGGATCAAGGTGGTCGAACCGATCCCGTTCCTCACCGCGGAGGAACGTCGGCAGGCCCTCGCGGACGCCGGCTACAACCCGTTCAACCTGCGCGCCGACCAGATCACCATCGACCTGCTCTCCGACTCGGGCACCGGGGCGACCTCGGCGGCCCAGGAGGCGGCGGCCGCGCTCGGCGACGAGTCCTACGCCGGTGCCCGATCCTGGTTCCGGTTCCTCGACGAGGTACGCGACCTCACCGGATATCCGCACATCCTGCCGGTCCACCAGGGCCGGGCCGGCGAGCGGGTGCTCTTCGGCGGCCTGCTGAAACCCGGGCAGCTCTGCATCAGCAACACCCACTTCGACACCACCCACGCCAACGTGACGCTGGCCGGGGCCGAGCCCCGGGACCTGCCCTGCCCGGAGGCCGCCGACCTGGACGACCCGGCCCCGTTCAAGGGCAACATCGACCTCGCCGCACTGGAGCGGGTGCTGACCGGACCCGAGGCGCACCGGGTCGGACTGGTCCTGATGACCATCACCAACAACGGCCTCGGCGCACAGCCGGTCTCGATGGCGAACCTGGAGGCCGTCCGCGAGCTGTGTGGCCGTCACCGGGTGCCGTTCTTCCTGGACGCCGCACGGTTCGCCGAGAACGCCTGGCTGGTCGGCCAGCGGGAGCCGGCGTACCGGGACTGGACACCCCGGCAGATCGCCGCCCGGGCCTTCGCGCTCGCCGACGGCTGCGTGGTCAGCCTCAAGAAGGACGGCCTGTCGGCCATCGGCGGCTTCATCGGACTGCGCGACGACAACCTGCACGCCGCGTGCGAGGCGAACCTGATCGCCACCGAAGGCTTCTCCACCTACGGCGGACTGGCCGGCCACGACCTGGAGCGTCTGGCGCAGGGGCTGCGGGAGGTGGTCGACCCGGCGTACCTGGGAGCCAGGGCGGCGGCGACCGCCCGGCTCGCGCGAATGATCAACGACGCGGGGGTGGACACGGTCCAGCCGCCCGGCATTCACGCCCTGTACCTCAACGCCGGCCGGCTCCTGCCACACCTGTCGCCGCAGGAGTTCCCCGGCCACTCCCTCGGCTGCCAGCTGTACCTCGACGGAGGAATCCGCTGCGCCGAACTCGGGTCGCTCTATCTGGGCCGGATGGACGAGCGGCACCGGCTGGTCACCCCGGCGCGCTTCGAACTCGTCCGGCTGGCCATCCCGCGCCGGGTCTACACCGACGAGCACTTCGAGTACGTCGCCGCGGTCCTGGCCGACATCGCCAAGGATCCCGAGCGGGTCCAGGGCTACCGGATCGTCTCGTCACCGCCCCTGCTGCGGCACTTCAAGGTGCGGCTGGCCCCGGCGACACCGGAGCGCGTCGCCGGATAACCCTGCGGCTCCGCCGGGCCCGTGCGTGGCACCGGCCCCGCCGAACGCTTCTCCCGGTCCTGGTGCCGGCACGGACGCCACCGCGCCGGCACCAGGACCGGGCGGAACCGTGCTCAGCCGGCGACCGGGAGCCGGGCCAGCGCGTGCCGGACCAGTTCGATCAGGGCCTGCTTGCTGGACGCCCGGTCCCGGGCGTCACACCAGAGCAGCGGCACGGCGGGATCCAGCTCCAGCGCCGAGCGGATCTCGTCCTCGGTGTACAGGCACTCGCCGTAGAACCGGTTCACCGCGGCGACGAAGGGTATGCCGCGCCGCTCGAAGTAGTCGATGGCCGGGAAACTCGTACCGAGCCGCCGGGTGTCGACCAGCACGATCGCACCCACCGCACCCTGGGCCAACTCGTCCCAGATGAACCAGAACCGGTCCTGGCCCGGGGTGCCGAACAGGTAGAGCACCACGTCGGGCGCGATGGTGATCCGCCCGAAGTCCAACGCGACCGTGGTGTTCGTCTTGTCCTCGACGCCGGTCATGTCGTCGACACCGACACTGGCCTGGGTCAGAACCTCTTCGGTGGTCAGGGGTGGGATCTCGCTGACCGATCCGACCAGGGTGGTCTTGCCGGTGCCGAAGCCGCCCGCCACGACGACCTTGACCGATGTACGATCCACGTTCTATCAGTCCCTCTTGTCTTAGAGTCTTTCGAGACCAGCGAGAACTGTCTCCAACAGCCGGCGGTCCGCGATCCGCTGTTGAGCCGGAGACCCGATGCCCAGGTAGCCCTGATCAAGGAGCACGTCGACCATCACCTTGGTGATGGTGAGCGGGCGGTGCAGGTAGGCGCCGATCTCGGCGATCGAGATCCAGCTCAGACAGCGGTTGACGATGTCCCGGTACTCCGGCTCGAGGCGGCTCGTGTCGGCCGGTCGGGCGATGACCTGGGTGGCCAGGTCGAGGTTGGTGTTCCGGGGACTCGTCCGGCCGTTCACGAGGATGTACAACGGAACGAGTCGTCCTGCCTCTGCCTCGTCGTCGCCGTCCCAGGCGTCATGGGTCATGGCAGATGCCCGGGTTGGCCGTTCACCATCGAGGCGACGGAACGCACCTCGGAGCCGAGGTACTCGCCGATCCGGGTGACCAGCCGGCTCATCTCGTAGGCGACCGTACCCATGTCCACGCTCTGCTCGCAGACCACGGCGAGCCGGGCGTTCTTGCCGGCGGCGGCGACGAACAGGGTCTGCCCCTGATATTCGATGATGACCTGTTGGACCGGGCCGCTGTCGAAGCGCCGGCCCATGCCGGCGGCGACGCTGTGCAGCGACGAGGCGCCGGCGGCCAGCAACTCCGCGTCGTCGCGCGGAAGCGATGTGGACTTCTGGACAACCAACCCGTCCGTGGAGAGGACAACCGCATAAACGACATCGGGAATCTCTACAAGACCGTCCAACATCCAGGTCAGGTCATTGTGCGATTTGCCGTTGGTCACGCTTTCCTGCCTTGATCATCAATGGTTGCGGTTTCCTTGGTGTCCGCCGTCCGCCCGGCCGCCCACGCCCGCTGGTACTGCGTGAACCGGCTGCGGGCCTCCTCGGGGGACCGGGCCGGCCCCGCGCCGGGTGAGCCGGTACCCGCCGGGCTCTCGTCGCGGAGCTGGGGGACAAGATGCTGCTGCGGTTGCCGGTGCGGCAGCGGCGGCCGGCTGGCGGCGGGTGTGCCCGCGCCGGCCTCCGGCCCGGCGGCCGGCGGCGGGGTCGTCTGCGGCCCGGCGTCCTGCGGCTCGATGGTCTGTCGTCCGGCGTCCTGCGGCCGGTTCGTCTGCGGAGCGGCCGTCTGCGCGGCGGCGGCCGGCGGCCGGCTACCCGGTGCCGCGCCGCCACCCACCCACGGCCCCCCGCCGGGCTGCGGACCGGCCGGCGGCGGGCCGGCGACGCCCGCCGCACCCGGACCGGTGGGCCGCTGGACGGGCAGCCCGCCCTCGACCGTCCGGACCTCGGCCGACTCCCGCTGCCGGGGAACGCCGGATCCGTTGGTGGCCTGCGGGTTGATCGGTCGCTGGTCGTTCATCGTGCCGCCCGCGCGGTCAGGTCGTCGTCCTTCGCCAGTGTGGGGATTACGCGCCGCCTGGCCCGCACCGTTCAGAGCCGGCGCGATCCCCGGGGCGACGGCGGTGGCGGCGAGGCGCGGATCGTGCCGACCGGCGTCGTCGGCGGCGAGGGCCGCCGGCACCGCTCCGGTGCGACGGGCGCCCTTGTCGCCACGACCCCCGCCACCCTCGGCGGGAATCGCGGTGATGATCCGCTCAGGCAGCAGCACGATCGCCAACAGCCCGCCGTACGCGGAGGTGCGGAGGCTGACCTGGATGCCGTCCCGCTTGGCCAGCTCCGCCACGACGTGCAGACCGATCTGCGCGCCGTCCTTGAGTGCCGTCACGTCCGGGGTGGGCGCGGTCGCCAGCAGCTCGTTCGCCCGCTCCAGGGCGTCCGACTTCATTCCCACACCGGCGTCCTCGATCTCCACCGCGACGCCGCGCTTGACCTCGTTGCAGGTGACCCAGATGGTGGTGCCGGGCGGGGAGAACGCGAGCGCGTTGTCGAGCAGTTCGGCGAGCAGGTGGATGGTCCCGGCCACCGAGTGCCCCAGCAGCGCCACGTCGGGTGCGCTGCGCAGCGTGATCCGCTGGTAGTGCTGGGCCTCCGCGAACGCGGCCAGCATGACCCGGCGGACGGGAACCGGATTCTGGAACCGCCGACCGATCTGCCCACCGGCCAGGATGACCAGGTTCTCCAGGAAGCGCCGGGTCTGGGTGAGCTGGTGGTTGATGTCGAACAGTTCGGTCAGCAGTTTCTCGTCGCCGATCCGGTTCTGCAGGTCCTCGATGACCTTCAGGCCCCGTTGCAGCGGGCGCTGCGGACGACGGGCGACACCCATCAGCATGGCGACACCGGCCGCCCGGGTCTTCGCCTCGTCCACCGCAGCCGCCGCCGCGGCCTGCAGCGACCGGTTGATGACGTCGGCGACCTGACCGATCTCGTCACTGCCGTAGTTCTGGTTGGGCAGCTCGGTATCGAGGTCGACCTTCTCGTGTCGACGCAGCCGCTCCATGATCGCCGGTAGCCGCTCGTCGACGACGACGGCGGCGTCCCTGCCCAGCTGTGCCAGCCGGACCGAGAGAGCCCGGTCCACCAGGACCTGGGACTGACGGATCGCCCACAGGATCGCGGCGACGGCGATGGAGAGCGCGATCAGACTGCCGAGCGAGGCGGTCAGCAACTGGTTGTTACCGGTACGCAGGGCCTGCGCCGAGACCTGGTCGGCCTGGGCGACGGTGAGATTGATCAGGTTGTCGGAGACCTGCCGGCTCAGGGACTCCCAGCGGGACCGGTTCACGGACAGACCCCGAGGGGCGCCGTCACGCCACGTCCCGGCCCCGACGAGTTCGTTCTCCGCCGTGACGAGTCGCGTCCAGGGCTCGCTGGCCGTGATCGCCTCGTACTGCCGGCGGGCGTCGGGCTGCAGGTGTGGTGCCACGTTCTCCAGGGCCGAGTGGTACGCCCCGACCAGCCGGACGAACTCGAGGTGGCTCTGCTGGCTCAGGGTGCGGGAGCCGTAGGCACCGTCGATGATCGACGCGGACCGGGACATCAGGTCGCTGGCCCGGAAGGTTTCGGTGGCCGCGATGCCACCCTGGGCCGCAGTGACGTCGGGGACCACCCGCGCCTGGGTGTCGAAGAGGCCGGTCGCGGCGTCCAGGAGCTGGTTGTAGAAGCCGTAGACCTGTTCGCCACCGGCCGAGCGGGAGTCGATCGTGCTCCGTACGTTCGGCAGCTGGTCGAGCTGGTCGGTGAGCGCGTTCCACCGTGTCCGGATGGACTGGGGTGCGTTGGCCAGCGCCGAGTCGGCGGCGGACCGCAGGGCCGAGAGCAGCTCGTCGGTCCGTCGTCGCTGCTCGAGCAGCCCCTGCAGGTCGTTCGACGGTTGGGCGAGGTAGGCGACGCTCAGCCGTCGTTCCTGTTGCACCGAGGCCATCGCGGGCACCGCGGGGATCGACACCTGCCGGACCCCGTTGGCCACCTCACGGTTGTAGAAGCCCTGGAAGACCAGGTAACCGGAGGCGATGAGCCAGAGCACCATGGCGACGACACTGGGGATCAGGACCAGTCTGACGACCCGCCGTTTGAGAGACTGCTGCCGACCCCGCCGCTTGCTCGACGCCGGCGCCGGATCGGGATTGTCAGAGGCGGGGAGCCGGCTCGCACGGTCGGCCTGATTCTGCGCCAACTTCCATCCAATCATGGGCAACCCGAGAGCACCGACGGGCGTTTACTGCTGCCATCGCCGATGTGTGGGCAACCCTACCGGTCTGTCCGCTCTCGCACTAGCCCGCCGGACTCGCAGTGATGAGTACCTATCGTTGGCACTGGTGGGGCATTGCCGGTGCCGACCCGGAGAGCCGGCCCCAGCGGTTGGTTCGCACACCTGTCCGGTAATTTCTGGCTCTGGTCGTACCGCCCGGACAGGAGAAACTCAGGCATGGGTAAGCGGACAGTTCACGTCTCCGACTTCAGTGGCAAGGTGCTGCGGAGCGCCGACGAGGTGGTGCGCGTTGTTGTGCTCGAGCACCCCGACCTGGTCGCCGGGCCGGTGCAGTTGGAGGCCGAGCCGACCGAGGTCGAGAGCATCGACGACGCCGCGCTGGACGTCGCGGTCGTGGAGATCCACGAGGGTGGGGACGACGGCGAACCCCGACGGGTGGTGCTCACCGCCAGCGAGTTCGACGCGTTGGCCACCGACGTACCGATGGCACAGCTGCTGCGTACGGCCGAGCGGGTACGGCCGGCGAAGACGACCCGGAAGACCGAACGGGTCGACTACGGCACCCTGGCGCACGCCGGCAAGCCACACCGCGGGCGGGTGACCGAGGAGGAGGCCCGGCTGGTCCGCGACCACCTCGACGAGATCAACAAGCGGCTCGCCGACGAGGGGGTCCGGCAGATCGACCCGACCGATCCGGAGCACCTCGCCCGCTACGGCTTCCCGACTCCGGCCTGACCCGCGCAGCGGCCCGGACCCCGGCTGTCACCGGGGTCCGGAGACCGTACGGGAGAGCCGCCGCGCCTCGGTGACCAGTCGGGAGCGGCCGGTCCGGGCGGCCACCTCGGCCACCCCGGGAATCTCCCGGCGTATCCCCGTCCCGGCGGCCAGTGTCATCAGGTCGGCGGTACCGGGACGGGGCTCAGCCAGTCCCAGCAGGGCGGGCAGGGCACCGGCCGCGACCGCCCAGACGGCGGCTCCGGCACCGGCCCGGGACACCTCCTCGAGCGCACCGACCACCCGACGCAGCACCACCTGACCGCCGCCGGCCAGGTCGCCGAGCAGGTGGCCGAGCCGTTCGCCGTCGAACTGGCCGCGCCCGGCGAGCAGCACCACGGCGTCCACCGCGCGCAACCGGTCGGCGTCCCGCCGGGCGGCCAGCCCGTACGCCAGGCAGAGGGCCATCGCCGGGCCGAACGGGCCGTCGCCGCGGGCCAGCGCGGGCAGGGCCTCGGTGCCCCCGTTGCGGTCACTGTCGCCGCTCGGCGCCACGTACGGCTGGACGTGGGCGGCGGCGACCTCCCGGTGCGAGGGCAGCACGCTGGGCCACAGCGTGAGATCCTCCGGCGCCCAGTGCACACCGTAGGCCCGGTACCGGGCCGCGTCACCGGCCGGCAGGGTGACCAGGTCCGGCGGCACCGGCCACTCCGCGGCGGCCGGCCGGACCTCGGTGACCAGCCGGAAGTCCGGCTGGTCGAGGCACCAGCACCGGTAACCGTAGTACGAGCCGCCACGGTGCGTGCAGGGCCTGCGGCGCACCAGCACGGTGTCGACGACCGGGTCGGGCAGGCCACCCTGGTCGAGCCAGTGGTGCAGTCGACGGCCGGCGGGCGAGCGGAGCACGGCGGCAGCGGCCCGCAGCGCCGGGGTGGACGCGTCCCGGGGAAGCCGCAGCAGCGCCTGGGTCAGGTCGGCCTCGCCCGGCTGCCAGCCGTCCCGCTCGGCCGCCACCAGCAGCCCGAGCAGCCGCTCGGGATCAACCTGCCCGTTGACGGCCGCCGGGGTGGCGAGCAGCGCCGGAGGCGGGGTGTCGGCCCGGAACCGGGCGGCGAGTTCGGCCAGCCGGCGATGGAGGAGCACCCTCGGTGCCGGCTCGGCGACCGGCGAAACGGGATTGACCCGGGGGTCGGTTTCCGGGTCGTCCCGGCCGACCACCGCGCGCAGCACGTTCCAGGGTGGGCCGTTCCACGGGGGAGCGTCGGGGGCCAACGCGGCGACGAGGCCGGCCCGGTCGACCCGGAACCAGTGGACCAGTCCGGCCAACACCCGCTCCAGCAGCACCGGGTCGGTCCACTCCCGACGCAGCCGGCTCACCTCGCCGGCCAGTTCACCGACCGAGGCGACCGGCGGCGGAGCCGGCTCGACTTCCCAGCTGGGCGGCCCGGCGGTGGGCAGCGGGTCGGCGGCGGCCACCGGCGCGGGCGGCGCCACACCGAGCAGGTCGTACGCCTGACGGGCCAGGTCGCCGGTGAGCCCCGCCGCCGCCGCGCGCAGCGCCTCCGCGCCGGACTCGCCGGCCCCCGGCAGGTGCCGGGCCAGCACGGTCAGCGCCCGCTCGGCGAGGTCGACGGCGGGATGGCCCAACCCGACGGCCAGCGTGGCGCAGAGCTCGGGCCGCCGGCCGGGCTCCCGCCGGGCCGCCCGGTCCAGCCAGGCCAGCTGGGCACGGACCAGCTTCTTCTCCGGCCGGAGCAGGATCACCGTGCCGGCCTCGACCAGGGCCGGGAGCGGCAGCCGGCCGACGTCGTCGAGTGCCCGCAGCGTTCGCTGCGCCGTCTCGGCCACCTGCTGGTGCGGGCTGGAGAGCACTCCCAGGTATTCCCGGTGGTGCGCGGCCGCCTCGTCCAGGGTCGGTTCGAGCTGGTTGTGCAGGGAGACGATCTGCCGCATCGGGGTGGGCCGGTCACCGGCCCGCATCCGGTGCAGGCAACCGGTGAGCAGATCCGCCCGGTCGATCCGCCCCTGGCGGCACAGGTCGAGCAGGGTCGCCACGTCCTTCTCGCGAAGTTCGGCGCCGACCCCGTCCACCTCGAACATCTGCGGCACCATCACCGGCAGCCACCCGTCGGACCACTGGACGTCCGGCCGGCCGCCCCGCAGGGCGTACCGCACCCAGCCCCGGACCAGCGGATCACTCACCCGGGGACCGACGCCGGACGCGTTCAGCAGCGCGTACGCCATCGACCACTGCCGCTCCAGGGTCGCCATCCGTATCCCGTCGGCGAACCGTCGGGCGACGGTGGCGATCGCCGGACGGCCGGGCGCGCGGAGCACCCGGACCACCTGGTCGACCGGCGTGACCTGGTACCACGCCCCGTTCAGGTCGGGGCGGCGCAGCCAGCCCACCACGTCGGCGGTGGTGGGCAGGCAGCCGGCGCCGGCCACCAGCAACGCGGCTCGCTCGCGCCCCAGGTCTTCCCAGCCCCGGTCCAGCCTGGCCAGATGCTCCCGGACCGCGCCGGCCAGGTCGCGTCGGGTCGACTCGGGCAGCTCGACCAGCACGTCCGCGACCCGTCCCGGATCCGCCCCGGAGATCAGCTTGCTGAGCTGGTCGCCGTCGAGGGTCATCGTGCTCCTCCGGTCAGGGTGGGTTCGGTGATGGTCGCGGCCAGCACGTGCTTGCAGGGCCCCCGGCCGCCCCGGTGCGCCGACCACCAGGGGCAGGTGCAGCCCAGCCGACCGTCGGCGGTCCGGTGCACGAGATAGCTCCGGTCGCCGGAGACCACCTCCAGGTCGTCGCCCCGCCGGCGGACCGTGTCGGCGCCGGCGAGCGCCCGGGCGGCGGTCAGCCGCGGATGCAACGTGGCGACCCGCTCCGGGGCGTACGGCAGCTCGCGGTGGAAGTAGCCGACCTCGGCACAGTCGTATCCGACCTGGCCGGAGCCGGCCAGTACGGCGAGCGCGGCGCGTACCCGGTCGGGGGTGAGCCCGGATCGGGCCGCGACCTCCGCGACGTCGACGGTGGGCTCCCAGCCGAGCAGCCCGCCGACCAGGTCGGCGTCGCCGACGGCACGCGCCAGCCCGGCGACGTCCCCGGTGCCGCCGGCCGCCCCGGTGTGGCTGGCCTCGGAGGCCCCGCCCTGCGGTGGCGGAACGGCGTCGGGTGCCGGGGGAGCGCCGCCGGCCAGGGCGTCGAGCAGTCGGCCCTCGCCGGAGAAGCCCCGGTTGGTGGCCGGGGAGAGCATCAGCCAGAAACGCATCATGCCGAGATCCAGTTCCCATCCGCTGCACAGCGCCGGGCTGCCGGCCCGCGCCGTCGGCCCGTAGAGCCGCAACGCCCTGGCGAACCGCAGCAGTGGACGGAGCACGGCGAGGCGATGCGGGGCGGCCAGGCAGACGGCGCCGGGCAGCGGTGCGGCGCCGGCACGCAGCGAGCGGCCGACCGGCATCAGCCAGCGCACCTCGGCGCCGCCCCGGACCGGCAGCCGCTGCAGGAACGCGTGCGCCTCGGCGGCCGGCAACTCGGCCCGCAACTCGAACCCGGCGGCCACCGCGGGCACCTCGGCCAGCCCACGCAGCCAACGCTGCGGCAGCGGGACCCGCTTCTCCACCACGGCACCGTCCAGGGTGGCGACGGTCAGGTCGTCCGGGCCGACCGAGAGGCGCAGCGGGTCACCGGCGCCGACCCGGGTCAGCGCGGTGTACAGCGGCGGGTTGATGTCGACGTTGGTGGTGCCCCGGCCGAGCCACTGGCCGTCGAGCGCCGACGGGAGCAGGTCCAGTCGGGCGTACCCGCCGCAGCAGCCGGAGAGCGCCTCGAAACGCAGCCGCTCGCCGTCGCCGGTCACCACCGGGTCCCGGTAGCCGCGCCAGGTGCCGTCGAGGGACTGCCGGGACCGGCGGAAGTCCGTCCGGGCCAGGTCGGCGAGAACGACCAGCCCGGCGGCGGTCGGCCGTGGATCGACCGCGAAGCCGGTGAAGAAGCGCGGATGCGCCGCCGGCCCCTGTACGGTCCGTCCGCCGGCGGTCTGCAGCACCAGCCGGTGGTCCAGCAGCGCCGAGGCGCCGCGATAGCCGTACGTCTCTGTCTCGCTGCCCATGGCCGCCGAGGATAAGAGCCGCCACCGACACATCGCCCGCGTGCACCGGGTCGATCGGAAGGAGCTAGCGTTTCCGGCCGACGCCGGCCGCCACCTTCAGCATGGTCGGCGGTGCCGTCTCGTCCGGCCACCACTGCTGCACGTCGACCACGCCCGGTGGCAGCAGTTCAAGACCGTCGAAGAACCGCTCGATCGCGTCCCGGGGCCGGAACGTCATCGGTGCCGGCGAGTTCACCGAGATCTCCTCCAGCTTCGCCCGGGCGGCCGGATCGCTACCGTCGCTGCAGAACTGGGAGACGCAGACGTAGCTGCCCGGAGCCAGCCGGTCGCGGAACTCGGCGATCAGCGCCGCCGGATCCTCCCGGTCGGTGACCAGGTGGAACAGCCCGATGAAGAGCAGCAGTACCGGCTCGTCGAAGTTGATCAACTGCCGTACCCGCGGGTCGTCGAGCAGTTGCCGCGGCTGGCGGACGTCCGCCTGGATCGAGGCCACCCCGTCCTCGTCGGCCAGCAGCGCCCGGTTGTGCATGAAGACGATCGGATCGTTGTCGACGTACACCACCCGGGCGTCGGGGGCGATGGACCGGGCGCTCTCGTGCACGTTGGGCCGGGTGGGGATGCCCGCACCGATGTCCAGGAACTGGCGGATCCCCGCCTCGGTGCACATCTGCGTCACCCGCAGCAGGAACCGCCGCTGGGCGCGGCCGAGCGCCGGCAGATCGGGGGCGAGCGCGATGACCTGCGCCGCGGCCTCCCGGTCCACCGCGAAGTTGTCCTTGCCGCCCAGCACGTAGTCGTACGCGCGAGCGTGGCTCATCTGCGATGTGTCGATACCGGCCAGGGCAGGATCCCGTTCGGACATGGCCACTCCCGCGATCGGTTCGGAACGATGGCAGTCGATCATAGTCGGTGTGGCCGGAACGCGAGCGGGTCCCGGAACGCGGCCGACCGGAACGGCGTGTCCAGGACGTACCTCGGTGGGTGGCCGAGGGGTTCGTCACCGAACGTGACGGTGAGCCGGAGAGTAGATGTACCCGGGTGGACAGTGGTGGCGAACCGGTCGGTAGTGGTTGTCGCGGCTAGGGTGTGGTTCCTTGGGATTAGGGATGACCACTGCGGATATGACCGTGTGGAGGCAGCTGATGTCCACCGAACGGATCCGGCGCGCCGCGGTCTGCCGAGACGCCTTCGAACTGCTGCTGACCGGTGAGCGGGACTCGGCCGCCGACCAGTTGCGGCGGCTCGTCGACGCCGACCCCGATCCCCGGGCACCGTACCGGACGGAGGGCGCCTTCCTGCTGGCGCTGGCCCGGGCCGTGCCGAAGGCCCGGCACCCGCTGCGGGACAGCGTGCCCGCGTTGCGGATCACGGTCGACGGCGACCACCCGATCTACAGTCCGGCGGCGAGGCTGCTGCTCGCCGCCCACCTGAACCGGGAGGGGGAGTACCCGGCGGCCGTCGTGCTGTGGCGGAAACTGGCCAACGCCAACCGCCGCGGCTACAGCCCGGTCGCCTGGTTCCACCTCGGTCTGCACCACGACCGGGAGGGCGAGCACGAGCGGGCCCGGGAGGCGATGGCACAGGCCCGGGCCAGCGGTGATCCGCAGTACGTGACAAAGGCGTTGAGCTGGCTGGTCACGTACTACAACGACCGGGGCCGCACCGACCGGGTGGAGGCGCTGGCCGAGGTGGCGTTCGACGTACCGGACGACCCGCTGTGTTTCGACCGGTACTACCTGATCAACCAGCACATGGTGATCGCCCGGCAGCAGCTCGTGGACTTCGCCGAGCCGGCCGGGGTGCTGGCCGGCGCCCACATGCTCGCCCAAGCCAACGGGATCGAACACGACCCGCTGCCGATCGCGCTCGCGGACGACCTGCAGTCCCAGCCCACCCCGATGCCCGGCGTCGACCTGCCCTGGTACGAGCCGTACCTGCGACACCAGCCCGGCACCGAACGCCTCAGCACCGCCGCCCACCAGGCGATGGCGTACGCCGACTACGTCTGCACCCAGGCCGCGATCCAGTATCTGGAGCGCAACGACGGCCCGGCGAACGTCTTCGCGAACATCGTGCACTTCCCCAACCGGTTCCCCTGGGGGCCGATCATGCACGAGAGCATCCGGCAACGCATGCTGCGGGTCCTGCAGGCGCCCGACGAGTTCATCCCGGCCGACTGGGCCGCCGACCCGAGCAGTTGACCGGGCGGTCGCCCCGTGATCGCGGCCGCCCACCCCGGATCGGCGCCGACGACACTGGACGGACCTGTCGATCTTCTGCGTAAGATGGGCGCCCGAGCGGTGACGGGCGGGACCTCCCGGTACGGGCGGACCGTCGACGGACGGGGCACGTCGCCGCGCCATGGGTGCGGAGTCGAGGAGGACGCCGACGTGCGGGGCGCCCAGGTCCGTACCGCGTTCCCCCGCTGGATCGGGCGGTTCCTGGTACCGGCGCTCTTCGCCGCCGTCTTCGCCGCACCACTGTGGTTCATGGTGGTCGGCTCGCTCCGACCCACCGGCCTGCCGCCGCCCCGCACGCTCGAGATCCTGCCGCCCTCGCCGACCCTGGACGCGTACGCGCGCCTGCCCGAGCTGCTGCCGTTGTTCCGCTATCTGGCGAACTCGGCGCTGGTGGTGGCGCTGGCCGTACCGCTGACCGTCCTCGTCGCCTCGCTGACCGGGTTCGGCATCCGACTGCTCGGCCCGGCGGCCCGGCGTCGGGTGGTCACCGGACTGCTGGTGGTGCTGCTGGTGCCGGTCACCGCCGTGTGGGCGACCCGGTTCGAGGTGTTCCGGCTGCTCGGGGTGGTCGACACCTATCTGCCGCTGCTGGCGCCGGCGCTGCTCGCGGTGAGCCCGTTTCTCGTCCTGCTGTACGCCTGGAGTTTCGGCGGCGTACCGGACTCCCAGTTGGAGGCGGCCCGGTTGGAGGGCGCCCGGTGGCTGTCGGTGTGGCGGCGGGTCGCGCTGCCCCAGGTCCGGCCGGCGACGCTGGCGGTGGCGGTACTCGCGTTCACGTACCACTGGGCGAACTTCATCGACCCGCTGCTCTACCTGCACAGCGGGGACCGTTACACGTACGCCCTCGGCCTGCAGTTCCTGCGCCTGCTGAACCCCACGGACTGGCCGCTGCTGATGGCCGGCTGTGTGCTCGCCACGCTGCCGTGCGTGCTGGTGTTCCTGCTGGCGCAGCGGATCCTGCTCAGCGACAACCCGTTGGTGGCACTGCGACCTGGAGGACGCCGATGACGATCCGGACCACACCGACGACGATCCGGCCGTGGCGGCGGTGGGGTGCCGGGCTGCTCGCCGCCGTACTCGCCGCCGGGGCACTGGCCGGCTGTGGCGAGGGCGACGACCCGGACGGGTCGCGGGAGATCACCGTGGTGCTCTTCGGCGACGCGGAGGAGATCGCCGGCTACCGCACCATGGTCGAGGCGTTCGAGCAGGCCAGCCCCGAGGTGGACGTGACGCTCTCCCCGGTGGCGACCCAGGACGAACTGATGGCCCGGCTCACCACCTCGTTCGCCGGCGGCACCCCGCCGGACGTCTTCCTGCTCAACTACCGCCGGTACGGGCAGTTCGCCGCCCAGGGGGTGATCGAACCCGCCCAGTCCTACCTCGACGCCAGCACGGCGCTGGACGAGGGCGACTTCAGCCCACGCGCCCTGGACGCCTTCCGGTTCGACGGCCGGTCCCTGACCTGCCTGCCGCAGAACCTCTCCTCGCTTGTCGTCTACTACAACACGACGATGTTCCGGTCGAAGGGGATCACGCCGCCGAAGGCCGGCTGGACCTGGGACGACTTCCTCGCCACGGCGAAGACGCTGACCGGCGGCGGGACGTACGGGGTCGGGGTGGAGCCGTCGGTGCCCCGGCTCGCGCCGTTCGTCTGGTCCAACGGTGGTGACCTCGTTGACCACCCGGAGCGGCCCAGCACCCTGACCCTGACCGCACCGCCGGCGACCCGCGAGGCCGTCGACTGGTTCCTGGACCTGCAACTGGTGCACGGTGTGGTGCCGCCGGACGCCGAGGAGCAGAGCGAGTCGAGCGAGGCCCGGTTCCTGCGCGGCACACTCGGCATGTACCTGAACAGTCGGGTCGCGGTTCCCACCCTGCGGACCATCTCCGGCTTCGAGTGGGACGTGGCGCCGTTGCCGGTCGCGCCGGGTGGCGTACCGGCGTCGATCCTGCACAGTGACGCGTACTGCATGAGCGCGGGCCGGCCGGACCACACCGGTGCCTGGCGGTTCATCGAGTTCGCGATGGGGGCGCAGGGGCAGCGGATCCTCGCCGAGTCCGGCCGTACCGTGCCGTCCCGGCTCGACGTCGCCCGCTCCGACGTCTTCCTCTCCCCGAGCCTGCCGCCACGCTCCGCCCAGGTCTACCTCGACGCGGAGCCGCAGCTGCGGGCCACGCCCCGGACCGCCGGCTGGTCGCGGGTGGAGAAGGAGACCGACGCGCTGCTGGAGGAGGTCTTCTACGGCCGGATCGGCCGGGAGGAGGGGCTGCGGCAGATCGAGGAGCGGATCCGACCGTTGTTCCAGGAACCGGTCCGGTGAGTGACCGCCCGGTCGGGGCGAACGCGGAGCCGGCGGGGGAGATCCGGCTGGAGTCGCTGACGAAGACGTACGGCCGGGTGACCGCCCTCGACGGCCTGGACCTGGTCGTCCGCCCCGGCGAACTGCTGACCCTGGTCGGTCCCTCCGGTTCCGGCAAGTCGACGGTGCTGCGGCTGATCGCCGGCCTGGACCGGCCGGACCAGGGGCGGGTCCTGGTCGACGGGGTCGACGTCGGCCGGGTGCCGCCGCACCGGCGGGCGGTGGCGATGGTCTTCCAGGACTACGCGCTCTATCCGCACCTGACCGTGCGCGACAACCTGCTCTTCGGGCCGCAGGTGCGGCGGGTTCCCCGGGCCGAGGCGGCGCGGCAGGTCCGGGACGCCGCCGCGCGACTCGACATCGCCGACCTGCTCGACCGGTATCCCGACCAGATGTCCGGCGGGCAGCGGCAGCGGGTCGCCCTGGCCCGCGCGCTGGTACGCCGGCCCAACGTCTACCTGCTCGACGAACCGTTGGCCAGCCTCGACGCCCAGCTGCGGTTCAGCACCCGGGCCGATCTGCTCGCCATGCACCGGGCACTCGGTACGACAATGGTGCACGTCACGCACGACCAGGCGGAGGCGATGACCCTCGGCGACCGGGTGGCGGTGCTGGACGGTGGCCGGGTACGCCAGGTCGGCGTACCCCAGCAGGTGTACGACGAGCCGGCCGACCTGGTGGTCGCCCGGTTCCTCGGCAGCCCGCCGATGAACCTGGTCCCCGGCGGCGGCGTGTTCGGGGCGACGTCCGACACCACCGTCGGGGTACGGCCGGAGGACCTGGCGGTCGACCCGGAGGGGCCGGTCGAGGTGACGGTCGAGGCGGTGGAGCCGTTGGGCAGCGAGGCGATCCTGCTGACCCGGTGCGGGGACGACATCCGGCTGGCGGTCCGGACCGGCCCCCGCCCGGGTGTCGGTGCCGGGGACCGGTTGCGGCTGCGCCCCGACCCGGACCGGATCCACCGCTTCGACACCGAGACCGGGCTCCGCCGGTGACCTCCGCACGGGTGCGTCGCCCCCTCACCGGCTGGGCGTTCCTCGCCCCGTACGGTGTGGCGGTCGCGCTGCTGATCGTGGTCCCCGCACTGCTCACCTTCGGGTACGCGGTCACCGACCACACCGGGCTGACCCGGGATCCCCGGTTCACCGGCCTGGCGAACGTACGCCGGCTGCTCGCCGACGACTTCTTCCTGGACAGCCTGGAGGCGTCCCTGTTCCACGTGGCGGTCTCGGTGCCGCTGCGACTGCTGTCCGCGATCGGGCTCGGGCTGCTGCTCGCCGCGCCGAGGCCGGGTGGGCGGTGGTTCCGGGCCGCCGTCTACCTGCCGACGGTGATCCCGGACGTGGCCCTGGCGGTGCTCTTCCTCTGGGTGCTGAACCCGCTGTACGGCCCGATGAACCAGCTTCTCGGGCTGGTCGGCCATCCCGGGTTCACCTGGCTCGCCGAACCGACCACGGCCCGGATCGGAGTCGTGATCATGCTGCTCTTTCCGATCGGGGAGGGTTTCCTGGTCGTCCTGGCGGCCCGCCGGATGCTCGACGGGCGGCTCTACGAGGCGGCGACGTTGGAGGGCTGTGGGCCGTTCGGGCAGCTGCGCCGGCTGACCCTGCCGCTGCTCGCCCCGGTGCTGGTACTGCTCGCGGTCCGGGACACGATCCTCACCCTGCAGGTCAACTTCGTGCCGGCGTACGTGCTCACCGACGGTCGCCCCGCGAACGCCACCCAGTACCTGCCGGTCTACATCTTCGATCACGCCTTCGAGTTCTCCGGGTTCGCGTACGGGGCGTTGATCACGATCGTCCTGATGGTGATCAGCGCGGCGATCATCACGGCGCAGCTGTTCGTGGTCCGGCGCTGGCGGGTGCTGCGCTGAGTCCGCCCCCCTCCGGTGCTGGCGGGTGTCGCGCGCGGCGTGCCATCCTGCTCCGATGAGAGCCCGGGTCTGTCTGGTCGCCGTCGCCCTACTCGGACTCGCCGGCTGCGGCGGCGGTTCCGGTGACGGCGCCACGCCCCCCGGTGACCGGGGGCAGGCGATGCTGGCCAACCTGCCGAGCTGTGACCGGGTGCCGATGGGCGAGGGGACCGGGGCCGGCGCCGAGGTGACCGGCCTGGTGCTGCCGGACGGGGCCCGGGTGACCTCGGCCGTGCCGCAGGGCGCGCTGACCACCGTCGAGGCGACCGTCCGGATGACCCCGCTGGACGTCCGGGCCCACTACCAGGGCCGGACCGATGTCGAGGTGCTGAACGTCGAGGACGAGATCTT
The DNA here is from genome assembly GCF_036422035.1 of Plantactinospora sonchi. NCBI lineage: Bacteria > Bacillati > Actinomycetota > Actinomycetes > Micromonosporales > Micromonosporaceae > Plantactinospora > Plantactinospora sonchi. The sequence continues at coordinate 62,729 of NZ_JAZGQK010000007.1, forward strand.
CGAGTCGGAGGTGCTGCTCCGGGCCGGGCAGCACCGGATGTACCTCCGCGCCACCGCGCTCTGCGCGGACGGGACCGCACTGACCGCCGTGGTCGGACCGGACTCCGACGACGCCGGACTGCCGGAGTTCCGCAGTGGCGGCTGACGCTGCCGGCGGGAGGGACACCGGCGGCGCCGACGAGCACCGGACCCGGGACCGCCACGGCCAGGAGTGGCTGCCGGAGTGGTGCCTGATAGGCACCCTGCTGCCCTACCCGTACCAGCCGGACGGGCCGAACGCGGAGTTCCGCAGTCAGAAGATCTTTCCCGCCGGGGCGAAGCTGCACGTGGTCGGCGGCTTCGCCGGCATGGGCCACGAAACGGTCACCGTGATCGGGTACGCCCACCGCCGCGCCCAGCCGGTGACCGCGCACATCAGGGCGAAGTACGTGGGAAATTGGCGTACCCGGCTGGTCTACCGTCCGGCCATCCTCCGCATGATCAACACCGCCCAGCGGGAGGAGTGGAGCGCCCATCGCTGGCTGACCGACCGCCGGGACGGGCGCGTGGTGACGTACCTGCCGACCGACCCGGCGTACGGCGAACACCTGGCCCGGGTCGCGGAGGCGTTCCAGCGGGCGCTGCACGGCGGTGGCTGAGTTCCCTCCGGCCGTGGTCCGTGCCGGGCCGCCGAGGCCCTGACCAGCGACAACGCCCCGGGGGCCGGTCCTGGCGGCCCGAGTCAAAAAAATTTCTCCGGCCCTGTCGAAACCGTCGCCGGCCGTTCGACGCGTTGGTGAAGGCTGGTCAACGGCCCGATACGGTGACCGCAGGATCAAGGGAGCGACGATGCGCTACATGCTGATGCACAAGCTGGACGACAAGGACCCGGCGGCCTGGGCGCCGACCCCGGAGTTCATGGGCCGGATGGGTGCCTTCCTGGAGGAGGCCAACAAGGCCGGGGTGCTGCTCGCGGGCGAGGGCGTGCGGCCGACCGCGGACGGCGCCGCCAAGGTCAGCGTCAAGGAGGGCAAGACGACGGTGGTCGACGGCCCGTTCGCCGAGGCGAAGGAGGTCATCGCCGGGTTCGCCATCCTCCAGGTGCGTGACCAGGCCGAGGCGGTCGAGTGGGCGACCCGGTTCGGGGAGCTGTTCGACAAGGTCGAGATCGAGATCCGACGGGTCGCCGAAGTCTCCGACTTCGCCTAGCGACGTCGCCCCGTCCTCACCTCGACGACCTGGGGATAGGCCGCGGAGTGTCGGTCCGCGCAGCGCTATCTTGGGCCGGTGGCCACGGAGACGAATCAGGCGATCGAGGCGGTCTGGCGGATCGAGGCGGCGCGGGTCATCGCCGGCGTCGCCCGGCTCGTCGGTGACATCGGCCTGGCGGAGGAGTTGGCGCAGGACGCCCTTGTCGCGGCCCTGGAACAGTGGCCGTCCGAGGGCGTCCCGCGCAACCCCGGCGCCTGGCTGACGACCACCGCCAAGCGCCGGGCCATCGACCAGATCCGGCGCCGGGAGCGGTTCGAGCGCCACCTTCCCGATCTGGCCCTTCCCGAAGCGGCGGAGACCACCGAGTTCGACGCGGTGTTGGAGCAGGAGCCGATCGCCGACGACCTGCTGCGGCTCATCTTCACCGCCTGTCATCCGGTGCTCTCCGCCGAGGCCCGGGTCGCGCTGACGCTGCGGCTGCTCGGCGGGCTGACGACGGAGGAGATCGCCCGGGCGTTCCTGGTGCCGTCGCCGACCATCGGTCAACGGATCAGCCGGGCGAAGAGGTCCCTGACCGAGGCGCGGGTGCCGTTCGAGCTGCCGGTCGGTGCCGACCGTACCGAGCGGCTGGGATCGGTGCTGGAGGTCATCTACCTGATCTTCAACGAGGGCTACTCCGCGACGGCGGGGGACGACTGGCTGCGTCCGGCGCTCTGCGAGGAGGCGATGCGGCTCGGCCGGATCCTGGCCGGTCTGATGCCGGCCGAGCCCGAGGTGCACGGCCTGGTCGCCCTGCTGGAGATCCAGGCGTCGCGTACCGCCGCCCGGACCGGTCCGACGGGTGCACCGATCCTGCTGCTGGAGCAGGACCGGCGACGCTGGGACCGGCTGCTGATCACCCGGGGGCTGGCCGCCCTGGAGAAGGCCGAGGCGCTCGGCGGGGGGACGTACACCCTGCAGGCCGCCATCGCCGCGTGTCACGCCCGGGCCCGGACGGCGGAGGAGACCGACTGGGCCCGGATCGCCGTGCTCTACGCCCGGCTGGCCGAGCTGGCCCCGTCGCCGGTGGTGGAACTGAACCGGGCGGTGGCGGTGTCGATGGCCGAGGGGCCGGCGGCCGGCCTGGCGGTGCTCGAGCCGCTGTTCGCCGAGCCGGCGCTGCGCCACTACCACCTGCTGCCGAGCGTGCGCGGCGACTTCCTCGCCAAGCTGGGGCGGCGCGCGGAGGCGAGGGCCGAGTTCGCGCGGGCGGCGGAGATGACCAGGAACGAGCGCGAACGGGCGCTGCTGTTGGACCGGGCGGCTGCCTGCGGCTGACCGCTCGGTGTCCCCGTACTGGGAGCGCGGCGGCGTGCGTGGTGGGGCCGGCGCCGGCCATTGCCCTCGATGCCCTCATTGACCTTGATCGGTACGGCTGTCTAGCCTGGCCACACGCCGGCCCGGAGGTCGGCCCGCACTCCAGTGTGGACAGAGGAGACCGCATGAAGGTTGGACTCGCCCGATATCGCCACGGTACGGCGGTGACAGCGACCCTGGCACTGCTCGCCACCGGCGCACTGGCGGCCTCGGCCGCACCCGCCCGCGACACCCGTTCCACCGGCCAGGAGTCGCTGGCCACCAGCATGCCCACCGGTCCGATGGAGCTGCCCGCGGAGTGGATGACCTCGCAGCGGCTCAGCGACGGCAGCAGGGAACTGTCCGCCGCCAAGTACGTCCGCGCCCGAGGTGAGGCGAACGGCCTTTTCGGTCGCACCCGGGGCGCCTACCGCGCCCTGGCCAACCAGCGGTGGGACTTCTTCGGTCCGACCAACATCGGCGGTCGGGTGGTCGACATCGCGCTCGACCCGAGGGTGGACGACCAGCTCTACATCGCCGCCGCCTCCGGCGGCGTGTGGCGCTCGCGCGACGCCGGGATGACGTACGAGTCCGTCTGGCCGCACGACTGGGTGCAGAGCATGGGCGCGCTCGCGATCACCCCGAGCGGGGTGCTCTTCGCCGGCACCGGCGAGGCGCAGCCCGGCGGCGGCTCGATCACCTTCGGCGGTGACGGGATCTACCGCTCCAAGGACCGGGGCAGGAGCTGGAAACGGGTCGGTCTGACCGACAGCCACGCCATCGCCCGGTTCGCCATCGACCCCCGCAACGAGCGGCGGATCTTCGCCGCCGCCGCCGGGAACCTCTTCGTCCCCGGCGGGCAGCGCGGCGTCTACCTCTCCGAGAACGGCGGTGACAGCTGGCGACGGGTGCTCACCCCGCCGAACGCCACCACCGGGGCGACCGAGGTGGTGATCGACCCGGCCAACCCGAACCGGATGTACGCGGCGCTCTGGGACCACCTGCGCGAGCCGCACCAGCGGACGTACGGCGGGCCCGGCTCCAGCCTCTGGCGCTCCGACAACGCCGGCCGGACCTGGCAGCGGATGACCAACGGGCTGCCGACCGACGCCGACCAGGGCCGGTGGGGCATCGCACTCGCGCCGAACGACCCGCGACGGCTCTACGCGTACGTCGGCACCGCGATCGGTCCGTTCCGGGCGTTCTACCGGTCGGACGACGGCGGTGACACCTGGACCCAGACGCCGGTCACCGCCAACCAGGCGTCGCAGTCGACCTTCAGCTGGTGGTTCGGCAAGCTCTGGGTCGACCCGGACGACGCCGACCACGTCTTCCTCGCCGGGGTGAACCTGATGCGTTCCACCGACGGGGCGCAGAGCTTCACCCCGGTCAGCGGCGTGCACGCCGACCAGCACGTGATGCGCTGGGACCCGAAGGTGCCGGACCGGGCCTACCTCGGCAACGACGGCGGCATGTACCGCTCGGACACCAACGGGGTCGGCGGCTGGACCAAGGCGACGTACGAGCCGTACACGCAGTTCTACACGGTGGACGTGGCCCAGACCGACCCGGCGCTGAAGGTGGCCGGCGCCCAGGACAACGGCTGCAACCGGGGCTACAACGGTCGGGGCGGCCCGTGGGAGGCCATCGGCTGCGGTGACGGGCTCCAGGTGATCATCCACCCCGAGCAGTCGAACATCGTCTTCGGATGCAGCCAGTACGGCTCCTGCTACCGCTCGGAGAACAGCGGCGGCACGCCACGGCAGACCATCGGCACCGGGCAGACCACCTCGGAGCGGCGCAACTGGCAGACGCCGCTGCAGTTCGACCCGAACGACCCGAACGTCATGTACTACGCCGGCAACATCGTCAACCGGTCGACCGACAACGGTCGTACCTGGACGGCGATCAGCCCGGACCTGACCGGCGGCGGCCCGAACGACCCCAACGGCTACCCGTGGGGCACGGTCACCACGATCGCCGCCGCGCCGACCGACAGCGACACCCTGTACGCCGGCACCGACGACGGCCGGCTCTGGTGGACCGACAACCTCGGGGTGGACTGGCACCAGGTCGATCCGGCGGAACTGCCTGGCACCTGGGTCACCCGGGTCGCGGTGCACCCGCGCGACGCCGACATCGCGTACGCCACGTTCTCCGGATTCCGGTCCGGCAGTGACCGGCCGCACGTGATGGTGACCCAGGACGGTGGTCGTACCTGGACGGACATCGGCCGGGGACTGCCGGACGCGCCGGTGAACTCGGTGATCCCGACCTCCGACGGCCTCCTCGTCGTCGGCACCGACGTCGGGGTGTACGTCTCGGCGTGGAACGGCGGCGAGTGGGCCGCGCTCGGGGCGAACCTGCCGATGGCGGCGGTGATGTACCTGCGCTACCACGAGCCAACCCGGCAGTTGACCGCGGCGACCTTCGGCCGGGGCGTCTACGACGTCACGCTGCCCCGGTGCCCCGGGGCGTCGACCCGGCTGCCGCTGCACCGGCCGGGCGTCGGCGTCGTCGGGGCGCTGGCCTCGTGCCGGGCCCGCTGACCCGGGACTGATCCACCCGTGGCGGGGGCGCGGAACTATCCGCGCCTCCGCCACGCCCCCGATGGCCACGACGCTGTTCGGCCCCGGCCGGCGCCGCGTCGCGGCGGGTTCACCGGTCCGCCGGTGGGCGGGTGACCGGCACCAGGATCAGTGCCGGGATCAGCACGACCGGTACGACCAGCAGGGCCCGCAGCGTGCCGACCCGGTCGCCGAGCAGTCCGACCAGCGGCGGTCCGGCGAGGAACGCGGTGTAGCCGATCGTCGCGACCACGCTGACCCGGGCCGGCGCCCGCTGCTCCTCGTCGGCCGCCGCGCTCATCCCGACCGGGAAACCGAGCGAGGCGCCGAGCCCCCAGAGCGCGACGCCGGCCAGCGCCAGCGGCCCGACCGGGACCAGCACCGCGACCAGCACCCCGAGAACCGCGAACCCGACGGTGCCGAGCAGTACGGGAACCCGACCCCAACGGTCCAGGGCCACCGTCCCGACCGTCCGACCGACGGTCATCGCGGCGACGAACACCCCGAAGACCGCCGCCCCGGCCGCCTCGCCGAACCCGTGACCGTCGATGAAGGCCACCGCGATCCAGTCCATGGCGGTTCCCTCGGTGAACGCCATCACGAGGACGAACAGCCCGAGGAGCAGGGTGCGCGGCTCCCGCCAGGCTCGCAGCACTCCGCTTCCCCGCGCCGGTACGGATCCGGTGGCCGGATCGTCGCCCCCGTCGTGGTCGGCGGCGGTCGGCTCGTGGTCGGCGGTGAGGAAGTAGCGGACGCCGACCAGCGTGCCGGCGAGCACGATGCCGGCGACCAGCGTCAGGTGCACGACGAGCGGGAGGTTGACGTGGGCGCCGCCGGCACCGAGCCCGGCGCCGGAGACGGTGCCGAGACTCCAGGCCGCGTGGAACCGGGGCATCACGGTACGGCGGAGCCGGCGTTCCACCAGCGCCGCCTCGACGTTCATCCCGACGTCACCGAGGCCCGAGCCGTAGCCGAGGGTGGCGAGCCCGATCGCGGTCAACGGAACGGACGACCAGACGCCGACCCCGGCGCCGAGCATGACCAGTCCGGCCGCGACCAGGACGGTGGAGCCGGCGGTGGCCCGCCGCGAGCCGAGCCGGTGCACCACGCTGCCGGCGGTGACCATGGCCAGGATCGCGCCGAACGACAGGGCGAGCAGCAGCAGCCCGAGCCGGCCGGCACTGAGCCCGAGCGACTCGCGGGCGGCCGGGATCCGGGCGAACCAGGAGGCGACGGCGAATCCGTTGAGTGCGAAGACGAACGCCACCCCGGTGCGGGCGGCCACCACCCGTGGCGGCGGGGCCGTTGGTGCCGAGGCGGTCGGGGCCGCGGGGGCCGGGGGCATGAGGAGACTCCTTCGGCGGGCTGGCGGCGGACAGCGTACGGAGATTCCATCTCTGGGAGCGCTCTCATCGCAAGCGTAGGCTGGTGTCGTACCCGATCCGGACCGGTCGTCGCCCGGCGCGCGCACCTCCGGGCGGGGGAGAGCAGGGAGGGATCGACGATGCGGGCACCGCAGGAGCGGCAGGCACGGCTCGAGGACGTGGCGAAGGCGGCCGGGGTGTCCCGGTCCACGGCGTCCCGGGTCATCTCGGGGTCCGGGCCGGCCTCGGCAACCGCCCGCGACCGGGTCCACTCCGCGGTACGGATGCTCGGCTACCGGCCGGACCAGGCGGCCAGGTCGCTGGTGAACCGGTCCGGGTTCCGGGTCGTCCTCGCCGTGGTCGGCACCTCCGCCCGGGTGCTCGACGATCCGTACGTGCACCGCGCGGTCGCGGCGGCGGCGACCGCCGCAATGCCGTACGAGGTCGGTGTCTCCCTGCGGTGGCTGCCCCGGGACGCGCCCCGGCTGGACCGGATGCTCGACGACCGTACCGTTCGTGGGGTGGTGCTGTTCAACACCACCGAGGCGGCGCTCGACGGGGTGCCGTCGGCGTTTCGCGGCCGGGTGGTCTCGATCGGCATCGGGTCCCGGATGGTGCCGTCGTTCGACGTCGACAACGGTGGTGGGGCGGCCGCCGTGCTGGAGCACCTCTACCGCGCCGGGCGGCGCCGGATCGCGATGGTGGCCGGACCCGCCTGGATGCCCTGCGCGCGTCGGCCCGTCGAGGCGTACCGCGATCTGGTGAACTCCGCCGGGCTGCCGGTCCGGCTCGTCGCCGGTGACTTCTCGGCGGCGAGCGGACGGCGGGCGACCGGCACGGTGCTGGACCGGTGGCCGGACACCGACGCCGTCTTCGGGATCAACGACGCCACCGCCTTCGGCGCGCTGGCGGCCCTGCGGGACGCGGGCCGCCAGGTGCCGGCGGACGTCGCGGTCGCCGGGTTCGACGACATCGGGTACGCGGCACTGAGCGCACCCGCGTTGACCACGGCGACCCACCCGGTGGAACGGATCGTCGCCACGGCGGTCGAGGCGGTGCTCACGCAGGGCGGGGTCCCGTCGAGCAGGGTCTTCCCGTCGACCCTGGTCCGGCGGGACAGCGCCTGAGCCGGAGGCGGGGCCGGCACCAGCGGTGCCGGAGCCGGGCGGATCCGTTCAGCGGGTGGGTGCGGGCCCGGTCGAGTCGCGGATCACCAGGGTGTGCCCGGTGGAGCGCCGCCGGGCCCGTCGGGACCGGGGCTTGAGCGCCAGGTCGAGCGCCATCCGTCCCATGTCGGTCATCGGCAGCCGTACGGTGGTGAGGCTGGGGGCGAGGTCCGAGGCGACCGAGACGTCGTTGAACCCGACCACCGACATCCGCTCCGGCACGGCGATCCGGTGCGCCCGCAGCGTGGCCAGGACGCCGATCGCCATCGAGTCGTTCAGCGCGAGGATGGCGGTGGTCTCGGGGTGGTCCCGGAGGATCTGCTCGGCGGCGATCCGGCCGCCGTCGCGGGTGAAGTCGCTGTGCACGATCGGCAGCTCGTCGAGGGACCGGCCGTGCCGCCGGAGGGCGGCGTCCACTCCGGCCAGCCGGTCGAGCACGGTGGTGAGCCCGCCGGTGGCGGCGGCGACCGCGATCCGGTGGTGTCCCAGCCCGAGCAGGTGCTCGCCGAGCGCCAGGCCGCCGGCCTCGTTGTCGGGCAGTACGGCGTCGACGCCGAGGAAGTGCCGGCCGATCGCGGCGACCCGTCCGCCGAGGTCCTGGAACGTCGCCAGTTCCTGCTTGGCCTCGGCCTCGACCCGGGGGTCGGCGTAGCCGGAGCCGGCGATGAGGATGATGCCCACCCGCTGGGCGATGAGGTGCCGCAGTTGCCGCAGTTCGTGCTCCGGGTTCCGGCCGGAGTGGCAGATCTGGACCAGGAGGCCCTGCTCGCCGGCGACCTGGATGACGCCGCCGGCGATCTCCGAGAAGTACGGGTCGTCGATCTGGTGCACGACGAGGCCGACGGTCGAGCTGGCGCCACCCGCCAGGGTGCGGGCGTACGGGTTGGCGACGTAACCGAGTTCCTGGGAAACCTGCCGGACCCGGTCGGCGACCTCCGCGCTGACGCCGTCCCGGCCGGCCAGGGCGCGGGACGCGGTCGCCAGGGAGACGCCGGCGCGTTCGGCGACATCGACCAGGCGCAATCTCGGGCCGGGCTTGGGCATCCGTTAACTCCCCAGAAACATCAGATACAGCCGCTGTAACCGTTGCCCGTGACGCAGCACACAGCTTAGGGTACGAAAGCGCTTTCGTAAGCGCTTTCGTCCTGGTGCAAAGGAGCGTCCTGGGATGACATCCCGAGTGACACGCACACGATGGGCAACGGCTTTCGGCGCGGCGGTAGCACTCGCGCTGACAGGCTGCAGTGGTGACGGCGGCGGGTCGGGCTCCGGCGACGATCCGATCGTCGTCGGGATCTCGCTTCCGCTGACCGGTGACTTCTCCGAGCCCGGCAAGGGCGTGCAACGTGGCTACGAGGCCTGGGCGAAGATCACCAACGACAAGGGTGGCCTGCTCGGCCGCCAGATCGAGTTGAAGATCCTCGACGACCAGTCCAACGCGGACCGGGTCGTCGCCGACTACGAGCAGTTGATCGGCAAGGACAGTGTCGACATCGTGGTGGGTCCGTTCTCGACCCGCCTCGTCGTACCGGCCGCCCGGGTCGCCGAGGAGTACGGCATGCTCTTCGTCGAGCCGGCGGGCGCCGCGAAGGAGGTCTTCGAGCAGGGCTTCAAGAACCTGTTCTACGCGGCCCCGGCGGTCGCCGACGACCACTACAACCACCTCGCCGAGTACCTGTTGGCACTCCCGGCCGACCAGCGGCCGAAGACCGCCGCCTACGCCGCCATGGACGACCCGTTCGCCCAGGGCACCGCGTACGGGCTGAAGGCGAAGTTGGAGGCCGGCGGCGTACGGACCGTGGTGAACGAGGTCTACCCGCCGAACACCACCGACTTCGGCAGCATCGCCGCCAAGATCGCCTCGGCCCGGGCCGACATCGTGGTGGGCGGCTCGCAGTACCAGGACGGGGTGAACCTGATCGTCGCCCTGCAGCAGCTCAACTACCAGCCGAAACTCGCGGCCTTCTCGACCGCGCCGACGAACCCCGAGTTCGCGGCGGCGATCGGCAACAAGACCGAGGGCATCCTCTCGCCGACCGGCTACACCCAGAAGGCGCCGTACCCCAGCAACGTGGAGTTCGTGGAGAAGTACACGGCCCAGTTCGGTTCACCGCCGGAGGAGGACGAGGCGAACGCGTACACCACGGGCCAGGTCGTCGCCGCGGCCGTCACCGCCGTCGGCTGCGCCGAACAGGGCGAGTGCCAGAAGAAGCTGGTCGACTGGCTGCACAGCAACAAGGTCGACACCGTCGTCGGCCCGCTCACCTGGGACGCGACCGGCAAGCCGCAGGGCGCGCACATGATCCAGCAGTGGGTCGGTGGGCAGATCCAGATCGTGCTGCCGGCCGAGGCGAAGGAAGCCGAGTTCGTCTACCCGAAGCCGGCCTGGTGAGGTAGCGGATGCCGTCCGGGGGACTGCTCCTGCAGAGCGTCGTCCTGGGCCTGCTGCTGGGTGGGCTCTACGCCCTCCTGGCAGCGGGCCTGACGCTCTACTTCGGCATCATGCGGGTGGTGATGATCGCCCACTCGGCGTTCCTCATCCTCGCCGCCTACCTGGCCTGGTGGTCGCACAGCCGGCTCGGCGTCGACCCGCTGCTGTCGATGATCGTCACGGTGCCGCTCTTCTTCGGCATCGGGGTCGGACTGCAGCGGCTGCTGCTCGCCCGGCTGCGTCCAGCGACGCTCACCATGATGTCGGTCCTGCTCACCTTCGCGATCGCGTTGCTGATCGAGGGCCTGCTCGGGTACGTCTTCAGCGGCACCCAGCGGCGGATCCAGCTCGGCTACGGCTCGGCGAGCTTCGGTCTGTTCGGCGCCCGGATCGCGGTGGTGAAACTGATCGCGTTCGCCCTGGCCGGGGTGGCGCTGCTGACGCTCTACCTGCTGATGAAGAAGACCACCTTCGGCTGGGCGCTGCGGGCCACCATCCAGCACCGGGACGCGGCGCGGCTGGTCGGGATCGACACCGACCGGGTCGCCGGTTTCGGTTTCGGTCTGGGGCTCGCCACGGCGGCGGTCGGCGGCACGGCCCTCGCCCTCGACACCACCATCTACCCGTCGCTGCACTGGCACTGGATCGGCCCACTGATGGCGATCATCGTGGTCGGTGGGCTGGGCAGCGTACCGGGGGCCGCGGCCGCCGCCATGCTGCTCGGCCTGCTGCAGAGCCTGTTGCAGATCCCGATGGGTACGACCTGGGCGCAGACCGTCTTCTACATCGCGCTCTTCGCGACGCTGGCGTTCCGGCCCCAGGGATTCTTCGGAGGTCGGCTTGCCCAGCGTTTCTGAGTCCCTGACCCCGGCCGCTGGCACCGCGCCGGCCACGACGTCGACGCCGCCCGGACCGGTCGCGGCCGACCCGGGCCGACGCCGGCTCGGCCGGCTGCTGTACGGCGCGGCCATCCTGGTCCTCGTCGCCGGCGTGCTGGCGTTCCCGGCACTGGCCCCCAACCCCTACATCCTCTCCGCCGGCGTCGTGGTGCTGAACTACGCGGTGCTCTCCACGTCGTGGAACTTCGTCGGCGGCTTCACCGGCTACATCTCGCTCGGCCACGGCGCGCTGGCCGGGCTCGGCGGCTACGCCACCGGACTGCTGGTGGTCCGGGCCGGCCTGCCGAGCTTCGTCGCGCTCGCCGTCGCCGGCCTGCTGGTGGCGGCACTCGCGGTGCCCATCGGGTACGCCGCGTTGCGGGTCCGGGGTGCCTCGTTCGTCATCGTCTCGATCGCGTTGGTGCTGATCCTGCTCCTGGTCTTCCAGAGCTGGGCGTCGTTCACCGGCGGGTCGCGGGGACTGGTCGTACCGCGGCCGTTCCCGGGGCTGCTCCGTCCCGAACACCACCGGGCCTTCTTCTACCTGTTCGCCGCCCTGCTCGGGTTGGCCCTGCTGGTCTGGTGGCTGATCGACCGGTCCCGGTTCGGCCTCGGGCTGAAGGCGATCCGGGAGGACGAGGACAAGGCGGAGGCACTCGGCACCCCGACCTTCGGCTACAAGCTGGTGGTCTTCGTCATCTCGGCGGGCTTCACCGGACTGGCCGGCGGGCTCTACGCGCTCTGGTTCGGCGACCTCGACCCGGTCTTCCAGTTCTCCATCCTGACCGGCTCCTACCTCGTGCTGATGGCGCTGCTCGGCGGCGTACGCCAACTGTTCGGTCCGCTGGTCGGCGCGCTGGTGGTCGGCATCGCGCTGGAGTACTTCAAGGTGGAGTTCGGCGACACCCAGCTGCACCTGGTCGCCACCGGGGTGCTGCTCGCCCTGGTGGTGCTCTTCATGCCGGACGGTGTCCTGCCGGCGCTCGGTACCCTGCTCAACCGCTTCCTCCGGCCGACACAGGCGTCGATCCGCGAGGTCACCGCCGCCGAACTGCGCGCCCAGCGGGGCGGTGGGGAAGCCGGCCAGGGTGCCGTGGCCGAGCCGCCCGGACAGCGGGTCGCCGCCGGCACCGCCGAAGAGCCGGCGGCGGACGCCGAACCGCCGGTCGACGGCGGGCCGGCGGCGGACGCCGAACCGACCGGACGGGACGCGAGGTGAGCGGGATGGGTGAGCAGAGCCCGGAGTCGGCACGGAGCCTGGAGACGGCGGAGCTGACCAAGGCGTTCGGCGGGGTACGCGCCCTGGACGCGGCCAGCGTGACCTTCCAGCCCGGCAGGGTCAACGCGCTGATCGGGCCGAACGGTTCCGGCAAGACGACCTTCTTCAACTGCGTGACCGGCATGATCCGGCCGGACAGCGGCCAGGTCAGCTACCGGGGCCGGGACCTCACCGGTCGGGCACCGCACGTGGTCGCCCGGGCCGGCCTCGGCCGTACCTTCCAGCTCTGCCGGGTCTTCCCCCGGATGTCGGCGCTGGACAACGTCCTGGTCGCGGCCCGTCCTGGCGGCCTCGTCGCGAAGCTGCGCGGCGCACACCGCCGGGCCGACGTGGACCGGGCCCGGAGCTGGTTGACCCGGCTGGGCATCGAGCACCTGGCCGACGTCGAGGCCCGGAACATGTCCTGGGGGCAGCAGAAGCTGCTGGAGCTGGCCGGCGTACTGATGAGCGACCCGGAGACGGTGCTGCTGGACGAGCCCGCCGGCGGGGTCAACCCCGCGCTGCTCGACCGGATCGGGTCACTGGTGCGGGACCTCAACGCGGAGGGGAGGACCTTTGTGATCGTCGAGCACAACATGGATCTGGTGATGAGCATCAGCGACCACATCGTGGTCTTCGACCGGGGCCGGCCGATCGCCGAGGGGCCGCCGTCGGTGATCCGGTCCGACGAGCGGGTGCTGGGGGCGTACCTTGGCGTCTGAGATCGAACTCGTCGACATCCAGGCCGGCTACGGCCGTGCCGCCCCGGTGCTGCGCGGACTCTCCGTGTCGGTGGAGTCCGGCACCATCGTCTGCCTCGTCGGCCCGAACGGCGCCGGCAAGTCGACCGTACTCAAGGTGGCGAGCGGCCTGCTGAAGCCCCGGTCCGGCCGGATCCTGGTCGGCGGGGTCGACGTCACCGGCCAGGGGCCGCAACGGATGCTCGCCGCCGGGGTGGCCCACGTACTCCAGGGACACAGTGTGTTCCAGGAGATGACGGTGGCCGAGAACGTCCTCCTCGGCGGCTACACACTGCGTGACAAGTCGGTGATCGGGGAGCGGGTCGAGTTCGTCAAGGAACTCTTCCCGGTCGTCGCCGAGCGCTGGCGGTCACTGGCCGGGCTGCTCTCCGGCGGGCAGCAGAAGCAGGTCGAGTTCGCCCGCTCGCTGATGGTCAACCCCAAGGTCGTGCTCCTCGACGAGCCCTCGATGGGGCTCGACCCGAAGGCGACGAGCACGGTCTTCGAGCAGGTCGTCCGGATGCGCGACGCGGGCACCGCCGTACTGCTGGTCGAGCAGAACGCCCGGCGGGCGCTGGAGACCGCCGACCTCGGCTGCGTGCTCGACCTCGGGCGGGTGCACATCTCCGGGCCGGCGCCGCAACTGCTGGCCGATCCGCAGCTCGGTGAGCTCTACCTCGGCGGCCGGCCCGCCGAGCCACGGCCACCGGCGAACCGCTGACCCGTCGGGGGGGGGGGGGGGGGGGGGCCCCCGCCCCCCCCCCCCCCCCCCCCCCGCGGCCCGGGGGGCGGGGCGCCGCCCCCCCCCCCCCCCCCCCCCCCCCCACGGCACCAACCGCACAACTCCATAGTTCGACGCGGTCGCGGAAAGCGCTTCCACCAGCGTCACCCGCACCGCCGTACCCGAGAGAGGTGTACGCGATGTCGAGATCCCGGCGCGCTGTCGCCGCCACCGCCGGCCTGCTGGCGGCGGTACTGGTCAGCAGCGTGGCCGTGCCGCCGGCACAGGCCGGCGGCAAGAAGCCACGCGACGTCCACCCGTCCCTGCGACACCACCTCGTCGCCTTCTACGACTTCGACCACCCGGTCCGGGGCGAGCCCGGCAGGGAAGCCGACCAGGGCCGGTCCGGCACCACGATCGACCTGGTCAACGGCGGTGCCGCGATGCGGGTGCCGGACCATGCCTATCCCGGCAGCGGGCGGGCCCTGCAGACCCGGCAGCTCAGCCCGACCGAGGCCGGCAACGACGACTGGAAGGCCGGGATCTACTCGGCGACCGGCGTACCGAGCCTGCGGGCGTTCAACGCGGTCGAGGGCATCACCGTCATGGGCTGGGTCAAGATGACCGGCGAGAACCCGAAGCCCAACTCCAACACCGCGAACCCCGACGACCGGTTCAACGCCATCGGGCTGGCCGGTGTACTGACCGGTGACTCCGACGGGCACGGCGTCCGCGCGCTGCTCGAACTCATCGACGTGAACGGCGAACTGCGCCTGGTCGCCCTCGGCCGGCGCCTCGACGGCGGCAACTCACAGACGTACGCGGCGAGCGAGGACTGGCGGACCCTGCTGCCGGTCGGGGAGTGGGTCTTCCTCGCCGCCACGTTCGACTTCACCGACGGCACCCTGGCGCTCTACCGCAACGGGAAGCCGATCGACGGCTTCTACACCCGTACCGACGATCCGTGGCTGGTGGCCGGACCGGGCGAGCACCGTACGACGGCGACCGACCCCCGTGGCATCAAGATCGGTGGCAGTTTCCCGCAGGACACCCGGGAGCAGAACCCCTGCGACTGCCGGATGGACTCGCTGATGTTCCTCGACCGGGTCGTCACCGCCCGTCAGGTCGAGAAGCAGTACCGCCACGTGACCGGACGTCGCTGACCCCACCCACCGAATACCGTCCCCGAGATTGGAGTGACCCGCGTGCGCACCTCTCCTCGTCGCGTCCGCAGATCCGTGACGGCGGCCTCGCTCACCGCCGCCGCCCTCGTCCTCTCCACCCTGGTCGGCACCGGGCCGGCGCAGGCCGCCGACCCGATCTACGACCCGGTACCGGAACAGCAGATCCAGTCGCGGCTGGGACTCGTGCTCACCGAGTTCGCCGCGTTCCCGAAGTCGGAGCCGACGCCGGCCCCGACGGACGCCCGGCTCATGCGGCAGGCCCGGATCAACACCATCATGGAGGTGCCGGACGGCTCCGGACGGCGGGCGGTGCCCGACCTGAACGGCGCCCTCTACTTCGTCCGGGACGGCGGCGCGCCGTACGTCTACCTCGACGTCGCGGCCACCTTCGCGCCCCGGTTCTTCTCCGGACGCGGGCTCGGCCAGGGCTTCGGCTACGTCGCCTTCCACCCTGACTTCACCCGCAACGGCAAGTTCTACACGGTGCACACCGAGGCGGCCTCCTCGACGACCGCCGTGCCGGACTACGTGCAGAGCGGCGTGGTCTACCACGGCATCATCACCGAGTGGACCGCCACCGACCCGACGGCGGAGACCTTCGCCGGCACGCACCGGGAGGTGCTCCGGATCGGTTTCGGCGGCCAGGTGCACGGCATCCAGGAGATCAACTTCGACCCGACCGCGCGCCGGGGCGACGCCGACTACGGGCTGCTCTACATCGCGGCCGGTGACGGCGGCATCGGCGTCCGCAACACCGACCCGCAGAACCTGGCGATGCCGCACGGCAAACTGCTGCGGATCGACCCGCTCGGCACCAACGCCCCGAACGGCCGGTACGGCATCCCGCCGTCGAACCCGTTCGTCGGCCGGGCCGGCGCGATCGGCGAGATCTACGCGGTCGGCATGCGGGACCCGCACCGGTTCAGCTGGGACCGCAGGACCGGCAAGATGTACCTCGGTCACATCGGCGAGCACGCCATCGAGGCGATCTACGAGGTGAAGGCCGGCGACAACTTCGGCTGGAGCGAGCGGGAGGGCTCCTTCGTCTTCGACAAGACGTCGACCGCCCCCTGCGACAAGATCTTCCCGCTCCCGGCCGACGACGCGCAGTACGGCTACACGTACCCGGTGGCCGCGTACGACCACGAGCCGGCACCCGGCTGGAACTGCACCTCGGACGTCGGAGTCGCGGTGGCCGGCGGTTTCGTCTACCGGGGTCGGGACGTACCCGCGCTGCGTGGCAAGTACGTCTTCGGTGACCTGGTCGACGGCCGGGTGCTCTACACCGAGGTCGACCAGATGCGCCGGGGCCGCGACCTGGCCCCGATCCACCGGCTCGCGCTCTTCGACGCGGCCGGCGACCCGGTCCGGATGCAGGACCTCTCCGGGCCCGGGGCGCCCGGCGACCCGAACCGGGTGGACCTGCGCTTCGGCACCGACGCCCAGGGTGAGCTGTACCTGCTGGCCAAGGCGAACGGCAAGATCTGGAAGGTGACCGGGACCCGGGAGTACGCCGCCGCGAACGTCGGCGCCACGAAGGTCAGGGACACCATGCGCCCGAGCAACTGGGCACCGGTCACCCCGTCGAAGTGGCGGTTCACCGGTGACCGGGTGATCCTCGCCGAGGCCGGTGTACAGCGCCCGGGCCCGCGTCGTCCGTTCGAGTACGCGGTACTGACCGCCGGGCCGCGGCTCGGCGCGGTGGAGATCCGGGCCGACGTCCGGCTCGACACCCCGGTCGAGGTGACCAACCGGGACGTCATCATCATCTTCGGCTGGCAGTCGGACACCGAGTTCTACTACGCGCACGTCTCCACCGACAACACGATCCTGCCGCACAACGGCATCTTCAAGGTCAACAACGCCGACCGGGAACGGCTCGACTACCAGTGGAACGGCCGCTCGGAGGGGGCGGCCCCGGCGATCACCGACGCAGAGTGGCACGAGGTGCGGGTCAAGCACCTGCCGGCGACCGGCGAGATCGCGGTCTACCTCGACGGCGCGAAGGACCCGCTGATGACGGCCCGGGACACCACGTTCCAGTCCGGCCGGGTCGGTTTCGGTTCCTTCGACAACGTCGGCAGCCTGCGTGACCTGACGGTACGCGGTACGCCGGCCTGATCCTTCGGCGGGCCCGCCGTCGAGGCGGCGGGTCCGTCGTCCGTCTACCATGATCATCATGCCTGAGCTCGTCCCGGTCGGATCCGTCGTCGACGCCCTGTGGTGGTGGAACACGCCCGACAAGTACGCCGGCCCGGCCCGGTTCGACACGCTGGCGGGCGCCCGGGCGCACAACCCGATCGCCCAGCTCACGATCGAGGTGCGGTTGCGTACACCCGACGGTGGCGCGCGGCGGGTGGTGGGCGCGGTCACCACCGTCGACGACTTCGTCCGGCGCTCACCCCGGCAGGATCCGGGCGTGCTGCCGACGCTGGGCGCCACCGTCGTCGAGCTGGTCCGCCGTACCGAACCCCGCACCCGGTACGGCGCGGCGCCCGAGCCGACCGAGCAGACCCGGATCGAGGACGCGTACGACGAGGTCGTGTTCCGCGACCCCGCCGGTGGACGGTTCGTGCTGTTACCGCTCACCACCCACCCGCTGCAGGACTGACGATCGGCGTCGGGCTCAGAGCGCGACCCCGGCGTTCTCCCGGCCGACCCGGTGGATCGGCCCGTCCAGACCGGTCAGGGGCAACCCGCTGCCGCCCCGCAGCCGGGCGACGATCTCCGCCCCGATCGACAGTGCGGTCTCGGCCGGCGTGACCGCGGCGAGGTCCAGCCCGACCGGGGAACGCAGCCGGGACAGGGCATCCTCCTCGACGCCCGCCGCGCGTAGCAGGCGCAGCCGCTCCTCGTGGGTACGCCGCGAGCCCATCGCACCGACGTATGCCGCCGGCATCCGTAGCGCGCGGCGAAGCAGCGGGACGTCGAACTTCGGGTCGTGGGTGAGGACGCAGATCACCGTCCGGTCGTCGACGGCGGTGCCGTCGAGGTAGCGGTGCGGCCAGTCCACCACCACCTCGACGCCCGGGAACCGCTGCGCCGTGGCGAAGACCGGCCGGGGGTCGCAGACCGTGACCCGGTAGCCGAGGAACGCGCCCACGGTGCCGAGTTCGGCCGCGACGTCCAGCGCACCGAAGACCAGCATCCGGGGCGGCGGCGCGGTCGTCTCGACGAAGAGGACGACCTCGGGCCCGGACTCGCAGGCGGGGATCCGCCGTAGCGAGGTGCCCCGGGCGGTCGCGACCGCCCGGTCCAGCGCACCGATCCCGAACGTCCCCACCAGCCGGCCCCCGCGTACCTGCACCGCCCGCCCCAGCAGCCGGTCCGGGCCCTCCACCACCCGGGCCACGGTCACCGACCCGTCGGGCCCGACGTCGGGCAGCGGCGGCATCGGCTGGACGAAGACGTCGATGACGCCGCCGCAGGAGAGCCCGACCGCGAAGGCGGACTCGTCGGAGTAGCCGAACCGGTGGGTGCTCGACCGTCCGGAGACCAGCGCCTCCCGGCACAGCTCGTAGACCGCGCCCTCCACGCACCCGCCCGACACCGTGCCGAGCGCCGCGCCGTCGGCGTCCACCGCCAGCGCGGCACCCGGCTGGCGGGGCGCGCTGCCGCTGACCGCGATCACCGTCGCCACCGCGTACCGGCGACCCTGCCGCGCCCACCGCGCCAGGTCGGTCGCGAGTTCGAGCATCACTGTTCCTTCCCGCAGGGGTCTCACCTACAGGAGTTTGTCCTGGGTGAAGGGCAGGTCCCGGAGGCGGCGGCCGGTGGCGTGGAAGATCGCGTTGCCGATCGCCGCCGGGACCCCGGTGATCGGGGTCTCGCCGAACCCCCGGGCACCGAGCGCCGTACTGACCGGGTCCTTCCGGTCCACGAAGAGCGTCTCGACGCGGGGCACGTCGGCGCAGACCGGAAGGAGGTAGCTGGAGAGGTTGGCGTTCACCACCCGGGCGGTCCGGCGGTCCAGCACCGTCCGCTCCGTCAGGGCGTACCCGATTCCCCAGGTGACGCCGCCGAGCACCTGGCCGCGCAGGGTCCGACGGTTCAGCACCCGGCCGGCGTCGTGGGCGGTCACCACCCGGGTCACCCGGACCCGGCCGTACCGGGCATGGACCCGGACCTCGACGAAGACGACCCCGTAGGCGTGGCCCGGCACGTTCGGCACGGTGCCGGTCACCTCGACCGGCCGGCCGGCCCGGCCCATCACCGCCCGGTAGCTGTCCCGCCGGTCGCGCCGCTCCCGGTCGACCAGGTCGCCGTGTCCGGAGACCACCCGCCCGGGCGGCAGCCCGTACAGCGGGGACCGCGCGTCGGCGACGGCCAGCCGTACCACCGCGTCCCGGGCCAGCCGGGCCGCCTGGTCGACCGAGCCGGTGACGCTGGCGACCGTGGCGGAGGCGGCGGAGAGCCCGGCCACCGGCAGCGCGGTGTCCCCGATCATCGCTGTGACGTGCGTCAGCGGCAGGCCGAGCGCCTCCGCCGCGACCTGGCTGACCACCGTGTACGTCCCGGTGCCGATGTCCTGGGTGGCCAGGCGCACGGCGGCCCGCCCGTCGGTGCCGACGGTCACCCCCGCGGTCGCCGGGAAGTGGCCGTAGCTGTGCGTCTCGGTGGCCATGCCCCAGCCGACGAACTCGTCGCCGTCCCGAGTGGCCCCCGGCCTCGGGTCGCGACGGGACCAACCGAAGGCGGCGGCGGCCATCCGGTAGCAGTCGGTCAGGTACTTGCTGCTGAACCGCTGCCCGGTCTGCTGGTTGACGTCGGTGTGGTTGCGCAGCCGCAGTTCGAGCGGGTCCACGCCGAGCGCGTGGCTCAACTCGTCCAGCGCGGTCTCCAGCCCGAAGTGGGCACTCATCTCCGGCGAGCGCATGTAGTTGGAGGTCGGCAGGTCCAACCGGACGCCCTGCTGCCGGACGTGCACGTTCGGGCAGGCGTAGAGCAGCAGACTGGACTCGCTGACGTTGAAGACCCCCTCGTCGGTCCGGCTGAGCTGGGCCGTACTGGTGTGGCTGATCGCGGTGAGTCGGCCCTGTCGGGTCGCGCCGATCCGTAGCCGCTGGTGGAACTGCGAGCGGTGGCCGACGGAGGTGTACATCTGGGCCCGGGTCAGCACGATCCGTACCGGCCGGCCGACCAGCTGGGCGGCCACGGCGGCGAGGACGGTGTGCGGCCAGGTCGGGCTCTTCGTGCCGAAACCACCACCGAGGTACGGGGAGACGACCCGGACGTTCTCCCGCAGCACACCCAGGATGTCGGCGACCGTGCCCCGCGTGGCGTTGACGCCCTGTGCCGTCTCGTAGAGCGTCAGCCGGCCGCCCTCCCAGACCGCCGTGCTGGCGTGCGGCTCGATCGGGTTGTGGTGGTGCGTCGGGCTGGTGTAGGTCACGTCCACCGTCACCGGGGCCCCGGCCAGCGCCGCCTCCGGGTCGCCGCGCCGGAACTCGTTCGGCTTCTCCCGGAACATCCGCGGCAGGATGGCTTCCTCGGCGGCGTCGGCGATCACGGCCTTCGGCGTCTCCGCCCGGTAGTCCACCCGGACCAGGCCGGCCGCCTCGCGGGCCTGCTCCCAGGTCTCGGCGAGGACGAGCGCCACCGGCTGTCCGTCGTGGTGGATCCGGGTGTCCTGCATCGGGATGAACCCCTTCAGGTAGGGGAACCCGGGCACCGTCAGCTTCGGCAGGTCCGCGTGGGTGAGGACCGCCACCACGCCGGGGCGGGCCCGGGCCGCCGTGGTGTCGATACCGGTCACCTCGCCCCGGGCGATGGTGCTGAGCACCAGGTACCCGTGCAGCGGGTCGGGTACCGGCTGGTCCGCCGCGTACCGGGCCGCGCCGGTGACCTTGGCCCGGCCGTCGACCCGCTCCACGTCCCGTCCCACCAGTCGACTCATCGCCGGCCTCCCAGCTCGGTCAGGATGCCGGCCAACGCGCGCTGTACCAGTTCCACCTTGAACCCGTTCTCCTCCCGGGGGACCGCCCCGCGTACCAGCGCCCGGCCGGCGTCGGCGAGTACCTCCGGGGTCAACCGCCGCCCGCGCAGCGCCGCCTCGGCCGCCGTGGAGCGCCACGGCCTGGGTGCCACCCCGCCGAACGCCAGCCGTACGTCGTGCACGGTGCCGCCGCGCAGGTCGAGGGCCGCCGCCACCGAGACCACGGCGAACTCGAAGCTGGCCCGGTCCCGCAGCTTCAGGTAACCCGAGTGCGTGGCCAGCCGACCCCGCGACACGTCCACCCCGGTGATCAGCTCATCGTGGCCCAGTACGGTCTCCCGCTCCGGCGTGCCGCCCGGCAGCAGGTAGAAGTCGGCGACCGGCACCCGTCGTGGGCCGGTGGGACCGAGCAGCCGTACCGTCGCGTCGACTGCCACCAACGCCACCGCCAGGTCGGACGGGTGTGTCGCGATGCAGTGCTCGCTGCCGCCCAGGATGGCGTGTCCCCGGTTGTGCCCGGCCTGGGCCGGGCAGCCGCTGCCCGGGGCCCGCTTGTTGCAGGCGGAGCCCGGGTCCCGGAAGTAGCCGCACCGGGTGCGTTGCAACAGGTTGCCGCCGATGGTCGCCATGTTGCGCACCTGTGGCGAGGCCGAGGCGAGCAGCGCCTCGGCCAGCACCGGGAAGTCCACGCGGACCCGCCGGTCCTCGGCGACCCGGCGCATCCGGGCGAGCCCGCCGAGGTGCAGACCGGCGTGGTCGACGGTCACCTCGGCGAGGTCGAGCCGGTTGATGTCGATCAGATGCTCGTGTCGCTCGGCACCGTCCCGCATGAGGTTCAGCAGGTCCGTGCCGCCGGCGACGAACGTGGCACCGGGCGTGGTGGCGGCCAGCCGGGTCGCCTCGGCCGGATCAGCCGCCCGGGTGTAGCCGAAGGCCCTCATCCGCGCAGCTCCGCGTCGGCGTCGCGGACCGCCGCGACGATGTTCTGGTAGCAGGCGCACCGGCACAGGTTGCCGCTCATCCACTCGCGGACCTCCTCGTCGGAGCCGGCGTGGCCCTCGGCGACGCAGGCCACCGCGGACATGATCTGGCCCGGAGTGCAGCCGCCGCACTGGAACGCGTCGTGCCGGATGAAGGCGGCCTGCACGGGGTGCAGTTCGTCGCCCCGAGCCAGACCCTCCACGGTGGTGATCTCCTGGTCCTGGCGCATCACGGCGAGGGTGAGGCAGGACTTGATCCGCTCGCCGTCGGCGAGCACGGTGCAGGCGCCGCACTCGCCCCGGTCGCAGCCCTTCTTGGCGCCGGTCAGTCCGATCCGGTCACGCAGCGCGTCCAGCAGGGTGACCCGGGGTTCGACGGCGATCCGGTGTCGTGCGCCGTTGACCGTGAGGGTGACGGTGGCGACGCCGTCCGGGGGCACCGTCTCGGTCGGGCCGGGCGGGGCCGGGGAGCCGGCCACACCGGGGGCGACCACGGTTCCGGCGGCGACGGCGGCGCCGGATTTCAGGACGGTACGGCGCCGGTAGGTGGTCGGGTTCGGATCGGGCACTGGTCGCCTCCTCGGGATGCGATTCGCTCCTCGTCCGGCGGGTGTGGAGACCCGCCGGACGACGCCACCGGGCCGGCGACCCGGCCAGGCCGACCGGGTGCCGGCGGCGCGGCGGGGAAGGGCGGGATCCGGGTCGGGGACCGCAGCCGATCCCGGCTGGCGTCACCACCGATTCTTCGGCCGCGGAGGCGACCGATGGTCGTACAGTCGATCCGGGGATGGCCGGGACGTACCTGGGCGGTCAGCGCCGGGCGGCGTCCGGACAGGTCTCCTGGTGCAGCTCGCGCAGCATTTCCAGCCGGTCGTCGGTGCCGGTGCCCGGCTGTGGGCGGAAGAGCACGAGCCGCTGCCCGGAGTCCGCGCCCAGGACGTTCTCGCACTCGAGGTCCAGCCGTCCCACCACCGGGTGGATGAGCACCTTCCGGGCGGCCCGTTTGACGTTGACCTCGTGCCGGTCCCAGATCCGCCGGAACTCGGGGCTGGCCTCGGACAGCTCGGTGACGAACTCCACGGCGGCCGCGTCCCGGCCGCGCCACGCCACGGCGGCGCGCAGGTCGGCCACGTAGTACGCGCCGAGCACGTCGTGCTGCTCCGCCAGGTAGACCGACCGCCACGGCCGGTCGGTGAACCAGCGCCACAGGAAGTTGTTCCGCCGGCCCGGCGCGGTGGCCAGCGACCCGAGGAGTGCGACGTTGAGGGGGTTCTGCGCGACGATCGTGTAGAGGTTGTCGGCGATGAGCGCCGGTACCGGTGCGGCGAGTGCCTCCAGGACGCCCATCAGCGCGGGCTCGGCGGACGGCGACGGGGAGTACGTCCGTGGCGGCGGCTGGCCGGCCAGCAGGTAGATGTGGTCCCGCTGGTCCGTGTCGAGTCGCAGGGCCCGGGCTATCCCGGCGAGGGTGGCCGGCGAGGGGCGGGGACCCCGCCCCTGCTCGATCCGTTCGTAGTAGTCGGTCGACACGTTCGCCAGCAGGGCCACCTCGTCGCGCCGCAGACCGGGCGTACGGCGCCGCCCGCCGGCGACCAGGCCCACGTCGTCGGGCCGCAACTGCTGGCGCCGGAGGCGCAGGTACACACCGAGTTCCGCTCGCTCCATCTCCGCCCACCGATCCCGCCGTTGCGCCCGGGCGGCGCCGTCCGTTTCCGTCGGTCGCTTTCCATTCTCCGCCGACCCGGACCGGTTATCCACGGATAGCCGGTCCGACCCTGCGCGGATCCGTGCCGGACCATTCGCCCGGTCAGGAGGTGGCCGGGCGGATCGTCCGGGCAGCTGCGGTGCCGGACCATTCGCCCGATCAGCCGTGGTGTCGGCCGGCCCGCCTCGTCCGATCAGCCGTGGTGTGGGTCGGCCGAGCCGAAGACCAGCCGGAAGTCGCGAACCGCCAGGGTGAGCAGCGGCCGGCGGCCGGCGAGGTAGCCCAGCGGTCCGCCCGGCTCGACCTGCCAGGTCGAGGAGGCGCCGCCGATCCGGGCACGGCAGCGCACCGGGGTGGTACGCAGCCGGGCGGCGAGCAACTGGGCCACCGTGAACGCGACGGGCCAGCGGCCCGGCAGGCCGGGCCCCGGCGTGACCCGGGCCCGGGCGATCGGGCCGGTCGGGGTGGCCGCCGAGCCGCTGATCCCGCCGTTGTCGTCCGGCTCGATCGCCAACTCGGCCAACTCCTTGGGAATGCCCCACAGCTCGCGTCCGCCGACCCGGGAGGTCTCACTGTCCACCCAGATCTGGACGATGCTGATCCGGGGCCGGAGCCCGGCCCGGACCAGCACCGCGGCGAGCAGTTCGCGGTAGTGCAGCACCCCGCCCGGCTCGTAGCGGACCCAGGCGGTGCCGACGACGCCCCGACCGCCGACGACCACCGGTCGGACCATCCCGGCCAGACCCGGCGGAAGCGGTGGCAGCTCGCGGCGGGGCAGTGACCAGAGCGAGACGTACATCTGGCCACGCAGGTGCCACGGCTCCGGCGGGAAGTCCACTCGCCCTCCTCGGTTCACCAGCTGCCGGCGCGCCGGTGCCGCCAGGCCCGACCGTCCGGGTCGTACACCAGGCGGTAGGCGGGGACCGCCCAGAGACGCTGGTGCCACGGCAGCCGCCCGGTCTGGTGCGGACGGAGTCGACCCGGCGGCCGGGCTCCCCGGCGACCGCCCTCGTGCCAGCCGTGCAGCGCGTCGGCGATCCGGCTGACCGCCCGCACCGTCGAGTCGGGATCCAGCAGCTCCCGGTCGTCGGTCAGGTCCAGGTGCTCGCGGAGCAGGCTCAGCCGCAGGTCGCGGGCGAACCGCCGGGCGCCGTCGCCGAGCTCCGCCGGGTCGAGCGGTGCCCGGTCGTCGCGGGTGTCGTCGAGTACGGCACAGGACAGCTCACTGTCGTGGGTCCACGACCGCCGGTTGAAGTTGTCGCTGCCCACGCTGCACCAGACGTCGTCGACCACACAGACCTTCGCGTGGACGTAGACCGGCGTGCCGGCGGTGTTCTCCACGTCGAACACGTGCACCCGGTCGGCGGCGGCGGAGCGGCACAGCGCGATCGCCTGCTCCCGGCCGACCTGGTTCGGCGGCAGGGCGAGCCGGCCGTCCACGTCCGGATACCGGGGCACGACGGCGACCAGGTGCAACCGGGGATTGTTCCGCAGCGCCTCGGCGAAGAGCCGGGCCACCTCGGTGGACCAGAGGTACTGGTCCTCCAGGTAGATCAACCGTCGGGCCCGGCGGATCGCCTTCGTGTAGCCCCGGGCCACACTCCGTTCGCCGGCCGAGGCGAACCGGTACGCCGGACGCATCGCCGGATAGGTGCGCAGCACCTGGACCCGGTGCGGACCGCACGGCGGCGGGTCGGGCGGCCGGTCCGGCAGCGGATCGGGGTGCAGGTCGGCGCCGCCGAGCCGGTCCCGCAGGGTGGAGAACGGCCCGTGCTGGTCCAGCGGCGCCGGGTCGGTCCAGCGCTCCCGGAAGGTCAGGTCGAGTGCCCCGACGACCGGACCCCGCAGCGCGAGCTGTACGTCGTGCCAGGGTGGATGGTCACCGTACGCCCGGGCCATCCGTACCGCCTGCGGGTCGCCGTGGTGGTCGGCGTCGTCCCGCCGGCTGTGGCACAGGTCGATGCCACCGACGAACGCCACGTCGGATTCGGGCCGGCCGGGGTGCCGGAGCACCACCAGCTTCTGGTGGTGTGAGCCGCCCCGGCGTACCCGCTGGTCGAGCAGCACCTCGCCGCCGGCCGCCTCGACCGCCTCGCCGAGGTGCCGGTTCTCCTCCTCGCTGTAGGCCAGCCGGTCCAGGTGCGAGCGCCAGATCAGCCCCTTGACCACCACGCCGCGTCGGGCGGCGTCGGCGAGCAGTTCCGCGATGGTCGGCCCGTCGTCGCGGAGCCGCTCGTCCGGGTCGCCACGCCAGTCGGTGAAGAACAGGTGGTCACCGGCGCGCAGTGCGCGCACCGCGGTGACCAGCCGGTCGAAGTACGTCGCGCCGTGGATCAGCGGCTCGACGAGGTTCCCCTCGGACCAGGCGGGCAGTGCCGAGTCGGGATTGCCACGTTCCGCCGCGCTGAGCAACCAGTCCTGCGGTGGCACGTGGTGGGTCCTTCCGGTCGGTGGCGTTGTCGTCTCCACCGTAGATCCGTCACCACCCGCGCGCACCCGATCGCCGCCGGGCCGACCGTGCTCACCAGGCTCGCGGCGGGTGACCCGGTACGGCGGTGGGGCCGGTCCCGCCGGCCAGGGCCGACCGGCGGCGAGCCCACGTCGGGGCGACCATGGAGATTGGGACCTGGAGGGATGATCAACGGGGGATGCTACCCCGATGCGTTCGGTAGGCTCCCGCTGTCGTTCGGGTGAGATCCGCCTGCGTACCGCACCTGTCGTCGTCCGCGTACCCGGACCGTGGCGGGTCGGGGCACCCGCCGCACCGCACGGCGTCGACGGCACCGGAGGGGCGCGTCGGAACGGCGGGTGACTCAGCCGACCGGGTCCCGGTGCGCCGGCTCGGCGGCGGTGTCCTGGTGGCCGGGCCACCAGGCGGCGTGACCGAGCAGCGCGGTGATCGCCGGGGTGAGGAAGAGGGACATCACGAACGCGACGATGGCGATCCCGACCGAGATGGCGAAGCCCATCTGGGTGAGGGTGCTGTTGCCGGCCAGCATGAGCGAGGCGAACGTACCGGCGAGGATGAGGCCGGCGGCGGCGATCGTCGGTCCGGCGTGCCGGATCGCCATCGCGGCGGCGTCCCGGGGACTGCGCCCCTCCCGGGCCTCCTCGCGGAGCCGGGCGACCATCAGGATGTTGTAGTCGGTGCCGAGCGCGACGACGAACAGGTACATGATCACCGGCAGGATGAAGATCAGGCCGGGCTCGCCGAGCGCGTCCTGGAAGAGCAGGACGGTGGCGCCCAGGGTCGCGGCGAAGCCGAGGCCGACCGAGAGCATCAGGTACCAGGGCGCCACCACGCTGCGCAGCAGCAGTCCGAGGATCACCATGATGAGCACGGCGGCGACCGGGAAGACGACCGCGTAGTCGCGGTTGACCGCGGCCTGGATGTCGACGAAGACCGCGGTGATGCCGCCGACGAACGCACTCGTCCCGTCCGGTTCCGCCGCGTGCGCGGTGTGCCGCAGCGGACCGCGCACGGTGCGCAGGGCCGCCGCGGACTGTGGGGTGTCGTCGAGGGTGACCTGGAAGTTCGCCACGGTCCGGTCGGCCGAGAGGGCCGGCGGGGCGACCTGGCCGACGCCGGGCACCCGGGTCAGCTCCTCCCGGTACGCGGCCAGCCGGTCGGCCGGCAGCGGCGCGCCGGTGTCCGAGCGCAGGAAGACGTTCGACGGTTCGGTCGCTCCGGCGGGCAGTCCCTTGAGCAGTTCCCGGCTCCACAGGTTGGACTCGGACTCGGTGGCGGTCGACCCGCTGCTGAGGTCGAAGTTCGGGTGGAAGCCGAGGGAGAAGACCGCGAGCACGATCAACGCGGCACCGGAGACCGCCGCGTACGCCGCCGGTCGGCGGCCCAGCGAGCGGCCGAGTGCGGCGAACCGGGCGCCGCGCGGTTCCCGCCGCCAGGCGCGCGACGGCCAGAACACCTTCGTGCCGAGCAGCGACACCAGGGCCGGGATCAGGGTGAGGCCGGCGAGCAGGGTGGTGGCGACGGCGATGGCCAGTGCGGGCCCGAGGGACCGGAACAGGCCCAGCGTCGACAGGGTCAGGGCCAGGAAGGCGATGATGACCGCCCCGGCGGCCGACGCGATCGCTTCGCCGGCCCGGGCGACGGCGCTGATCATCGACGTCTTCGGGTCCTCGCCGAGCCGTAGCCGTTCCCGGTAGCGGAACATCAGGAACAGGATGTAGTCGGTGCCGACGCCGAACAGCACGACGATGAGCATCGCGCTCACCGAACTGTCGGTCTTCAGGTCGAACGCCTCGTTGGCCCAGGCGATCAGGCCGGTCGCGATCTGGGAGATCAGGCCGATGGTGAGGACCGGCAGCAGCGCGATGATCGGGCTGCGGAAGATGATCAGGAGCAGCAGCACGATCAGGCCGATGGTGGCCACACCGATGATCAGGTTGGCCCGGTCCCCGGACTTCTCGGCATCCAGCGCCTGCGCGGCAGTACCGGTGATGCCGGCCTTGAGGCCGGAGCCGGCGAGCTGGTCGCCGAGCGCGTCCCGGAGTGCCTGGACCGCCTTGGTCTGGGCCCGGTCGCCCGGGCCGCGCTGCGGGGTGAGCTGGACCGCGATGATCTGGATCAGCCGGTTGGGCGACGGCGGTGTGGGGGTCACCGCGCGGACGTCCGGGATCTGCCGGGCGGCCAGCGCCTGCCCGATCGCCGCGACCTTCGCCGCGTCGGCGTCGGTCAGCGCCGTGTCGTCCTGCCGCTCGAAGACGATGATCGCGGCGGGCGTGGTGGCCTGGGGGAAGGCGGTCTGCTGCAGTTGTGCGGCGCGGATCGACTCGTAGTGCTCGGGCAGGAAGGACGCCTCGTCGGTGGTGGCGGTGAGCCGGGGCGCGGCGCCGATCACCGCTGCGGCGATCACGATCCAGGCCACGATCACCCAGACCGGGTGGCGGACCACGAACCGTCCCACTGGGGCGAACACCGGCGGCACCTCTCGTGGTCGGCGACTCTCTCTCCGTGATCAAGCTAGTCGCTCCTTGTGACATCATCAGGTGAATCCGCCAGCTTTGTCCGGTGTGGGCGGCGGTTGCGGATCGGCTCGGAGCCGACAACCGGCCCGACTGCACCTTGCCGGGGTGCCCGGCTGGCGCTATGTTGTTCTCGTACTGAGAAATACTCCTTCTGAGAATGACTGGGTGATGATGGGCGTGGAGTCGCAGTTCCTGGCCGAGTACGACCCGACGGCCTACCCGTCGGTCGCGGTCACCGTCGACGTGGTGGTGCTGACCATCCGGGACGGGGCACTCAGCGTGCTGCTCGTCGAACGCGCCGAACATCCGTACCAGGGACGCCTCGCCCTGCCCGGCGGCTTCGTCCGGGACGAGACCCTGGACGAGGCCGCCCGCCGCGAACTGGCCGAGGAGACCGGGCTGCGGCCCGGCGAGGACGCGCTGGCCCGGGTCCACCTCGAACAGCTCCGCAGCTACGGCGATCCGGGCCGGGACCCCCGGATGCGGGTCATCTCGGTGGCCTACCTGGGGTTCGCGCCGAGCCTGCCGGATCCGCAGGCCGGCGGCGACGCCGCGAAAGCCGCCTGGTTTCCGGTCGAGACCGTCCGTGACCTGGCCTTCGACCACGGTCTCGTGCTCGCCGACGGGCTGGAACGCGCCCGCGCCAAGCTCGAGTACAGCCCGTTGGCCACGGCGTTCCTCGGCCCGGAGTTCACCATCGCCGAACTGCGCGCGGTCTACGCCGCGGTGTGGGGCGAGCAGCTGCACGCCGGCAACTTCCACCGCAAGGTGCTCTCGGTGCCCGGGTTCGTGGAGAGCACCGGGGAGACCACCACCCGGGGTGGCGAACGCGGTGGCCCCCGGGCCCGGCTCTACCGGACCGGGGACGCCGTCCTGCTGCACCCCGCCCTGCTCCGGCCCACCCGGGAGGAACAGGTGCGATGAAACCGGGGACGATCAGCTTCGACGAGGCCGTCGCGCTGGTGCAGGGGACGGACGATCCCGCCGAGGTCTTCGTCGACGGGGTCACGTCGTACCGCCGGCTGGTGAGGATCCTGCACCCGGACGTCGCGCCGGTCGGCCGTACCGCGGCCGCCACCGCGGCGACGGCCCGGCTCGCCGCGCTCTGGGCCGCGAAGACCCCCGTCCTCCAGACCCGACGACACCGCTGGGTCGTCGGCGACGGGTACGCCACCGGTGACCTCGCCACGCTGCGCGAGGTCACCGACGGAGACCTGTACGGCCTGCTCAAACTGCCCCGCGATCCGGCCGACGGCGACCTGGCCCGGGCCGAGATCGACGCGCTCGCGCGGCTCGTCGCCGAGGGCGACCCGCGACACCGGGCGTACGCGCCCCGCCTGCTCGACACCGTCGTGCACGACGAGCCGGCGACCGGGGTACGCCGCACCGGGCCGGTACTGGAACGCCTCGACGGGTTCGTCAGCCTCGCCGAGGTCGCCCGTCACCACCCTGACGGGCTCGATCCGCGCGACGCCGCCTGGATGTGGCGGCGGCTGCTGGTCGGCCTCGGCTGGGCCCACCGGGCCGGTGTCGTGCACGGCGCGGTGCTGCCCGAACACGTCCTCATCCACCCCGCCGCGCACGGGCTCGCCCTTGTCGACTGGTGCTACTCCGTCCGGCCCGGCGACCGGATCACCGCGATCGTCGCGCGGCACCGCGACCGCTACCCACCCGAGGTGCCGGCACGGCGCCCCGCCACCCCGGCCACCGACCTGTACGCCGCCGCCGACCTGATGGCCCGGCTGGTCGGCCCCCGGCTGCCGGCACCGCTGCGCCGATTCGCCGACGGCTGTCGGCTCGACCGGCCGACCATGCGCCCCGACGACGCCTGGCGCCTCCTCGCCGAACTCGACGACCTGCTGCACGACCTCTACGGACCCCGCCGATTCCGACCGTTCACCCTGCCGGCCTGACCACGGTCAGCCCCGACCACCCCGCCGGCCGACCCCGATCCGACCTTGCCCACCCCGGCGGCCTGACCAGGTCAGGCCGCGACCGAAAGGACAGTGTCATGGGCAGTGGACGTTGGTCCACCAACGTGTACGCGGCCGCCGCGAGCTACCGCGCGGCCACCGGTACGAGCGCGTTCGCCTACAGCGACAGCGGCGCTCGTACCGTGCATCCCGACCTCGACCCGCTCGGCGTGACCGTCCGGGAGAGCCGGGACAGCGCCGAACACCCCGCCTCGACGCCGATCGCCGTGCTGTTCGACGTCACCGGTTCGATGCGGGCCGTGCCCCGGGTGCTGCAGGCCAAGCTGCCGCAGCTGCTCGGACTGCTGCTGCGCAAGGGCTACGTCACCGACCCGCAGATCCTGTTCGGGGCGATCGGCGACGCCACCTGCGACCGGGTGCCGTTGCAGATCGGCCAGTTCGAGTCGGACAACCGGATGGACGACCAGCTGGCGAAGATCGTCTTGGAGGGCGGCGGTGGCGGGCAGCGCACCGAGTCGTACGAGCTGGCGATGTACTTCATGGCCCGGCACACCACGCTGGACAGCGTGCGGCGACGCGGCCGGCGCGGCTACCTCTTCCTGATCGGTGACGAGATGCCGTACGGCCGGGTCAAGCCGAAGGAGGTCCGCCGGATCGTCGGCGACGAGCTGGCCGAACCGATCCCGGTCCGGGAGATCGTCCGGGAACTGTCCCGCAGCTACGAGGTCTACTACATCCTGCCGAGCGGGGCGAGTTACGCCGGTGACGCGGGGATCCTGGACACCTGGCGGGACCTGCTCGGCCAGAACGTGCTGGAACTCGACGACCTCGACGCGGTCTGCGAGACCATCGCGCTCACCGTCGGACTGGGCGAGGAGTCCATCGACCTCGACACCGGGCTGCGTGACCTCGGCGACCTCGGGTCCACCGCCGGCCCGTCCGTCGGCCGGGCGCTGGCACCGCTGCGCCGGGACGCCGTCACCCGGACCTCGGTGCCGCTGACCGGGCTGCGGTCCGGCAGCGACGGGACGATCCGGCTGTGACACACGTGGTCGTGGTCGACCTCGGCTACGGCGACGCGGGCAAGGGGACCACCGTGGAGTGGGTCTGCGCGCGACAGCCGGTCACCGCGGTGATCCGGTTCAACGGGGGTGCGCAGGCCGCCCACAACGTGGTGACGCCGGACGGTCGGCACCACACCTTCGCCCAGTTCGGGTCGGGGACGCTGGCCGGCGTCCCCACCCACCTGTCGCGGTTCGTCGTGGTCGACCCGGTGGCGCTGGCGGCCGAGGCCGACCACCTGGCCGGGCTCGGCGTACCGGACCCGTTCGGGCTGCTCACCGTGGACGGCGACGCGCTGCTCGCGACACCCTGGCACCGGGCCGCCAACCGGGTGCGGGAGCTGCGCCGGGGCGCCGGGCGGCACGGTTCGTGCGGCCTCGGCGTCGGGGAATCCGTGCGGTACGCGCAGATCTGCCCGGACGCCCCACGGGCCGCCGACGTCCACGATCCGGCCCGGCTGCGCCGCCGGCTGACCGAGGTACGGGACCGGCTCACCGACGAGCTGGGCCCGCTCGACGCCCCGCCGGTCGACGACGTGGTGGCGACGTTCCGGGCGTTCGGCGCGGCGGTGTCGGTGGTGGACGGGGCGGCCGTCCGGCGTCGCCTGCTGCGTGCCGGGCCGTGCGTCCTCGAGGGCGCCCAGGGGGTGCTGCTCGACGAGTGGTACGGCTGGCACCCGTACACCACGTGGTCGACGACGACCTTCGACAACGCGGCCACCCTGCTGGCCGAGGCGGACCGGTCGGCGTTGCGCCTCGGTGTGGTACGCACGTACACCACCCGGCACGGTGCCGGCCCGTTCGTCACCGAGGACCCGGCGCTGCGCCTGCCCGAGCCGCACAACGGGACAGGTCGCTGGCAGGGCCCGTTCCGGGTCGGGCACTTCGACGCGGTGGCGCACCGGTACGCGGTGGAGGTCTGTGCCGGCGTGGACGCCTTGGCGGTCACCCACGCCGACGTACCGGAACGGGTGCCCGCGCTGCGGATCTGCACCGGTTACGACGTGGCCGGGACGCCACTGCGGCGGCTGACGCCCGGCCACCGGGGGGACCTCGCCCACCAGGAGCGGCTCACCGCCCTGCTTTCTCAGGCCCGGCCGGCGGAACTACACCGGCCGGACGACTGGCCGGCGGCGATCGGTGAGCTGCTCGGCCTGCCGGTGCTGGTGACGTCGTACGGCCCCCGGGCCGGCGACAAGCGACCCGGCCCGGGCGGGGTGCCCGGCCCGGGGCGGGTGACCGTCCCGAGCCGGGGCTCCCGGCCGTGCTCCGCGCCGCCCGCCGCCGGCGGTACGGTCAGCCGAGCGGGTTGAGCAGCTCGGCCCTGCCCTCGAAGGCGAAGAGCAGCAGGTCGACCATCCGGAAGGTGTCCGGGTCGGGGCCGAGCGTCGGCCGCCAGGTCGGGTCCCGCAGGATGGAGCTCCGGCTGCCCTCCATGGCCCGGTGGAACACCTCGGCGACGATCCGGGCTCCCACCCCGTCCAGCCGACCGCCGTTGAACTCGGCCTCCCGCAGCACGTAGAACCACAGTGGCGTGTTGGTGGTCAACGCCTCCCGCTGCGGGTCGGTCAGCTCGTCGAGCACGGCACCGTCGAGGCCGTGCAGGATCTCGTCGGGCTTGAGCGGCACCAGGTCGAGGAACTCGGCCATCTGCTGCCCGCTGGCGAGCCGGACCATGACGGCCCGGGTCAGGTTGCGGAAGGCGAGGTTCCGCTCGATGTCGGCCGGCGCGGTGCCGCGTCCACCGAAGGAACCGAGCGGCAGGTTGCGCAGCGGGTCCACCAGTCGGCTGTCGATGCGCCGGGTCAGGTTCAGCCCGGGACCCTCCCGCTCCGGGTCGACCACCAGGTCGTCCCGGCCGGCCTCGGCGAAGTCGTACAGCCGGCGGAAGTCGGCGATCCAGTTCGTCGGCAGGCGCTCGAACGAGCCGGACTCGGGATCGTCGAGCGATCCGTCGGGGGAGAGGTTGCCACTGGTCCCGGAGAACTGGAACAGCAGTTCCAGGGTGCCGGGCGGCAGTCCGGTGGTGGTGCCGGTACGGAAGATCCGGTTCCAGTCGTACACCTCCCGGACCATGCTGTGCCCGAGCCGGTACGCCGCGACGGAGAACTCGATCGGCATGGTGGGCCGGTCGCCCGGCTGCACCCAGCGACCCCGGTAGCGGCTGTCGTAACCGGCGGAGACCTCGAAGAACCGGCGTCCGTTGGTGAAGACGTCCTCCACCACCTCGGGTGACACGATCCGGGGCAGGAAGTCGGTGCGCAGCATCCACTGGTAGTGCTTGACCACCACCGACCGGGCGGTCCGGAACAGCGCCGGCCCGGCCAGCCCGCCGGTGGCGAGCTGGTCGACCACCCGGTTGTGGAACCGGATGAACGCCAGGTGGGTCTGGGCCACGGCGAGGTTCTCGTCGTTGCGGGCGTCCGGGATCAGCGCGGCCCGGCGTTCCCGCTTCGTCGAGCCCAGCCCGGACCGGGGCAGGTCGAAGCCGTCGAGATCCTGGTTGGCGGCGGGATCGACCGGCGGCGGTCCGGAGACCGCGGCGGTCCGCCCCACCAACAGGTGCACGCCGTCGTCGGCGTAGAAGATCCGGTCGTGCTGGTCCGTCGGGCCACGCCCGTAGAGCGAGTCCAGGTCGAGCGCGGGTGAGCGGCCCTGGAGCAGGTCGTCCACCGAGACGTCGGAGCCGAGCGCGGCCGCGGTGGCGTCCATGGTCAGGTCGTGGTCGACGAACTGGCCGAGGTAGGTGTAGCCGGCGGGTACCGCCGGGTCCGCCGAGTCGGCGGAGACCCCGGCGACCATCGCCCGGGCCAGCGCGGCGCGCAGTTCCTCCGGCGGCTGCTCACCCTGCGGGCCGAGCCGGGAGAACCGGAACTTGCGCAGCTCCGCCGTTGTCGAAGGCCGCTTCGCGGTCGGCTGCCGCTGCTCGTCGAAGGAGAGCAGGCCCTCCCCCTCGACCAGGTAGTCCTCCCGCATGTGCCGTTTCATCAGTCGTTCCTCCCTCGTGAGGACCGGCGGTCGACCGGCCGCCCGACAGCGGGGGACACCAATGGAAAACGCGCACGACAATGCGCGGAAATGATCCCCCGTGAAACGTCCGCGATCGGCGCGGACCAGTCGATGTGGCGCGGTTCGGAATGCCGGTCTCGGTCGACTGACCCCAGAGTCCGTCGCGGTTGCCGCCTCGTCCACCTACTGTCGACGATGCGACTTCGGCACCGCATTTGCGTCACCATTCGAATTTATTTGACTACTCTCCGGAATGGTGTCGGTTTATGGTGTCTCCGTCTTCAGCGGGTACGGGATGAAGGTGCTGCGGTTCTCGTCCAGGTCCAGGCGGCGGCCGATCGGCGCGGCGGCCCGCTGCGGGCAGGTCAGCCGCTCACAGGTCTTGCAACCCGGCCCGATCGGGGTCGCCGCACCCGTCGCCTGCAGGTCCCGCCCGGCGGAGTAGACCAGCCGCC
The DNA here is from genome assembly GCF_036422035.1 of Plantactinospora sonchi. Taxonomy (NCBI): domain Bacteria; kingdom Bacillati; phylum Actinomycetota; class Actinomycetes; order Micromonosporales; family Micromonosporaceae; genus Plantactinospora; species Plantactinospora sonchi. The sequence goes on from NZ_JAZGQK010000007.1 coordinate 97,632, forward strand.
CGGCGTGCCGCAGTTCGCAGCCGAGCCCGATGGCGAAGACCTTGCCCGGCTGGCCGTACCCGCCGTGGTGCCGGGTGACGGTACGGGCGATCCACAGGTACCGCTGCCCGTCCGGCATCGCCGCGACCTGGGTCATCACCCTCCCCGGCGCGCTGAACGCCTCGTAGACGTTCCACAGCGGACAGGTGCCGCCGGAGCGGGAGAACGGAAAACCGGTCGCCGACTGGCGCTTGGACATGTTGCCCGCCCGGTCGACCCGGACGAAGGAGAACGGCACTCCCCGGGCCCGGGGCCGCTGCAGGGTGCTCAACCGGTGGCAGACGCTCTCCCAGCCCATCACGAAGTGGTTGGTGAGCAGTTCGATGTCGTACCGCATCGCCTCGGCGGTGTCGAGGAACTCCCGGTACGGCAGGATCAGCGCGGCCGCGAAGTAGTTGGCCAGGCCGACCCGCAGCAGGATCTGCGTCTGTACGTCGTAGATCCGCTCCTCCTCGATGATTTCGTCGATCACGTCGGCGTATTCCAGCAGGGCGATCTGGGCACCCATCCGGATCGCCTCCTGCCCGGACCGCAGCGACGTCGACAGGTGCAGTGTCCGGCTCTGCGGCTGGTACCGGTGCAGTTCGCCGGCGAGCGCGTCGGTGTCCTGTCGGACGACCCGGACGCCGTGCCGGTCGGCCAGCCGGTCGGTCAGTGCCGCCCGGGCCTCGCCGCGTCGGATCCGGATCTCGACGGCCAGCGCCTCCGCCGCCTCGTCCAGGTCCGGTACGTAGTTCTGCCGTCGGTAGAAGAAGTCGCTCACCTGGTCGTGCGGACTGCGTCCGGGCACGAGTTCCCGGTCGCCGACCACCTCGGCGAGCTGGTCGTTGGTCTGTCGGTAGCGCCGGTAGAGGTCGATCACCGCCTCGGCCACCTCGGGCAGCCGGCTGGCCAGCTCGGTCAGGTCGGGCAGGGTGGCCCGGGCCGGCAGTGCCTCGCGCAGTTCGGCCACCAGCCGCGGCGTGTCGTGCGGGGCGAAGTACGCGGTGTCGACCCCGAAGACCTCGGTGATCCGGATCAGCACCGGCACGGTGAGCGGCCGGGTGTCGTGTTCGAGCTGGTTGAGATAGCTGGGGGAGATGCCGAGCCGCCGGGCCAGCTCGATCTGGCTGACGCCGTGCTCCTCGCGTAGCCGGCGTAACCGCGCGCCCGCGAACGTCTTGACCATGGCGCCTCCCAACGCCTGCGATCAGCTCACATTAACACAAGTGTTAAGAAGGCCATTCGCAACTTCGCAGAATAGGGGTGACAGATTTTCAAGAATTCGCTGTTTCCGTATCTCGACCACCCGATCGGGCCCGTGCCATGGTTCTGGTCATGCACCGGTGAACGGTACGTGATCACCGACCCCGAAGGAGCAGACGATGAGTACGCCGGTCGAACAGTTGCGCAATGATTGGGCCACCGACTCCCGGTGGCGGGGTGTCGAGCGGAGCTACCGGGCCGAGGACGTCGTCCGGCTGCGCGGGGTCGTCACCGAGGAACACACCCTCGCCCGCCGGGGCGCCGAGCGGCTGTGGCGGCTGCTGCAGACCGAGGACCACCTGCCCGCGCTCGGCGCGCTCACCGGCAACCAGGCCGTGCAGATGGTCCGGGCCGGGCTGAAGGCGATCTACCTCTCCGGATGGCAGGTCGCCGCGGACGCCAACCTCGCCGGCCAGACGTACCCGGACCAGAGCCTCTACCCGGCGAACTCGGTGCCGGCGGCGGTCCGCCGGATCAACAACGCGCTGCTGCGTGCCGGCCAGATCGAGACCGCCGAGGGTACCGCCCCCGCCGTCGACTGGCTCGCCCCGATCGTCGCCGACGCCGAGGCCGGCTTCGGCGGCGTACTCAACGCGTACGAGCTGATGACCGCGATGATCGTGGCCGGCGCGGCCGGGGTGCACTGGGAGGACCAGCTCGCCAGCGAGAAGAAGTGCGGCCACCTCGGCGGCAAGGTGCTGGTCCCGACCGGACAGCACATCCGGACCCTGACCTCGGCCCGGCTCGCCGCCGACGTCGCAGGCGTGCCCTCCGTGATCATCGCCCGCACCGACGCGCAGGCCGCGACACTGATCACCACCGACACCGACGAGCGGGACCAGCCGTTCCTCACCGGCGAGCGGACCGCCGAGGGCTTCCACCGGGTCCGCAACGGGCTGGAGCCGTGCATCGCCCGGGGCCTGGCGTACGCGCCGTACGCCGATCTGCTGTGGATGGAGACCAGCACCCCGGACCTGGAGCTGGCCCGCCGCTTCGCCGAGGCGATCAAGGCGCGCCACCCGGAGCAGATGCTCGCCTACAACTGCTCTCCGTCGTTCAACTGGCGCCGTCACCTCGACGACGCCACCATCGCCAAGTTCCAGCGCGAACTGGGTCACATGGGCTACAAGTTCCAGTTCATCACCCTGGCCGGCTTCCACGCCCTGAACTACTCCATGTTCGAGCTGGCCCGGGGCTACGCCACCGTCGGCATGCCGGCGTACGTCTCGCTGCAGGAGCGCGAGTTCGCCGCCGAGCCGGACGGCTACACCGCGGTCAAGCACCAGCGCGAGGTCGGCACCGGCTACTTCGACCTGGTCAGCACCGTGCTCAACCCCGCCGCCGAGACCACCGCGCTGCGCGGCTCGACCGAGGAGGAGCAGTTCTGATGCGCGAGCGTCGCGAGCGAACCCGCCAGCCCAGTGCCAAGGTGCCGCACCGCGGCCCGGAACGGAGCGGAGTGCCGGCATGAACATCCAGATCACCGGACCGATGGCCGACCGGTACGACGAGATCCTCAGCCCGAAGGCGCTGGACTTCCTGGTCGCGCTCGACCGCGAGTTCGCCGCCCGCCGGGTGGCGGTGCTGGACACCCGACGGGCCCGGCGTGCCCGGTACGCCGAGGGCCAGCTCCCCGGCTTCCTGCCCGAGACGGCGGGCATCCGGGCCGACCCGGACTGGCGGGTCGCGCCACCCGCCCCCGGACTGGTCGACCGCCGGGTGGAGATCACCGGACCGACCGACCGCCGGATGACCGTCAACGCGCTCAACTCCGGGGCGCGGGTGTGGCTGGCCGACTTCGAGGACGCCCTCGCGCCGACCTGGCACAACGTGATCAGCGGCCAGCTCAACCTGGTCGACGCGATCGACCGGCGGATCGACTTCACCGACCAGCGCGGCAAGCGGTACGTCGTGGGCCCCGACCCCGCCACCATCGTCGTCCGGCCACGCGGTTGGCACCTGGTGGAGAAACACCTGGTCGTCGACGGTCGACCGATCTCGGCCAGCCTCGTCGACTTCGGGCTCTACTTCGTGCACTGCGCGCAGCGGCAACTCGACGCCGGCAGCGGCCCCTATTTCTACCTGCCCAAACTGGAGGACCACCGGGAGGCGCGACTCTGGAACGACGTGTTCCGCTTCGCCCAGCAGTACGTCGGCATCCCGCAGGGCACCATCCGGGCCACCGTACTGGTCGAGACGATCACCGCCGCCTTCGAGATGGAGGAGATCCTCTACGAGCTGCGTGAGCACGCCGCCGGGCTGAACGCGGGCCGCTGGGACTACATCTTCAGCATCATCAAGAACTTCGGCTGCCGGGACGACTTCGTGCTCCCCGACCGGGGCGAGGTGACCATGACCGTGCCGTTCATGCGGGCGTACACCGAACTGCTGGTCCGGACCTGCCACCGAAGGGGGGCGCACGCCCTCGGCGGGATGGCCGCCTTCATCCCCAGCCGCGACCCGGAGGTCAACACCGTCGCGCTGGCCAGGGTGCGGGCGGACAAGGAGCGCGAGGCCGACGATGGCTTCGACGGTTCCTGGGTGGCCCACCCCGGGCTGGTCGAGATCTGCCGGGAGTCCTTCGACGCGGTGCTCGGCGACCGGCCGCACCAGCTCGACCGGCTCCGGGCCGAGGTCACGGTCACCGCCGACGACCTGCTGGCGGTGGATCGGACACCGGGTCGGGTCAGCGCGGACGGACTGCGGGGCAACATCGCCGTGGCACTGCGCTACCTCGACGCCTGGCTCGGCGGCACCGGCGCCGCCGCCATCTTCAACCTGATGGAGGACGCCGCCACCGCCGAGATCGCCCGCTGTCAGGTGTGGCAGTGGCTGCACCACGCGACGCCGCTGGCCGAAGGGGGCCGGGTCACCCCCGACCGGGTCCGGGCACTGCTCGCCGACGAGGTGGCCACCCTCTGCGCCGAACGCGATCCCGCCGACCGGCAGCGGATCACCGACGCCGCGGCGATCCTCGAACGCACCGCCCTCGCCGACGACCTACCCGCCTTCTTCACCACCGAGGCATACGCCCACCACATGTAAGGAAGGGCCCCTTCCTGTCGTTTCTGTAGAGGAAGGGGTCCCTGTCAACACGTCACCCGGGCGATCGCCCCGGCCGGCGGATCCGGTACGACACCCGGGTGGAGCAGCGCGGCGATCGCCTCGACGCCGTCGACCAGTCGGGGTCCGGGGCGGACCACGAGCCCGTCCGCGTCGATCGCCCAGACCGGTACACCGGGCAGCCGTTCGGCGACGAGTCGCGCCTGTGCGACCGCGCCCTCCAGGTGGAATCCGCAGGGGGAGACGATCACCAGGTCCGGGGCGGCCTCGGTGAACTCCCGCCATGTCGTCTGTACTGACCGGGCGCCGGGGCGGGCCGCGACCGGCTCGCCGCCGGCGGCCCGGACCAGGTCGGGAACCCAGTGGCCGGCGGTGAACGGCGGCTCGACCCACTCCACGACCGCGACCCGGGGCCGGGATCGGCCGGCGACGGCGGCGGCCACCGCGGCGAGCCGCGAGCGCAGCCGGCCGACCAGGGCCTCGGCCCGGTCCGGTACGCCGGTGCGCGCCCCCACCGCCACGATGCTTTCGAGCACCTCGTCCAGGCTGTACGGGTCGAGCGAGAGTACGTCCGACCGGCAACCGAGGTAGTCGAGGGCGTTCTCCACGTGGCCGGAGGGGAGTGCGCAGACCCGGCAGAGGTCCTGGGTCAGGATCAGTTCCGGGTCGAGGTCGGCGAGCGCGTCCGCGTGCAGGGTGTAGAGGTCCTCGCCGGCCGCCATCCGCGCCTTCACGTAGTCGTCGATCTCACCCGGGCTCATCCCCCGGGTGTCCCGGCCGCCGACCACGACCGTCTTGTCCGTGCGGGCCGACGGCGGTTCGTCGCACTCGAAGGTGACGCCGACGAGGTCGTCACCGAGCCCGAGCGCGTAGACGATCTCGGTGGCGGACGGCAGCAGGGAGACCAGACGCATGTCCCCATGGTGCCGGTCCGGACGACGGCCGGCTCACCCGGCCCCGTCCGTCCGGCTCGACCGTCGGGGGGTTCAACCAGGTCAGCCCTGGCGGGACTTCCAGCGCGGGTTGGTGCGGTTCACGACCACCACCCGGCCGTGCCGGCGTACCACCACCGAGCCCGGCTTCTGCTTCAACGCCCGCAGTGAACTACGAACCCTCATGGTCATCCTCCTCGGCTGGGTCCGGACAGTCATCCGTACGTCGACCACAACGCCACCGGGCCGGTCGGGATTCCGGCGGCCGGTGGAGGAACGTGGTGGTATGCGAGGTTCGCCCCGGTTCAGTCGGTCATCCGGGAGTACGCCGTCACCTGGTCGATCCGCAACCGCACCAGCAGTTCACCGGGTACGGCGTTGCGGACACCGAACTCCTCGGCCTGCTCCTCGCCGAGGTAGCGGGCGGCGAGGCGGGTGGCCCAATACCGCATCTCGTCCAGGTTCTCGCTGATCGTCGCCCGGCCGCGCAGCGTGACGAAGGCGAACGGCGGGTTCTCGTCGTCGACGCAGAGCGCGGCCCGCCCGTCCCGGGCCAGTGAACGGCCCTTGACCGAGGTCTTCCCGGTGTTGAAGACGACGTCGTCACCGTCGAGGAGGAACCAGATCGGCACGATGTGCGGCGAGCCGTCGGCCCGTACGGTGGCGATCTTGCCCGTCCGGGTCCCCGCCGAGACGAAGCTCCGCCACTGCTCATCGGTCATCTGATGCGCCATGTACCCATCATGCCCTTTGTCCCGTACTGGGTGGATCGTCCTTGGCGGAAACCGCTCAGAAGTACGTCCGCAGGACGTCGACCACCGTGTCGGTGTCGTCCAGGACCGGGACGTACCGCCACTTGTCGAAGGCGGTGCACGGGTGGGAGATGCCGAAGCAGACCAGGTCACCCGGCCGGAGGTCGGCCCCGGGCGGGACGGTGAGGAAGGCATGGTGGTCGTTGAGCCGGGTGACGGCCATTCCGGTGGCCTCCTCGACCGCGCCGGCACCACGCCGGATCCGCAGCGGGACCGGCAGGCCCTCGTCGTACGGCGCGTCGCGTTTGCCCATGCCGACGATCGCCAGCCCGGGTTCGGGGGTGGAGGTGACCTGGGCCCAGAGTTCCAGCGCCGCGTCCAGCGAACCGTCCTCCGGACTACGCAGGAACGGGGTGTGCTCGGCGTAGAAGCCGTGGTCGTGGCTGACGTACGCACCGCTGCGCAGCACCACCCGGAGTCGGCGGCCGGGCAGCCAGGCGCCGCCGAGCCGGTCGGCCACCACGTCGAACCAGGCGCTGCCCCCGGCGCTGACGATCACCTCGTCCGGCAGCAGGCCCCGGGTGGCCAGCTCGACCGTCGCCTCCCGGGTCCGGTCCAGGTACGCCCCGACCTCCGCGACGTCCCGCAGCCCGCCCTCGTACGCGGTGACGCCGTCGAGGCGTACCCGGGCGGTGTCGGCGACCGCCTCGGCGACCTCGACCAGCTGCCGGACGGTACGACAACCGGTCCGGCCGCCGGCGTGGCCGAGTTCGGCGAGGACCCGTACCGGTGGGCCGTCCGGCTGGTCGGCGAGGGCGGCGCCGATCGCCTCGACCCCGGCGACCGAGTCCACGAACAGGTACGCCTCGAAGCCCTGGTCGAGTTCGCCGGCCAGCCAGCGCAGCGGCACCGGGTCGAGCAGTTGGTTGGCGAGCAGCACCCGGGGCACCCCGAGGGCCCGACAGGTGAGCAGCTGGTTGGCGGTGGCCACGGTGATCGCCCAGGCCCCGGCGGCGAGCTGGGCCTCGAACAGCGACGGCGCCATGGTGGTCTTGCCGTGCGGGGCGAACGAGAAGCCGTGCCGGGCGCAGAATCCGGCCATCGTGGCGATGTTGCGGTGCAGGGCGTCGCGGCGGGCGACCAGCGCCGGCCAGCTGACGGCGCCGTCGAACAGCCGGTGGCCGGCGGCGGCGAACTCGCTGGCCCGGACCGGGGGACCGGGCTGCCAGAGCCCCTTGGCCCGCCAGTCGAGGGGTGGCTCGTCGAGGTCGTCGCGCAGCACCGGCCCGCCCTCCCGGTTCGCCGATCAGGTTCGGATGTGGCTCGTTGTCGGCTGCTCAGCCTGCCGGGTCGCTCGCGCCACGTCAACCTCTCCACGAGTGGCGGCTTGCGGCTCTTGACGAGGAGGAGTGGGAGGGGGCACCCTATCCCGGCCGTACTTAACGGACCATTTTCGAACCTGCAATGCTGTGTGACGCCCTGCGACGTCGACAGCGCACTGGAGTGCCGATGGTGATCGGTCTGGTCATCCACACCAGCCACCGGGCCGTCTTCGAGGACGCGGCCCGGACCCTGGCCGGCGTGACCCTGGAGTGGGTGGTCTACGAACACGAGGACCAGGTCCGGGACCTGGTCGCCGACCGGCTGGCCCGGCAGCACGTCGACGGCCTGCTGCTCGGCCCGGTCCCGTACGCGAAGTGCCGGGACCTGCTGCCGCCGGACCTGCCGGTGGCGATTCTCCGCTCGGCCGGGCTGGACCTGTCCCTGGCGTTGTTCAAGGCGCTGTCCCGCGACTGGCGGCCGACCCCGGTCAGCATCGACACCTACGACGCGCGGACCGTCGACGAGGTGATCCGGGCGCTGGAGCTGGACCCGGCCGGGATCAGCCTGCTGCCGTACGACCCGGAGCAGAGCGTCGCCGAGATCGTCGCGTTCCACCGGGCCGCGCTGGCCCGTACCGGCGCCGACTATGTGATCAGCCTGCGTACCGCGGTCGCGGAACAGCTGCGCGACGGCACTCCGGTGCTCGGCGGGCTGCCCGGTCCGGCGACCCTCCGGGCCCAGCTGCACGAGCTGGCGTTGCAGGTGCAGTCGAAACGGGCCAGCGCACTGCGCTTCGCCGCCGGCGTCTTCCTGGTCAGCCGCGCGGGCCCGCAACTCGACCTCGACCGGGCCCGGGTGGGCCTGATGAACCTGCTGATCAACACCCCGGAGTTCGGCGACGCCTGGATCGAGAACCGGGGCCGGCGCGGTGTGGTGGTCTTCGCCCACCAGGCCCTCTTCGAACAGGCGACCAACAGCTGGGTGGCGCTGCCCGCCCTGGGACAGGCGCAGGAGACGCTCGGGATCCGGGTCGCCGCCGGTTTCGGGGTGGGCGCCTCCGCCCGCAGCTGCCTGCAACTGGCCGAGCGGGCGGCCGCCCGGGCCGAGCAGGAGGACGCGCCCAGCGCGTACCTGGTCGAGGACAGTGGCGTGATCATCGGGCCGATGAGCCCGGCCGGTTCGGCGGTCGCCTTCACCTACCGGGGGCACGGCGCCGAGCTGGAGCGGCTCGCCGCCGAGGTGGGGCTCAGCGCGGCGACCCTGTCCCGGCTGGCGGCCGTCGAACGGGCGCTGGAGGGACGGGCCATCTCACCCGGCGACCTCGCCCGACAGCTCGGCATCACCGACCCGAGCGGGCGACGACTGATCCGCAAGTTGAGCGAGTCCGGACTGGTCGAGGTGGAGGGCAGTACGCAGATGCACCGCAAGGGCCGGCCCGCCCGGCTGTACCGACTGCGCATCGGCGCGCCGGGCGAGGCCCGGTGACCGGCCCGACCACCGACCCGGACGGCGGGCGCGGTGGAGGAGCCGACCCGGACGGCGTACGCGGGATGGCCGGGTCGTCGCCGGGGCCGACCGGCGGAACGCAGACGAGCGGCTGGGACCTGCTGCTCACCGGCGGCGAACTGCTCGACCCGGCCGACCGGCGCGGCGGGCCGCACGACATCGCGGTCCGGGCCGGCCGGATCGCCGCGGTGGCGCCGCGGCTGCCCCGGGCGGCGGCGACCGAGGTGGTCGACCTGACCGGCCGGTTGGTCACGCCCGGCCTGGTGGACCTGCACACCCACGTCCACCCCGGAGCGACGTACTGGGGGATCGACCCGGGACCCGTGGCCTGGCGGTCCGGGGTGACCACCTGGGTGGACGCCGGGTCGGCCGGGGCGTACTCCTTCCCGGCCTTCGCGGCCACCAGCGCCGGCTACCCGGTACGCGTCCCCGCCCTGCTGAACATCTCGGCGGTGGGGTTGGTCGCCCCGGTCGGCGAATCGCGCGACCTGGCCAACTGTGACGTCGACCTGGCGGTGGCGACGGTACGGGCACACCGGGACACCGTCGTCGGCATCAAGGTCCGGATGGACCGGCACAACGTCGGGGCGCACGGACTGGCCCCGCTGCGCCGGGCGGTCGAGGCGGCCCAGGCCACCGGCCTGCCGGTGATGGTCCACATCGGAGCCGGCCCGCCCTCGATCGGCCAGATGCTGTCCCTGCTGCGACCCGGCGACATCATCACGCACTGCGCCAGCGGCATCGCCGCCGGACCGGCCGGCTTCGACCCGGCCGCCAAGGACGCCTACCAGGCGGGGATCCGGTTCGACCTCGGGCACGGCTCCGGCGGGTTCGCCTTCGACGTGCTGGAGGCGCAGTTGGCCGCCGGCATGCCGCCGCACGCGGTCTCCACCGACCTGCACAGCCGTTCGCTGCACGGTCCGGTCTTCGACCTGCCGACCACGATGGCCAAGCTGCTGGCCGTCGGGATGAGCCTGGAGCAGGTGGTCGCGGCGGCGACCACCGGGCCGGCCCGGATGGTCGGCCTGGCCGACGGGATCGGCACACTCGCCATCGGCGCGCCGGCCGACCTCGCCGTCTTCACCGTCGAGCACGGCCGGTTCGAGTTGGCCGACGTGCACGGGCAACGTCGTACGTCGCCGATCCGGCTGGTCAACGAGGTGACGTACCGGGCCGGTCGCCCGCTGACGCCCCGGCTGTCGGCGCCCGTACCGCCGTGGATCCCGCTGACCGACGCCCAGCGGGTCGCGCTCACCGAGCGGGACCGGGCGGTACGTCGACTGCTGACCACACCCCTGGTGGGCCCGGACGGGCTCGCCGAACAGTTTCCCCGACACGGAGGTTGACCCATGCCCAAGAGGATCGTCGTCGCCGAGAAGGCGGCGCCGCCCGGTGGCCCCTACTCGCACGCGGTGGTCGCCGGCGACTTCGCGTACCTGGCCGGCGCCTGCCCGGTGCTGCCCGACGGCACCTGGGTGAGGGGCGACTTCGCCGCGCAGGCCCGGGCCGCGTTCGACAACCTGGCCCGGGTGGCCGAGGCGGCCGGCGGTGACCTCGGCAGCGCCGTACGGGTCGGCGTCTACCTGCGGGACTTCGCCGACTTCCCGGCGATGAACGAGATCTACCAGGAGTATTTCGGCACCGAGAACCTGCCGGCCCGAACCACCCTGCCGGTCGCCCTGAACGGCTTCGACATCGAGGTCGACGCGGTTCTCTACCTGGGCGACCAGGCGGTGTCTGGTGGATCTGAACGAGACGGGTCGGAGTCCGGACCCACCGCGGCCGACCAGTAGATCCGCGAGACGCCCCAGCCGAGCGTCACCTGGCGGAGCGACCACCACCCCCGTTCGCCACCCGGGCCGGCGGTGGTCGCTCCGGCGTGCCGGAAATCGGCTCTGAGCTGGGAAATTGTGACTTGACGGCGGCGGGCGCGGCGGCCCAGCCTGTAGGACATCCATATCGACCTAATTACGAACCTGGCTCGTTATTAGAGGGAGACAACCTGTGCGGAAACTCCTCGCCCTGACCGCGCTCTGCGCCGTCACCCTGGGCGCCGCGGCCTGCGCACCCTCCACCGACCAACCGACCACGAACACCGACTCCAAGACCGGCACCCTGCGGGTCTGGCTGTTCGACGAGGCCAACCGGGCAGCCAAGGAGGCGGTGGTCAACGAGGCGGTCGCCGAGTTCAAGACCCGCTACCGGGACGTCACCGTCGACGTCAACTACCTCGCCACCGACACCCGGGCGGAGAGGTACCGGGGCGCGCTCAACGACCCGGCGAGCGCGCCGGACGTGACCGAGATCGGTAACACCGACCTGGCGAGTTTCGTCGCCTCGAACGGGATGGCCGACGTCACCGAGGACAACCGGAAGTGGGCCGAGGCCGCCGACCTGCCGGCCGATCTGGTCAGCACGGTGACCGTGGGCGACAAGGCGTACGGCCTACCGTGGTGGATCGGGGTGCGGGCCCTCTACTACCGCACCGACGTCTTCACCGCCCTCGACCTGAAGCCGCCGACGTCGTACGCCGAACTGGTCACCGCCGCGAAGAAGATCCGGGCGGAGAACCCGGAGATGCTCGGCATCGCGGTCGGCGGGCTCTACACCTTCGGTGCGCTGCCGTTCGTCTGGGACGCCGGCGGTGACATCGCCACGGGTTCCGCCGGCAGCTACACGGCGGCCATCGACTCGCCGGCAGCCAAGGCCGGCGTCAAGGCGTACACGGACCTGTTCGGCGCCGACATCTGCCCGGCACAGCAATGTGTCGACCTGACCGGCGGCGGCACCGTCGAGGCGTTCGCGGCCGGCCGGGCCGGGATGGGCATCCTCGGCAACTTCAACCGTTCGGCGGTGGACGCCGGCGCGGTCAAGGGCAAGTACGCCGTCGTCCCGCTGCCCGGGGCGAAGCCCGGCTCGATCGCGCCCGCGTTCGCCGGCGGCAGCAGCCTCGGCGTGTTCCGCTCCACCGGCCACCGCACCCTGGCGGTCGAGTTCATGCAACTGCTGGCAAGCCGGAAGTACACGTTGAAGCTGTACGACGCGATGGGCTTCGTGCCGGCGATGCGGTCGGCCCGGGCCGAGGTGATCGGCAAGGAGCCCTTCCTCAAGCCGTTCATCGAGACGATGGACGCCGGGACGCGGTTCGTACCGGTCGACAAGGCGTGGACCACGATCGACGCCGAGCGGATCCTGCCGAACATGCTGCAGAAGATCATTACCGGCAGGGCGACCGTCGACGCGGCGACGGCCGAGGCGAAGACCCAGATCACCACGGCGTTCGGGAAGTAGCCACCGGTGTCCGCATCGACCCGCCGGCAGCGGCTGACGCCCCTGTGGCTGCTGCTGCCGGCGCTCGCCGTGCTGGTGCCGATGTTCGCGTACCCGCTCTACCAGCTCGGGCTGCTCTCCCTCTTCGACTACGGGCAGCCGCAGGTCAGCGGCGGTGTACCGGCCCGGTTCCTGGGAGCCGGCAACTACCGGGCGCTGTTCGACGACCCGACGTTCTGGACCGTGCTCGGGCAGACGGTGCTGTTCGCCGCCGGCTGCGTGGTGGTGACGCTCGCGGTCGGCGCGGCGCTGGCGGTGCTGCTGACCCGGGTCGGCCGGGTGGCCCGGACGGTCCTGTCGTTCGCGGCGCTGACCGCCTGGGCCGCACCGGCGATGACCGGCTCGGTGGTCTGGATGTTCCTGTTCGACAGCAACCTCGGCCTGGTCAACGAGGTGTTCGGGCTGGGCGCCTACAACTGGCTGTACGACCGTACGGTGGCATTCCTGCTGGTCGGCGCGGTGGTGGTCTGGCACTCGTTCCCGTTCGTGATGATCACTCTGTACGCCGGCATCGAGGCGATCCCGAGTTCGGTACGCGAGGCCGCCGCACTGGACGGGGCGAACGGGTTCACCACGTTCCGGCGGATCATCGTCCCGATGCTCCGACCCCTCGTCACCATCGTGGTGATTCAGTCGATCATCTGGGACTTCAAGGTCTTCACCCAGATCTACGTGATGACCCGGGGCGGCGGCATCGCCGGCCAGAACCTTGTGCTCAACGTGTACGCGTACCAGAAGGCCTTCGCCTCCGCCCAGTACGGCCTCGGCTCGGCGATCGGAGTCGTGATGACGGTGATCCTGCTCGTGGTCACCCTGCTCTACCTGCGAGCCCTCCGCCGGTCCGGGGAGTCGCTGTGAGTGCGAGGAGTGAGCGGGGTGTGCGAGCCCCGCAGTCACGAACGGACGGCGGTTCTGTGAGTGCGAGGAGTGAGCGGGGTGTGCGAGCCCCGCAGTCACGAACGGACGGCGGTTCTGTGAGTGCGAGGCGTGAGCGGGGTGTGCGAGCCCCGCAGTCACGAACGGACGGTACCCCCGTGCCGCGCCGGGGCCGGCGGGGCACGACGCGGGCGTGGCGTCGCGCCGCCGACACGGTCGCGATCGGCGTCGCGGCGGTGACGGTCTTCCCGATCTACTGGATGGTGCTCTCCGCACTGAAGCCGACCGGCGAGATTCTCGCCGCCGATCCCCGGCCGTGGACCCTGCACCCGACCCTGGACCACTTCCGCTCGGCGCTCGGGGTCAGCGGATTCGGCCGGTACTTCCTGAACAGCCTGGTCGTGGCCCTGTCGGTGGTGGCGTTGAGCGCGCTGGTCGCGTTCCTGGCGGCGGTGGCGCTGACCCGCTACCGGTTCCGTACCCGGACCACCGTCCTGGTGCTCTTCCTGATCGCCCAGATGGTGCCGGTGGAGGCGCTGAGCATTCCGCTCTTCTTCCAGATCCGCGATCTCGGCCGGACCGTACCGGGCGTGGGGCTGAACACCCTCGGCTCGCTGGTCCTGGTGCAGTTGGCGTTCAGCCTGCCGTTCGCGATCTGGATGCTGCGCGGTTTTGTCGCGGCGGTACCACCGGAGGTGGAGGAGGCGGCGACCATCGACGGCGCCGACCGGTTCACCATCCTCTGGCGGATCCTCTTTCCACTGGTGGCGCCGGGGCTCGCCGCGACCAGCGTGTTCTCCTTCATCACCGCCTGGAACGACTTCCTGTTCGCCAGGACGTTCATCATCAGTGCGACCGAGAACCAGACGCTGCCGGCTGCGCTGCTGGTCTTCTTCAAGCCCGACGAGAACGACTGGGGCGGCATCATGGCCGCCTCCACCCTGATGACCATCCCGGTGCTGGTCTTCTTCGTCTTCGTCCGGCGCCGACTGGTCTCCGGGCTCGGCGGGGCGGTGAAGGACTGATGGGCTCCGGATCCACGGGACCCGAACCGGCGCTGCTGCCCCGGCCGGTCGACATCCGGGCCGGCGCCGGCGGTTGCCCGCTGACCCCGGCCACCACGCTGGCCGCCGAGCCGGCCTGCGCCGGGGTCGCCGGTTGGCTGCGCGAGACCCTGTCCCGGAGCACCGGCCTGCCGTTGCCGGCCACGACCTCCGCCCCGGCCAGCCCGGCCGCCGTCCCGCCGGACGGTGCCGGGCCGGCCACCACCATCACGCTCAGCGTCGACCCGGCACTCGCCGCCGAGGGCTACCACCTGCGGGTACGCCCCGACGGGGTCACCGTCACCGGTGGTACGCCGGCCGGCGTCTTCTACGGCGCGCAGACCCTGCTCCAGCTGATGCCCCCGGCGGTGTACCGGCGGGCGCCGGTGGGTGCCGGTCCGTGGACCGTACCGGCGGTGGAGATCACCGACCAGCCGCGCTTCGGCTGGCGTGGCTTCATGCTGGACGTCGCCCGACACTTCATGCCGGTCGCCGGGGTACTGCGGATCATCGACCTGCTCGCCGCGCACAAGCTCAACGTGTTGCACCTGCACCTCACCGACGACCAGGGCTGGCGGGTGCAGATCCGGCGCTATCCCCGGTTGACCGAGGTCGGGGCGTGGCGGACCGAGTCGATGGTCGGCTCGCGTCAGCACGAACGCTTCGACGGGCGGCCGCACGGCGGCTACTACTCGCAGGACGACCTGCGGGAGATCGTCGCGTACGCGGCGCGGCGGTTCGTCACGGTGGTGCCCGAGATCGACCTGCCCGGCCACACCCAGGCAGCCATCGCGGCGTACCCGGAACTCGGCAATCGGCCCGACGAGCCGGTCGCGGTCTCCACCCGGTGGGGGGTCTCCTCCCGGGTCCTCAACGTCTCCGACGAGACGGTCAGCTTCTTCCGGCACGTCCTCGACGAGGTGCTGGAACTCTTCCCGAGCCGGCACATCGGGATCGGGGGGGACGAGTGCCGCAAGGACGAGTGGCGGGCCAGTCCCGCCGCCCGCCGACGGATCCGTGACCTCGGGCTCGCCGACGAGGACGCGTTGCAGGCCTGGTTCATCCGGCAGTTCCAGGACCACCTCACCGCCGCCGGCCGGGTGCTGTACGGCTGGGACGAGATCCTGGAGGGCGGCCCGCCGCCCGGTGCCACCGTCGCCGCCTGGCGGGGGCCGGCCCTGGCGGTCGCGGCGGCCCGGGCCGGCCACGACGTCGTGGCCTGCTGGGACAGCGCCGCCTACCTGGACTACCGGCAGTCCGCCCATCCGGACGAGCCGATCCCGGTCGGCACCGTGCTGGATGTGGCGGACGTCCGGGCCTTCGAACCGGTGCCGCCGGAGCTGCCGACCGAACTGCGGCACCACATCCTCGGCGCCCAGTGCAATCTCTGGACCGAGCACGCCGACAGTCCACGGGCCGTCGACTACCTGGCCTTTCCCCGCCTCTCCGGGTTCGCCGAGGCGGTCTGGTCGCCGGCCTCGACCGACCCGTGGCACGACTTCACCCGGCGCCTGTCCGGGCATCTGGACCGGTTGACCGCGATGGGTGTCGAGCACCGGCCGCCCGCCGGGCCGCTGCCCTGGCAGCGACGGCCGGACGCGCGCGGTTGGCCGCGCGAGCGCGCCGACCGGGCGGCCGAACTCGCCGCCCTCACCAGCAACGTGCTGCCGACCGCGTCCGACGGTGCCGGCGGCCGGTGACCTGCGCGGCCGGCACCGGGACGGTGTGGTCCCGGTGCCGGGGCGGCCGGGGTCACATGAAGTTGCGGGTGTGCAGGGCCGACAGGGCCGCCGCCTCGTCGTCCGGGAAGCCGATGTACTCCAGCCGTCGACGTCGCCCGGCGTCCATGGTCTCCTGCAGCCGGAGCACCTCCTGCCAACCCCGGGCGACCGCCGCGGGTTCCCAGGACCCGGCGGCGAGGACGACCAGCGCGTCGAAGACCTGCCGGTTCAGGCCGGCGGTGTCGGCCAGCACCGCGTGGCGTCGCTCGACCGCGGTCCGCAGCCGGTGCAGGAAACCCGGGTCGGCGCGGACCACGTGCGCGGTGTGCGCGACCCCGAACGCGACGTGCCGGGCCTCGTCGCGGGCCGCGAGTCGGGTGACGTCGGCGGTGACCGGATCCGGGGCGTGCCGGTGCAGGAAGTGCAGCAGGTCCAGGAAACTGCCCTCGCCCAGCACGGAGAGCAGGAACGAGGCGAGGGTGAAGTCCGGCTCGGCCAGCAGGGTCTGCAGCGAGGCCCGCCCACCGGCGCCGGAGAGCCCGAGTACGTCGCGCCGCAGCAGGGCCCGACGGGTGAAGATCTCCACGTGCCGGGCCTCGTCCGCGGCCTGTGCCGCCAGCAACTGCATCACCTCGCGGTAGTGCGGGTGCAGTCGGGAGAGCATCCGGGCCGGGATCATCAACGCGGCCTGCTCGTTCTCCACCAGGTACGTCATCACCTGGACGACGGCGTCCTCGACGTCCTCCGGCACCGGGCCGGCCGCCGCCCAGTCGACCGCGGTCGCCGGGTCCCACTGGTTCGCGGTCGCCTGGGCGTACAACCGGGGCGCGATGTCGGCCCAGACCAGTTCGCGGTCGACCCAGTCCACGGCCAGCGGCGGACCACCCGGCTCGACCAGTGCGCCCCGGGCCGCCAGACCCCACTCCCGGCTGGCGTGCGGTACGACGTCCGTCGCGGTCCGGCCGGCCCGCTGCGCCCCCCGCCACCGGTCGAGGTCGGCGGTGCCCCGGACAACGGTCCGGGCGATCACACCCGGCCCGGCCGGTGACGGGGACCCGTCCGCGCCGATGGTCGGTACGGCCCGGCCCGGGTCACCGGCGCGGGACGGGTCGTCGGGTTCGAGCCGGTGCCCCTCGGCCCGGCACCAGGCCGCCAGGTGCAGGCCGAGTGCCGGATGGCGGCCGTGCACGACCAGCCGGTCGCCGGGGGCCAGACCGGCCAGCGCCCGGTCGACCAGCAGGTGACCGCCGGCGTCGAAGCCGAGGCCCTCAAGGTTGACGATCGCCGGCACCGGGTGCTCCGTCCGGTTGGTAGAAGCCGCTGTCGGTGACCGCCCGGTCCAGCGCGGCGTACCGGTCGGTCCGGCCCGGCAGCCACTGCCTCAGGCCCTCCAGGTCCAGCAGCGGGCGGGCGGTGTCGTCCGCGTAGGACATGCCCAGCAGCAGTTCACCGAAGTGTGCGACGAGTGCGGGGTCGGCCCGGGGCCCGACCGTCATGTTGCAGTGGTCGTACGGCTCGGTCTGGGCGAGCACCCGTACCGAACCGGGCGGCAGGACGCCCTCCCGCCCGAACAGCAGCAGGCTCGCGTCCAGCAGGCAGGCCGCGTCGGCCCGCCCGGTGCGTAGCGCGTCCGCGGCGTCCCGCTCGCCGCCGACGTGGTCACCGTGCAGGCCGACGCCGACGTCGAACCGGAGCAGGTCGAGGTCCTTCTCCGGATCGAGGCCGGTGTCGCGGAGCAGCGCCAGTGGCAGCAGCGTCGCCTGGGGTGAGTCGACGGCACCGGTGGCGACGGTCCGGCCGCGCAGTTCGGCGGGGGAGTGCAGATCCGAGTCGGCCCGTACGACGATCACCGAGGTCAGGTCGCGGTCGGTGTCGCGCATGGCGACGGCGCGTACGGTCACGTCCCGGGCCCGGGCCAGCCGTTGGGCGCGGATCCAGGCCAGCGGCGAGTTCCAGGCCAGGTCGATCCGCCCGGCGAGCAGGTCGTCGACCTGCCGCTCGTAGTGGGCGTAGAGGACGTAGTCGAGGTCGAGACCGCGTTCGGCGAACCAGGACCGGAAGCCGGTCCAGATGGTCACCACCTTCGGGTCGTAGGCGACCGCGCCGAGCAGCAGGGTGCGGTTCACCCGTCGGCCCCGTCCAGCAGCGGCAGACCGCAGAGCGCCCGGCCGACGAAGTCCAGCAACGCGGGCGTGGTCGGTGCCATCACCCGGGCGGCCCGGGAGTCCCGGAACCGGCGTTCGATGCCGAGTTCCCGGCGGAACGCGGCGCCGCCGCAGGCCGTCATCGCCAGGTCGGCCACCTCGGCGGCGCTGCCGTCCGCCGCCGCCTTGACCTCCAGTACCAGGAGTTGGGCGTCGTCGTGTCCCTTTTGGAGCGCGGCCAGGGTCCGGTCGAGGAGGGCGGCGGTGCGATCCGTCTCGATCCGCATCCGGGCCAGCTGCGCCCGGGAATCGGGCAACTGCGCCAGCGACCGGTCCAGGTGTCGCAGCCTCGTACGGGTCAGGTGCTCCGCCGTCTCGCCGGTCACCGCCCGCATGAGGCCGATGCTGGCGGCGGCGTTGAGCAGGAGGAACCACGGCAGTACGGCGGAGAGCGCCAGGTCGAGGCCGGCACCGTCCACGCCGAGCAGTGCCGTACGGGGCACCTCGACGTCGGTGCCGGTGACCGGTCGGGAGTCGTTGCCGCGCAGTCCCAGACCGTCGAACTCGGGACCGATCGACAGCCCCGGGGTGCCGGTCCGGACCAGCCACAGCGTCATCGGCCCGGGCGCGGCGAGGGGCCGGCTCGACCAGATGTAGCTGTCGGCGTGGCTGGCCGAGGTGACCCAGCTCTTGCGGGAGTTGAGACGGATCTCGGTGCCGTCTCCGGTCGCCGTGCCCAGCGGTGCCCAGAAGTGGCTCCGGGAGCCGGTCTCGGAGAAGGCGAGGGTGCTCAGGTGCCGTCCGGTGGCGATCTCCCGCAACACGTCCTCGCGGTCGGCGGCGACCAGTGCCGCGACCGCGCTGTAGTGCATCATCACCACCATCGCGGTGGAGCCGCAGGCCGTGGAGAGCTGCTGCACGACGTCGGTGGCGGCCGGTAGGCCCGCGCCGCCTCCGCCGTACCCGGAGGGCACGGTGAGGGCGAGCAGACCCGCGCCGGCCAGGGCGTTCACCGCCTCGCGGGGAAAGGTGGCGGACCGATCGACGGATTCGGCCGCGGGTAGGACGACTTCCTTGACGACACGCTCCAACGGATCCTGGTAGGTCATACGTCCTCCCGGGGAGTCGACGACGTTCATCGTAAGTGAATATGTACGGTGCGTCACGATGGTGTTTTGCCTGTGGTTCCTGGCGATCCGACCGTCCGCGACCCGGCCCGCCGTCGTGCAACCTCGACCGGCGGTGTCTCCGTCCCCTGCCTGGAGCCGACGAGGGGAGACGGGTGAAAGCCGACGAGGAGGCGGAGTGTCGTGAGTACGTGTCGATGCGGCTGGAGCATCTCCGCAGGGTCGCGTACCTGCTCTGTCACGACTGGCACGCCGCCGACGACCTCGTCTCCACGGTGCTGCTGAAACTCTTCGTCTCGTGGCGTCGGATCCGTCGGGTGGAGAACCTCGACGCGTACGTGCGCGGCATGCTCACCAACGCCTGGTTGGACGAGCGGCGACGTCCGTGGCGACGGGAGCGGGTGGCGGAGGTCGTGCCGGACCTTCGCCCGGTGGCCGGGCCGGAGCCGAGCGACCGCGAGCGGATCGGGGCGTTGCTGCGCGCGCTGGGTCCGCGTCAGCGTGCCGTGGTGGTGCTCCGGTTCTACTGCGACATGTCGGTGGAGCAGACCGCCGCGTTCCTCGGCGTCTCCGCCGGCACGGTGAAGAGCCAGAGCGCGCGTGGTCTGGAGATCCTGCGGCAGGTGGCGACGAATGGGGGACGGCGATGAGGGAGACGTTGGACGAGTTCATCGGGCCGAGCCCGGAGAGCGGCATCAACATCGACGAACTGGCCCGGCGGGGGCGGCGGGTACGGCGTCGGCGGCGCGCGGGGGCGGTCTGCACGGCCGGGCTGGCGGTGGCGGGCCTGGCGATGCTGGCCGGGGTGGTCGGGCCCGGCCAGCGGACGGCACCGGGCCCACCGGCGGCGGACCGGGTGCCGACGGTGGCCTCACCCGAACCGACTCCGGTACCCGCCGAGCCGGACCGGTTGGAAGCCGTGTTGAAGGCGGCGATCGCCCGGGAGGCGCCGCAGGTGACCGGTCTGGACAGCCTGATCCGGCAGGTCCCGCAGTGCGTCGAGGAGCGTGGCCGCAGGTATTCCCGGGACGTACCCGCTGGTCCGGGCGTGGAGGCGAGACCGTGTCCGGTACCGTCCGACTCGCCGCCGCTGGACCTGAGCGAAGACTATCGGTGGCGGGGCGTGTTGACCTCACCGACCGGGACCTACCACGTCCGGATCAGCATCTATCCGACCGTCCACTACGATCCGGCCGCGCCGCCGGTGGACGAGATCGAGACTGCGGAGCGGAGGTACGCCGCCGAACAGGGCGAGGTGCCGCTGCGCGGACCGAACGGCGAGAACATCCTGGCGGAGAACTCCCTGCTCAACATGTCCAAGCCGGACGGCACCGGGATCATGATCCGGTCGTGGGACACCGTGGAGACCCGCGGTGCCGGGACCCGGAGTCCGTTCACCGCCGCCCAGTTGACCGCGATCGGTCTCGATCCGGGCCTGCGGCTGTGAGACCCGACGGCGCCGTCTCCCCGGCCGGCCGGGTCACGTCGTCGGTCGGCGTCGTTTCGCCGGCCGGTCGGGTCGCCCGGATCCGGGCGACCCGGCGTTCCCGGGGCGGACCGGTGACCAGGTGCCCGGCGACCGCGAGCAGGCCGACCGCGCCGACCGCCAGCCAGTGCCCGTCGCCCAGGTACTGCAGGCTCGCCCCGCCGACCGTCGGGGCGACGAACGCGGCGGCCGGGAAGGTGAGATAGAAGACCGCCTGGTAGCGGCCGCGCAGCAGGGGCGGGGCCAGTTCGGCGTTGATCTCGGCGTTCGGCGGTGCGGCGAGCATCGAGCCGACGGTCCAGACCAGTGCCGCCAGCAGGTACACGGGGAGCTGGTCGGCCAACGCGAGGCTGGCGTACCCGATCGCCAGCAGAGCGGTCGCGCCGGCCAGTACCCGGTGTTTGCGACGCCCGTCGATAAGCCGGGGTACGAAGAGCTGGCCGGCCACGATGAGTGCCCCGCCGAGGGCCACCACCAACCCGTACGCCGAGGCGCTGAGCCCGTCGGCGCGCATCGACAGCGGCAGCACGGTGGAGGTCTGGGTGGTGAGTACGGCGAGCACGAAGGTCAGCCCGACGAAGGCCAGGAAGACCCGGTCGGTGAGCGGGGTGCGCAACCCGCCCCGGGGACCGGTGGTGGTCCGGTGCCCCGGACTCAGCGTCTCCGGCACCTTCCAGGCGATGATGACGGCGGTGCAGAGCGTGGCGCCCGCGTCGACCAGGAACAGTGCCAGGTAACTCGCCTCGGCGAGCAGCCCGGCGAGCGCGGAGGCACCCGCCGTGCCGAGGTTGAAGGCCCAGAACTGCAGGTTGAACGCGCGGGAGCGGCGGGCCGCCGGCACCACGTCGACGATCGCGGCGACGAACGCCGGGCTGGGCATCGAGTGGGCGACCCCGACCAGCGCGGCGAGCAGGGCGATGGTCGACACGTTGGTGGCGACCGCCATGCCGGCCATCAGCGCCGACGCGCTCAGGTGCGACCAGACCAGGGTCCGGCGCCGGCCCCAGCGGTCGGTGAGTACGCCGCCGAGCAGCACGCCGGCCACCCCGCCGATCCCGTACGCCCCGACCGCGAGGCCGGTGAGTGCCGGGCCGACCTGGCGTACCTCGGTGAGGTAGAGCGGCAGGAAGAGCATGGCGAAGGCGCCGACGCGGTTGATCAGCAGCCCGGACCAGAGGTACCAGAAGGTTGCCGGCAGCCCGCCGGCGGTGTCGTCGAACCATGCCCGGACCGTGCGCACCAGTCCTCCGATAAAGATTGTTTCCAGTTCTTCGGCCGGATAGACGGTAGGGAAGCATCGCCCGTTAGGCCAGGGTTTTCCTCGTCACGTCCGGCTAAACGGGGGCGCGCGCAGGGGTGGCGGGGTCGGCTGTCCCGGGCGGCCGTCGGGATCCCGGGTGAACCGGGACGGGCGGCTGTCGGGTCCGTCCCGGGCGGACGGTTCGATAGGTCTCGCCTATTGATCAATCGGACCTACCGATATGCATATTGTATTCAGCCCGCCGTATCGTGGGACTCGACCGGTCGGAGCGAGCGGAGGGTGGGTCCCCGTGGGAAGTCCTGGCGCCACGACAAGGGCGGATCGGGTGCGGGCGCTGGTCGCCGCGCATCGCGGCGACCGGGGTGCGCTGCTGCCGATCCTGCACCGGATCCAGCACGAGTTCGGCTACGTCGACGCCGACGACGTCCCGGTGCTGGCCAGCGAGCTCAACATCTCCCGGGCCGACGTGCACGGCGTGGTCACCTTCTACACCGACTTCCGCTCCGAGCCGGCCGGGCGGACCGTGGTCAAGCTCTGCCGGGCCGAGGCCTGCCAGTCGGTGGGCGCGGACCAGCTCGTCTCGTACGCCGAGCAGTCGCTGGGCGTCAAACTCGGGCAGACCACACCGGACGGTGCGGTCACCCTGGAGCAGGTGTTCTGCCTCGGCAACTGCGCGCTCGGACCGGCCGGACAGGTCAACGAGCGGGTCCACGGGCGACTCACCCCGGACCGGCTCGCCGCCCTGCTGGCCACCGCCAGGACGAACGGATCCGACCCCGTCGTCCTGACCGAAGGAAAGACGGTGAACTCATGACGACTCCGGTCACGGTGTACGTACCCCGGGACTCCGCCGCGTTGTCGGTCGGCGCCGACCTGGTCGCCGCCGAGCTGGAGCTGGCGGCGGCGCGGGCCGGTCGGTCGGTCCGGGTGGTCCGCAACGGCTCGCGCGGCATGCTCTGGCTGGAACCGCTGGTCGAGGTGGCCACCGAGCGCGGCCGCGTCGGGTACGGCCCGGTGCCGCCCGAGCGGGTCGGCGAGCTGGTCGCGGCCGGGCTGTTCGACGGCGCCGACCACGAACTCTGTCAGGGCGTGGTCGAGGAGCTGCCGTGGCTGCGTGACCAGACCCGGCTCTGCTTCACCCGGGTCGGGGTCACCGACCCGCTCTCCCCGGAGGACTACCTCGCGCACGGTGGGCTCGCCGGCCTGCGCCGCGCCCTCGCCCTGCCGCCGGCCGAGGTGGTCGCCCAGGTCACCGAGTCCGGCCTGCGCGGCCGGGGCGGCGCCGGGTTCCCGGCCGGCATCAAGTGGAAGACGGTCGCCGACACACCCGGCGCGCTGAAGTTCGTCTGCTGCAACGCCGACGAGGGCGACAGCGGGACCTTCGCCGACCGGATGCTGATGGAGGGCGACCCGTTCATCCTGATCGAGGGGATGACGATCGCCGCGTACGCGGTCGGGGCGAGCGAGGGCTACATCTACATCCGCTCCGAGTACCCGGACGCGGTCCGGACCATGCGGCAGGCGATCACGGTCGCCCGGGCCCAGGGCTGGCTGGGCGAGGACGTGCTCGGCTCCGGGCTCGGCTTCGACCTGCACGTCCGGGTCGGTGCCGGCGCCTACATCTGCGGCGAGGAGACCGCGATGCTGGAGAGCCTGGAGGGCAAGCGCGGCATGGTCCGGGCGAAACCGCCGATCCCGGCGATCACCGGCCTGTTCGGCAAGCCGACCGTGGTGAACAACGTGCTGACCCTGGCCTCGGTGCCGGCGATCCTCGCCGACGGCGCGGCGGCGTACCAGGCGCTCGGGGTGGAGCGGTCCCGCGGCACCCAGGTCTTCCAACTGGCCGGCAACATCGCGCGCGGCGGGGTCTTCGAGACCGCGTTCGGGATGACGCTCGGCGATCTGATCCACAACTACGGTGGCGGCACCCGTTCCGGCCGGCCGGTACGGGCCGTGCAGGTCGGTGGACCGCTCGGGGCGTACCTGCCGGCGGACGGCCTGGACGTGCCGATGGAGTACGAGGCGTTCGCCTCGGCTGGCGCGATGCTCGGCCATGGTGGCATCGTGGTCTTCGACGACACCGTCGACATGGCGGCGATGGCCCGGTTCGCGATGGAGTTCTGCGCCGAGGAGTCCTGCGGCAAGTGCACCCCGTGCCGGGTCGGCGCGGTGCGCGGCGTCGAGACGATCGACAAGATAGTCGCTGGTCAGGACCCGGACGACAACCTGGCCCTGCTGGGTGACCTGTGCGAACTGATGACCGAGGGCTCGCTCTGCGCGATGGGCGGTCTCACCCCGATGCCGGTACGCAGCGCGCTGCTGCACTTTCCCGACGACTTCACCGCCCGCGAGAAGAAGCGCTCGGAACAACTCCCTGGCCGATTTGAGGAGGCCACGTCATGAGCCTGCTGAAGGAACCCGATCTCGGCACCCCGGCGAAGGCCGGCCCGGCAACGGTGACGGTCGAGGTGGACGGTCTGCCGGTGTCCGTACCGGAGGGCACCTCCGTGATGCGTGCCGCCGCGATGAGCGGCATCGACATCCCGAAACTCTGCGCCACCGACAGCCTGGAGGCGTTCGGCTCCTGCCGGCTCTGCCTGGTGGAGATCGACGGTCGACGCGGCACCCCGGCCTCCTGCACCACCCCGGTCGCCCCGGGGATGAAGGTCACCACCCAGTCGCCGAAGCTGGAGAAGCTCCGCCAGGGCGTGATGGAGCTCTACATCTCCGACCACCCGCTGGACTGTCTCACCTGCTCCGCGAACGGCGACTGCGAGCTGCAGGACATGTCGGGTGTGGTCGGACTGCGCCAGGTCCGGTACGGCTACGAGGGCGAGAACCACCTCAGCGAGCCGACCGACTCCAGCAACCCGTACTTCAACTTCGAGGCGTCCAAGTGCATCGCCTGCTCCCGGTGTGTCCGGGCCTGCGGTGAGGTGCAGGGCACCTTCGCGTTGACCATCGAGGGACGCGGTTTCGGGTCCAAGGTCTCCGCCGGCGGCACCGACTTCATGTCCTCGGAGTGCGTCTCCTGTGGTGCCTGCGTGCAGGCCTGCCCGACGGCGACGCTGCAGGAGAAGTCGGTGGTCCAGCTCGGCATGCCGACCCGTACGGTGCTCACCACCTGCGCGTACTGCGGGGTGGGCTGCTCGTTCAAGGCCGAGTTGCGCGGCACCGAGTTGGTCCGGATGGTGCCGTACAAGGACGGCGGCGCCAACGAGGGCCACTCCTGCGTCAAGGGCCGGTTCGCCTTCGGCTACGCCACCCACCCGGACCGGGTGCTCACCCCGATGCTGCGGGAGAACATCACCGACGAGTGGCGGCCGGTCGACTGGGACACCGCGATCTCCTACACGGCGACCAAGCTGCGGGAGATCCAGGCCCGGTACGGCGTCGGCGCGATCGGCGGCATCACCTCGTCGCGGACCACGAACGAGGAGGTGTACGTCGTCCAGAAGATGATCCGGGCGGCGTTCGGCAACAACAACGTCGACACCTGCGCCCGGGTCTGCCACTCGCCGACCGGGTACGGCCTGAAGCAGACCTTCGGTACCTCGGCCGGCACCCAGGACTTCCGATCGGTGGCCAAGTCCGACGTGATCATGGTGATCGGCGCGAACCCGACGGACGGACACCCGGTCTTCGCGTCCCGGATGAAGCGCCGGATCCGCGAGGGCGCCAAGCTGATCGTGGTCGACCCGCGCCGGATCGACCTGGTCCGCTCGCCGCACATCGCCGCCACCCACCACCTGCAGCTCGCGCCCGGCACCAACGTCGCGGTGGTCAACGCGATGGCCCACGTGGTGCTCACCGAGGGCTTGGTGGACCAGGACTTCGTCGCGCAGCGGTGCGAGGGCTTCGACGAGTGGGCGGAGTTCATCGCGCGCCCGGAGAACAGCCCGGAGGCGGTCGAGGAGCTGACCGGGGTACCGGCCGAGGAGGTGCGGGCGGCGGCCCGGCTCTTCGCCACCGGTGGCAACGGAGCCATCTACTACGGCCTCGGCGTCACCGAGCACAGCCAGGGCTCGACCATGGTGATGGGCATGGCGAACCTTGCCATGGCCACCGGCAACATCGGCCGCGAGGGTGTCGGGGTCAACCCGCTGCGTGGGCAGAACAACGTGCAGGGCTCCTGCGACATGGGCTCGTTCCCGCACGAGCTGCCCGGGTACCGGCACGTCTCGGACGACGTGGTCCGTGGCGTGTTCGAGGAGATGTGGGGACGGGACCTGGTCTCCGAGCCGGGGCTGCGGATCCCGAACATGTTCGACGCGGCGATCGAGGGCAGCTTCCGGGCCCTGTTCGTACAGGGCGAGGACATCGCCCAGTCCGACCCGAACACCAAGCACGTGACCGCCGCGCTGGCCGCGTTGGAGCTGGTCGTGGTGCAGGACCTGTTCCTCAACGAGACGGCCAAGTTCGCGCACGTGTTCCTGCCCGGCACCTCGTTCCTGGAGAAGGACGGCACCTTCACCAACGCCGAGCGTCGGATCAACCGGGTCCGCCCGGTGATGCCGCCGAAGACCGGCAAGCACGAGTGGCAGATCGTCGCCGAGATCGCCCAGGCGATGGACTACCCGATGCACTACGACCACCCGAGCGAGATCATGGACGAGATCGCCGCTCTCACCCCGACCTTCGCCGGGGTCTCGTTCGACGTGCTCGACAAGCTCGGCAGCGTGCAGTGGCCGTGCAACGCCAACGCGCCGGAGGGGACGCCCATCATGCACATGGACGGTTTCGTCCGGGGCAAGGGCAGGTTCGTGCAGACGCCGTTCGTGCCGACCCGGGAACGCAGCACCCGCAAGTTCCCGCTGATCCTCACCACCGGCCGGATCCTCAGCCAGTACAACGTGGGGGCGCAGACCCGGCGTACCGGGAACGTGGCCTGGCACCCGGAGGACGTACTTGAGATCCACCCGCACGACGCGGAGGTCCGGGGCATCAACGACGGTGACGAGGTCACCCTGGCCAGCCGGGTCGGCGCCACCTCGCTGCGGGCGGTCCTCTCCGACCGGATGCCGGTCGGCGTCGTCTACACCACCTTCCACCACCCGGTGACCGGGGCGAACGTGGTGACCACCGAGAACTCCGACTGGGCGACCAACTGTCCGGAGTACAAGGTGACCGCGGTCCAGGTCGGGCTGAAGAATCCGCCCCGACCGCAGGACGCGGCCCGGGCCGAGGACCTGCTTCCGGTGATGGCGGACTGAGATGCACAGCGACGTCTCTCCCCAGGTACGGATGGCGAACGAGATCGCCGTGCACTTCCACCACCAGGCGCCGGAGGCGGCGGCGTCGGCGATCGCGGAGCACATCCGGGCGTTCTGGGATCCCCGGATGCGGGCCGAGCTGATGCGGCGGGTCGAGGCGGAGCCGGAGACGCTCGACCCGCTCGCCCTGGCCGCCGCCCGGCTGCTGCGAACCTGACCCCTCGGGTCGACCGCCCACATCTGGCAACGGCCCCGTGGCCCTGTACCGGTACCGGACAGGGCCACGACCGTTCCTGCCTTGACGCCTTTACATACTGCATACAGAATCCTGAATGTGGCCATCGGGGCCACGTGAGCGCCAGGGAGGGCCCGTGCCGACACACCGCCTCCGCTTCGACGTGAACTGCTCGATCCTCTTCACCGAACTCCCCGTGCTGCAGCGACCGGCGGCGGCCAGGGCGGCCGGGTTCGACGCCGTCGAGTTCTGGTGGCCGTTCGCCGAGGCGGTGCCGTCCAGCACCGAGGTGGACGCGTTCGTCGCGGCGATCCGCGACGCCGGCGTGCAACTGGTCGGCCTGAACTTCTTCGCCGGCGACATGCCCGGCGGTGACCGGGGCCTGGTCTCCTGGCCCGGGCGATCCGCCGAGTTCCGGGAGAACGCCGCCCTGGTCGCGGCGATCGGTGCGGCCACCGGCTGTAGGAACTTCAACGCCCTCTACGGCAACCGCCTGCCGGACGTCGACCCGACCGAGCAGGACGAGGTGGCGGTGGAGAACCTGGCCGCCGCGGCCGCCGCAGTGGCCCGGATCGGCGGCACCGTACTGGTGGAGGCGGTCAGCGGACCGCAGCCGTACCCGCTGCGCACCGCCGCCGACGCGATCGCGGTGATCGAGGTCGTGCGGGACGAACGCGAGGTGGAGAACCTCGCCTTCCTCGCCGACCTCTACCACCTCACCGTCAACGGCGACGACGTCGTCAAGGTGACCGAACACGCCCACCGGATCGGGCACGTCCAGATCGCCGACGCACCCGGCCGGCACGAGCCGGGAACCGGCGGAATCGACCTCGACGGCCACCTGGCCCGGCTGGAGGCGGCCGGCTACCACGGCTGGGTCGGCCTGGAGTACGTCCCGAGCGGCCCGAGTGCCGAGAGCTTCGACTGGCTGCCCCGGGAGCGCCGGGCCGGCTGACGGCTGCCCGGCAGACGCCGGGCCGGCTGACGGCCCCGGGAGTACCGGGCCGGCTGAACCCCGCCGCACCACATCCGCCGAACAAAGGAGATCGCTGACATGACCACCGTCGGTTTCATCGGCCTCGGCATCATGGGCGGCCCGATGGCCGTCAACCTGATCAAGGCCGGCCACCAGGTGATCGGCTACGACTACAGCCCGGCCCGCAACGAGGTGCTCACGCAGGCCGGCGGTCAGGTCGCCAGCGGCATCGCCGAACTCGTCCAGCGGGCCGACACCGTGATCACCATGGTCCGGGACTCGGCCGACGTCGAGACGGTCGCCCTCGGCGAACAGGGCATCCTGGCCAACGCCCGGCCAGGTCAGCTCTACATCGACATGAGCAGCATCTCCCCGCAGACCGCCCGGCAGGTCGCCGAGGCCGCCAAGGCCCACCAGGTACGGGTACTGGACGCCCCGGTCAGTGGCGGCGAGGCGGGGGCGGTCGAGGGCACCCTCTCCATCATGGTCGGCGGCGAGGCGGCCGACTTCGAGGCGGCACTGCCGATCTTCGAGGTGGTCGGCGCGACCGTCGTCCACGTCGGCCCGCACGGCGCCGGCCAGACCGTGAAGGCGGCGAACCAGCTCATCGTCGCCGGCACCATCGAACTCGTCGCCGAGGCGATCGTCTTCCTCGAGGCGTACGGGGTGGACACCGAGGCGGCGGTCCGGGTGCTCGCCGGCGGGCTGGCCGGCAACCGGATCCTGGACCGCAAGGCGGCCGGGATGCTGGCCCGGCAGTTCCAGCCCGGTTTCCGGATCGACCTGCACCACAAGGACATGGGCATCGTCACCTCGGCGGCCCGCGAGGCCGGCGTGGTCATCCCGCTCGGTGCGGCGGTGGCCCAGCTGATCGCCGCGCTGAAGGCGCAGGGCGACGGCGGGCTCGACCACACGGCACTGCTCAAGCTGGTCGAGCAGCTCTCCGGCCGGGCCGGCGCCTGAGCGCCGTCCGGATGTCCAACGTGCGGCTGACAACTCCGGTCGGGGCGGGTGGTCACGTACTGCTCGCCCCGGACAAGTTCAAGGGCTCGCTGACCGCCGCCGAGGTCGTCCGGCACCTCACCGTGGGCCTGCGTCGGGCCTGTCCGTCGGTGGAGGTACGCGGCTTCCCGATCGCCGACGGCGGCGAGGGCACCCTCGACGCGGCGCTGTCGGCCGGCTTCACCCGGGTACCGGTGCGGGCCACCGGGCCGACCGGTGCGCCGGTCGAGACCGCCTTCGCCCATGCCGACGGGGTGGCGGTGGTGGAGTTGGCCGACGCGTGCGGGCAGCGCCGGCTGCCCGAGGGCACGGCCGATCCGTTGCACGCCGGCAGTCACGGCGCCGGCGAGGTGGTCCGCGCCGCACTCGACCACGGTTGCCGGGAGATCGTCCTCGGGCTGGGCGGCAGTGCCAGCACCGACGGCGGTGCCGGGCTGGTCGGCGCACTCGGCGTACGCCTGCTGGACGAGCACGGTGTCGAACTGCCGCCCGGCGGGGCAGCCCTGCGCCGGCTGCACCGGATCGACGTCTCCGGACTGCACCCGGCGGTCCGGCGTACCCGGTTCGTGCTCGCCAGCGACGTGGACAATCCGCTGCTCGGACCGAGCGGTGCGGCCGCCGTCTACGGCCCGCAGAAGGGCGCGACCGACGCCGACGTCGCCGTGCTGGAGGCGGGGCTCGCGCGGTGGGCGGCGATGGCGATTGACGTGTCCATCGTGGACGACGCCGCCGAACTGGCCAGCACGACGGGTGCGGGTGCGGCCGGTGGCGTCGGCTTCGCCGCGCTCGCCTTCCTCGGCGCCACCTTCCGGCCCGGCATCGCGATGCTGCTCGACCTGCTCGGCTTCGCGGAGCTGCTCGCCGGGGCCGGCCTGGTGATCACAGGGGAGGGCTCGCTGGACGCGCAGAGCCTGCGCGGCAAGGCACCGGTCGGGGTGGCCTCGGCCGCCACCGGGGCCGGGGTACCGACCGTGGCGGTGGCCGGGCAGATCGGGGTCGAGCCGGACGCGCTGCGCGCGGTCGGAATCCGGGCGGCGTACCCGTTGACCGACCTGGCGCCGGACCCGGCGGACTGCGTCGCCCGGGCGCCGGAGCTGCTTGAGGAACTGGCCGGGGTGGTGGCCGCCGACTGGCTGGAGCCGTCCGGCCGACCCCGCCACCCGGCCGTCGGGCCGGGCTGAGCCTGTTGGTTGCCGGCCGGACCGGGCGGAGGCTGCCTGCCGACGGTGCGGCGGGCGCCCTGAGCGCCGAACCGCCTCACCCGCCAGCCTCGAACATGTTGTCGAGGCTGGCGGGGATCAGGTGCGGAGGGGCACCGAGGTTTTTTAGGTGGTGATCGACCCGTTGCCCCCACCATTGCCGTTGGATCCGACACAGGTGAGGAAATAGCTTCCGCTCGGGCCGGTGAATTGCTGCGACTTCAGGACGGACGAACTGGAGTTGCTCACGCTGCCTCGCTGGGTGCCACCGGAATCGTAGGCACGACAGGTTACCGGCCCATTCCTGGCACCCGACAGAACGCCGATGACGAACTTGCTGGATACGCTGATGTTCCGGCTCGTGCAGCTGTAGTTGCCGCTCGGAATCGCGCACCCGACCGATCCGGCAGCCGCCGGTGACGCCGGCAGGAGGATTGCCGCGCCCAGCATTCCCGATGCGACGGCAGCTTGAACCCACTTACGCTTCAACACAGTCCCCGTTTCTGTGAAGGTGGCGTCGAGGAATCATAGAGGCAATCCGTTTCCTCGATGCCTCGTATCCTGTGCCGGAGACCATAGCACAGATGATCGCCAATTTGGACGGGTGATCGGCGACCGGATCCGGCCCGGCCGCCCGCGCCGCAGGGATGTCTCTCACCCGAGGCGGAGGAGTTCCACCTCGCCGGTGCCGTCCCAGCCCGGCGGTACGACGGCGAGGGCGTCCGCCGCCGCGGCGCCCCAGAGTGAGCCGGGGCGGTCGTGGTTCAGTGGGGTGGCGGTGGCGCCGGTACGCAGTACCGGCACCAGCCGGGTGTCGTGCGGGTGACTGGGTACCGGCCCGGCCAGGGTGCTGGTCAGGACCGGGGGTTCGGTACGGCCGGCGAGCCGACCGAGCAGCGGGGCCAGCAGGGTGAGTACGGCGGCCAGGGCGGCGTACGGGTTACCCGGTAGGCCGACGACGTACCGGCCGTCCCGCAGGATCGCGAGGAGCTGCGGATGGCCGGGTCGGCAGGCGACCCCGTGCACCGGCACGTCGGCGCCGAGGGCGTCGAGCGCGCCGCGCAGGTGGTCGGCGGCGCCGGCCGAGGTGGCCCCGCAGACCACCAGCACCTCGGCGTCGGAGCGGAGCAGCGCGGCGACCAGTGCCGCCCGGTCGTCGGCGACCCGGGTCTCCCAGGTCGGCTCGGCGCCGGCGGTGCGGAGCAGTCCGGGCAGCATCGGGCCGATCGCGTCCCGGACCTGTCCCGGGGCGGGTAGTCCGCTGGTCCGCAGTTCGGCGCCGGTGACGACCACGCCGACCCGGGGCCGCCGGTGCACGGTCAGCGTGTCGTGACCGAGGCTGGCGGCCAGGCCGAGCAGTACGGGGGTGACGAGCGTGCCGGCCGGCAGCACCTCCTGACCGGCCGGGCAGTCCTCGCCCCGGCGGCGTACGTGCCGGCCGGGCGCGATCTCGCCGGTCACCGTACGGCCGTGCCGGACGGCGCGTTCGTACGGCAGGACGGCGTCGGCGCCGCGTGGCACCACGGCACCGGTGGCGATCTCGACCGCGTATCCGGGCAGCAGTGCGACGGGCGGGTGCGGGTCACCGGCGAGCACCCGTCCGGTGACCTGCCACGGCCCGGTGCCGGCGACGGCGTACCCGTCCATCGCGGCGGCGTCGTAGGCCGGCAGTGGGGAGAGCGCGACCAGTGGTGTGGCCAGGGCCGCGCCGACCGCGTCGGCCAGGGGTGTGTCGACCGGCGGGAGTGGGCGGGCCGCCTCCCGGGCGTACCGCCGGGCCTGCTGCCAACCGGTGGCGTTGACCGTGCCGAGTCTCATCCGCACTCCTCGCCGTTCTTCCGCACCAGTATCAGGGACGTCGACCGGTTCCGGCCGGTGGACGACGTCGGCCGCCCGGCTCCGGCCGGGGGACGACATCGACGGGCCTGCCGATCAGTCTGGACAGTCGCCCGTCCTGTGATAGAGAATAGTGCACTCGACATACTGTATACAGTGGCCCAGTTGGAGGAATCGATGGACTCCAGCGATCACCCCGCCGCGGTGCGGGAGATCAGCGACCTCTACGGCCGCCGCTACCGGATCGGCGAGAGCGACCGGGCCCTGCTGGGGCGCTCCCGATCGTGGATGACCCGGCTGCCCTGGGCCGCGATGTTGGCGATCAGCCTCTTCCAGTACGGCTTCGGCGCGGCCCTGCCCACCCTCACCGAGGCCAACGGCTGGAGCCTGTGGCAGGCGTTCGGCGTGCTCGGGCTCTGGGTGGTCTGCCAGGCCGCCAGTTCACCGCTGGGCGGCTGGCTGCACCAGCGACTGCGGGTCCGGCTCGCCGTACCGATGCTGGTCGGGGCGACCTGCTGCCTGGTCGCGCTGGTCACCCTGGCGCACAGCACCGACCTGCGTACCGTCCTGCTCGGTTACTCGGTACTCGGCGGGATCGGCGCCGGCCTGGTCTACATGACCTGCGTCGCCACCGTCACCGAGTGGTTCCCGGAGCGGATCGCCGGCCGGGTCGCGATGGTCAGCGCCGCCTTCGGGTACGGCGCGATCCCGTTCGTCGTCTTCGCCGGCTACGCCCTGGACCCGGGCAACCGTACCGCCGTCCTCGACGGCACCGCCGTGGCCGTCTTCCTGGTGGTCGCGCTCTGTGGACTGCTGATGCGCCGGCCGCCGAAGAACTGGTGGCCGGCGGAGATCGACCCGCAGCGTTGGGCGGTCGACCGCCGGATCAACCGGAGCATCCCGCACAACCGTCCCGCCGTCCGGCCGTACCCGCCGAGGGCGGCGTGGCGCAGCGGCATGCTGCCGATGATGTTCGTGGTGGTGGTCCTCACCGCGGCGATGGCCCTGTTCGACATCGCCTACCTGGCCGGTTCCGCACACGCCGGCCGGCTCTCCGCGCTGACCCTGGTGGCCGCGATGGGTGTGCTGGCCGCGGCCAACGGCATCGGACGGGCGGTGACCAGTTCGCTCTCCGACCGCATCGGGCGGCGGGGCACGCTGGGACTCGCCCTGCTGGTCGGCGGGGTGGCGCAGTTCGGTCTGCTCGCCGCCGCGGCGAACGACAACCACCTGGCGGTCGTGGTGGGCTTCGCGGCGGCGGCCGGCGCGGGTACCGGAGCCGGCTACTCCCTGTTGGTCAGTCTGGTCCGGGACTGGTTCGGCGACGACGCGACGGTGCCGAACTACGGGATCGTCTACACCGGCAAGGCGGTCGGCGGCGTACTCGGAATTCTGCTCGCCGGGCTGGTCGTGACCACCCCGGATTCTGTCGTACCGTTCGTGGTAGCCGGTTGCCTCGGTCTGCTCGGCGCGGCGCTGACCCGGTGGATGCGCCAGCCCGGACTCGCCGTGGTCCGGCTGCCGTCGCCACTCGGCGTCGACCGCGTCTAGCGCGCGGGCGCGGTACGGGTGACCGATGGTCCCCGGCGACGCGGGTGCGGACCCGCGACGTGGTGGTCGCCCGGCGGGCCGGGCCGGAGAGGATCGGTGGTGGCGGGATGGGACGGGTGACGAGTCGACGCCGGGTGGTCCGGATCGTCGACGGGGTACGCAGCGAACCGGTCGACACGCTGGCGGCTGAGGAGCCGTTGGAGATCCGGGTCAACGGCCGCTCGTTGGTGATCACGATGCGGACCCCGGGCGACGACTTCGACCTGGCGGCCGGCTTCCTGGTCAGCGAGGGCGTGGTCCGTGGCGGCGAGGAGATCGCCAACATCCGCTACTGCGCGGGGGCCACCGCCGACGGGGTGAACACCTACAACGTCGTCGACGTGGTGCTGGCCCCGGGCGTGGCGCCACCGGACCCGTCGCTGGAACGCAACTTCTACACCACCTCGTCCTGCGGGCTGTGCGGCAAGGCGAGCCTGGACGCGGTGCGGACCATCGCGGCCTGGTCCGTGCGGGACGACCCGGTGCGGATCGATCCGACAGTGGTCAGCGGCCTGCCGGACACCCTGCGCAACGCGCAGCGGGTCTTCGACCGTACCGGTGGGCTGCACGCCGCCGGCCTCTTCTCCGCCGACGGTCGACTGCACTGCCTGCGGGAGGACGTGGGTCGGCACAACGCGGTGGACAAGGTGGTGGGCTGGGCGCTGCGCAACGGCCGGGTGCCCCTGCGCGGCACCGTGCTGATGGTCAGCGGCCGGGCCTCGTTCGAGCTGGTCCAGAAGGCGGTGATGGCCGGCGTACCGGCGCTGGCGGCGGTCTCCGCGCCCTCCTCGCTGGCCGCCGAGTTGGCCGAGGACGCCGGACTCACCCTGATCGGCTTCCTCCGTGGTACGTCGATGAACGTGTACGCCGGGACGGACCGGCTGGTCCAGCGGGAGCGTACCGAGACGCCGGCCTGAGCGGCACTTCTTCCCCTTTTGCGCAGTTACTCCCACCTGCTATCGAGCCCTCCTGAATACTCCCTGTATCGGATGTACGCCCGGGGATGGTTGGAGGGGGCGTGAGTCGAGACGACGGACAGCGGGGTGCCCGGCGTTCTACGTCCTGCCCGGCGAGCGGCCGGACATCCAGACCGTACTGCG
This sequence comes from Plantactinospora sonchi, assembly GCF_036422035.1. NCBI lineage: Bacteria > Bacillati > Actinomycetota > Actinomycetes > Micromonosporales > Micromonosporaceae > Plantactinospora > Plantactinospora sonchi. The sequence goes on from NZ_JAZGQK010000007.1 coordinate 132,631, forward strand.
GCACGGCGAGTTGGTCACCGCGCTGGAGATACCGCTGCTCCCGCCGACCGCCCGGTCGCTGTACCTGAAGGTACGCGACCGCGCCTCCTACGAGTTCGCGCTCGTCTCGGTGGCCGCCGTGCTGACGATCGAGCGGGGGGACGATCACCGAGGCCCGGGTGGGACTCGGTGGTGTCGGGACCGTGCCCTGGCGGGCGCGGGCCGCCGGGGCGGTACTGACCGGTGCGCCGGCGAGCACCGACAACCACCACCGGGCCGACCAGCGCCGGGGCGAGAGCTACGTCGCGATCCTGGAACGGCACGGGCTCGACGAGCTGACCGCCGACGGAGCGAGCACCCCGCCCGAGGCCAGCAGGTCGGGATGGCGCTGGCGGAGGCCTTCGCGGCGAAGTTCGCGGAGGTGCACGTCGACCCCGAGCTGGGGCTGCTGCGGATACCGCGGCTGTTGTCGGTGGTCGACGGCGGGCGGATCCTGAACGAGAAGCTGGCCCGCAGCCAGATCCTCGGCGCCACCGTCGGCGGAATCGGCCAGGCGCTCCTCGAGGAGACCAGCACCGACGCCCGGACCGGGCGGGTGGCGAACGCCAACCTCGGCGACTACCTCGTCCCCGTGCAGGCTGACATCGGTGACCTGGACGTCGTGTTCGTCGGTGGGCCGGACAGGTTCACCCCGGTCGGCACCAAGGGGGTCGGCGAGGTGGGGCTGCCGGGTGTCGCGGCGGCGATCGCGAACGCGGTCCACCACGCGACCGGGGTACGGGTCCGTTCTCTGCCGATCACGATCGAGCAACTGATGAGCCCGGAGGGGTAGCCGCACGGGCGGAGGTGGTCGGGGTCCGGGCGGAGGTGTCGGTCTCCGCCCGGACCTGCGCCGACCTCGCGTACGCGGCGCCAGGTCCCCACCTGCCGAGTTCGGTGGGGACCGGCGACCCGCCCGGGGTCAGCGCGCGAGCAACGTCTCGCGCATCAGGGCGGCGGTTTCGGACGGCGTCCTGCCGACCCGTACCCCGACCGCCTCCAACGCCTCCTGCTTGGCCGCCGCCGTCCCGGAGGATCCGGAGACGATCGCGCCGGCGTGCCCCATCGTCTTGCCCTCGGGAGCGGTGAAGCCGGCGACGTAGCCGACGACCGGCTTGCTGATGTGCTCCCGGATGTAGTCGGCGGCCCGCTCCTCGGCGTCACCGCCGATCTCGCCGATCATCACGATCGCGTCGGTCTCCGGGTCGTCCTCGAACGCCTGGAGGCAGTCGATGTGGGTGGTCCCGACGATCGGGTCGCCACCGATGCCGACGCAGGTGGAGAAGCCGAAGTCCCGCAGCTCGTACATGAGCTGGTAGGTGAGCGTCCCGCTCTTGCTGACCAGTCCGATCCGGCCGCGCTTGGTGATGTCGGCCGGAATGATGCCGGCGTTGGACTGTCCGGGACTTATCAGTCCGGGGCAGTTCGGTCCGATGATCCGGGTACGGTTCCCCGCCGCGCTGGCGTACGCCCAGAAGGTCGCGGTGTCGTGCACCGGGATGCCCTCGGTGAGGACCACGGCGAGGCCCAGCCGTGCGTCGACGGCCTCGATCACCGCCGCCTTGGCGAACCGGGGCGGTACGAACACCACCGACACGTCGGCGCCGGTCGCCGTCACCGCCTCGGCGCAGCTGTTGAAGACCGGGATGCCGTCGACCTCCTGGCCGCCCTTGCCCGGGGTGACCCCGGCGACGATGTTGGTGCCGGCGGCGACCATCCGCCGGGTGTGCTTCGTGCCCTCGGTGCCGGTGATGCCCTGGACCAGCACCCTGCTCTTCTCGGTGAGGAAGATTGCCATCGCGCTCACGCCCCCTTGCCGGCGAGTTCGGCGGCGAGCCGCGCCGCGCCGTCCATCGTGTCCACGGTCAGTACGCCGTCCAGCGCGGCCTCGGCCAGGATCTTCCGTCCCTGCGCCGCGTTGTTGCCGTCCAGCCGGACGACCAGTGGCTTGGTGATCGTCTCGCCTCGGGCGGTGAGCAGCCCGACCGCCTGGACGATGCCGTCGGCCACGGCGTCGCAGGCGGTGATTCCGCCGAAGACGTTGACGAACACGCTCCGGACGTCCGGGTCGCCGAGGATGATCTCCAGTCCGTCGGCCATCACCTCGGCCGAGGCGCCACCGCCGATGTCGAGGAAGTTGGCGGGTCGTACCCCGCCGAACTCCTCGCCGGCGTAGGCGACCACGTCCAGGGTGCTCATCACCAGTCCGGCGCCGTTGCCGATCACCCCGACCTGGCCGTCGAGCTTGACGTAGTTGAGGTGCTTCTCGGCGGCCCGGACCTCGAGCGGGTCGGTGGCGCTGATGTCGACGAACTCCCCGTGGCCGGGCTGCCGGAACCGGGCGTTCCCGTCCAGGGTCACCTTGCCGTCGAGGGCCCGGACGGTGCCGTCGGCGAGCCGGGCCAACGGGTTGATCTCGACCAGGGTGGCGTCCTCCTTGCGGAACACGTCCCAGAGCCGGACCAGGATGTCGACCACGGCATCCCGTACCTCGTCGGGCAGGTCGGCGTCGGTGACCAGCCGGCGCGCGGTGTCGGGGTCGAGCCCCCGGGCCGGGTCCACGTGCAGCCGGGCCAGGGCCTCCGGGCTCTCGGCCGCCACCTGTTCGATGTCGACACCGCCCTGCCGGGAGACCATCGCGAGGAAGGCGCGCTGGGAGCGGTCGAGCAGCAGCGAGGCGTAGTACTCGTCGACGATGTCGCTGGCCTCGGTGACCAGCACCTTGTGCACGGTGTGGCCCTTGATGTCCATGCCGAGGATCGCGCCGGCCACCTCCCGGGCCGCGTCCGGTCCGTCGGCCAGCTTCACCCCGCCGGCCTTGCCCCGGCCACCGGTCTTCACCTGGGCCTTGACCACCACCCGCCCGCCGATCTCGGCGGCCGCGGCGTACGCCTCGTCGGGTGTGGTGGCGACGCGGTTCCGGCTGACCGGTACGCCGTGTTTGGCGAACAGTTCCTGTGCCTGGTGCTCGAACAGATCCACCGGGTCTCCCTTCTCTTCGACCTCTTGGTGGTGGTTGCTCCCGCTCGCGGCGTGTACGTCGACCGGGATCGGACATCGGGATCGGAGGTGGAACGTGGAACCGAGCGGCGGGTCCGCCGACGGGGGAGTGGGGTCGGAAGCCGGTGGGGTGGGCCGTGCGCGTCCCGGCGAACCGGGAGGTCAGGCCCGTCCGCGCCGCCGGGCGGGAGTCCGGTCTGCCGGCCCGCCGAGTGCTCGCGCGGAAAACGTCTTGCTACCCCCTAGACACTCCGCTGTTACATGCGCCACGATATTGCCTACCCCATACGGTATGCAATCCTCGGAGGTGGGCGGAGATCCGGACAGCGGGCCCGGCAAGGTCACCCAACGGATCCCTCGCTTCACGATCGGCAACGCATGGCGCGGCGCGTACAGGAGGTTGGCTCATGGGTAAGGCACTGGAGGGCGTACGGGTCCTCGACATGACGCACGTACAGTCCGGTCCCTCGTCCACGCAACTGCTCGCATGGCTGGGCGCGGACGTCATCAAGTTGGAGGCGCCCGGACAGGGTGACATCACCCGTGGCCAGCTCCGCGACCTCCCCGACGTCGACAGCCTCTACTTCACGATGCTGAACGCCAACAAGCGCAGCATCACCCTCAACATGAAGCACGAGCGCGGCAAGGAGATCTTCACCAAGCTGGTGTCCGAGGTGGACATCCTGGTGGAAAACTTCGGCCCCGGCGTGGTCGAGCGGTTCGGCTTCCCCTGGGAGCGGCTGCAGGAGATCAACCCCGGCCTCATCTACGCCTCCATCAAGGGCTTCGGTCCCGGCCGGTACGCCAACTTCAAGGCGTACGAGGTGATCGCCCAGGCGATGGGCGGCTCGATGAGCACCACCGGCTTCGAGGACGGGCCGCCGACCGCCACCGGCGCGCAGATCGGCGACTCCGGCACCGGTATCCACCTGGTGGCCGGCATCCTCGCCGCGCTCTACCAGCGCACCAACACCGGACGCGGGCAGCGTGTCCAGGTCGCCATGCAGGACGCGGTGCTCAACCTGTGCCGGGTCAAGCTCCGCGACCAGCAGCGGCTGGCCCACGGCCCGCTCGGCGAGTACCCGAACGAGAGCTTCGGCGACAGCGTGCCGCGCTCCGGCAACGCCTCCGGCGGCGGCCAGCCCGGCTGGGCGGTCCGCTGCGCTCCGGGCGGGCCTGACGACTACATCTACGTCATCATCCAACCGGTCGGCTGGAAGCCGATCTGCGACCTGATCGGCCGGCCCGAACTGGCCGACGACCCGGCGTGGAACACCCCGCAGGTGCGCCTCTCCAAGCTCGACAAGGCGTTCGCGCTGATCGAGGAGTGGACCGAGAAGCACACCAAGTGGGAGGTCATGGAGAAGCTGAACGCGCACAACATCCCGTGCGGGCCGATCCTGTCGACCAAGGAGCTGATCGAGGACGAGACCCTCGCCGAGCTGGGCTCGGTGGTGGAGGTCGAGCACCCGGCGCGGGGTGCGTACAAGACGGTCGGCAACCCCCTCAAGCTCTCCGACTCGCACGTCGAGATCGAGCGTTCGCCGCTGCTCGGCGAGCACACCGTGGCGGTCCTGGCCGAGCTCGGCTACGACGAGCGGCAGGTCGACGAGCTGCGGGCCGCCGGCGCGATCTGAGACGCCCGGACGCCGACCGGACCCAGGACATTCACCGCCCCGCCGAGACGGGCGGAACGTGACGCTCCTAAGGAGACGACAGAGAATGCCAGTGAACGACAGCAGCTACGACCGCGAGGCCGTACGGCGGGTGCTCGACCAGGCCCGGGCCGAGGGTCGGACCTCGCTGACCGCGCCCGAGGGCCGGCTGGTGGTGGAGGCGTACGGGATCAGCACCCCCGGCGAGGGGTTGGCGACCAGCGCCGACGAGGCGGTGGCCCTGGCCGAACGGATCGGCCTGCCGGTGGTCCTGAAGATCGTCTCGCCGGACATCCTGCACAAGACCGAGGCCGGCGGGGTGCTGGTCGGACTGCACACCGCCGAGGCGGTGGCGACCGGCTACCAGACCATCATCGACAACGCCCGTGCGTACAAGGCGGACGCCAAGATCGTCGGGGTGCAGGTGCAGCAGCAGCTCGACTCCGGCCACGAGGTCATCGTCGGTACGGTCACCGACCAGACCTTCGGCAAGGTGGTCGCCTTCGGTCTCGGCGGTGTCCTGGTCGAGGTGCTCAAGGACGTCACCTTCCGGCTCGCCCCGGCCGACACCGAGACCGCGCTGTCGATGATCGACGGCATCGCCGCGGCCGAGATCCTGCGCGGCGTACGCGGCGCCGAGCCGGCCAACCGGGAGATCCTGGCCGACCTCATCGTCCGCCTCTCCGCCCTGGTCACCGACTTCCCGGAACTGGCCGAGGTCGACCTCAACCCGGTGCTGGCCACCTCGACCGGCGCCACCGCGGTGGACGTCCGGATCCTGGTCGACGACAACGCGGCCGAGCAGCCGTACCGGTTCACCGACGAGGAGATCCTGGCCAGCATGAACCGGATCATGCGGCCGGCCTCGGTCGCGGTGATCGGTGCCTCCGCCGAGACCGGCAAGATCGGCAACTCGGTGATGAAGAACCTGGTCAACGGCGGCTACCAGGGCGAGATCTACCCGATCAACCCGAAGGCCACCGAGATCCTGGACCGTAAGGCGTTCAAGAGCATCGCCGACGTACCGGGCCCGGTGGACGTCGCGGTCTTCGCGATCCCGGCCAAGTTCGTGCCGGCGGCGCTGGAGGAGGTCGGCGCCAAGGGCGTCGCCGGGGCGATCCTGATCCCGTCCGGCTTCGGCGAGACCGGCAACCACGAACTCCAGGCCGAGGTGGTGGCGATCGCCCGGCGGCACGGGGTACGCATCCTCGGCCCGAACATCTACGGCTACTACTACACGCCGGAGAACCTGTCCGCGACCTTCTGCACCCCGTACGACGTCAAGGGCGGGGTGGCGCTCTCCTCGCAGAGCGGCGGCATCGGGATGGCGATCCTCGGGTTCAGCCGTTCCGCCCAGATGGGGGTCTCCTCGATCGTCGGGGTCGGCAACAAGTCCGACATCGACGAGGACGACCTGCTGACCTTCTTCGAGAGCGACCCGAACACCGACCTCATCGCCATGCACCTGGAGGACCTGAAGGACGGTCGGTCGTTCGCCGAGACCGCCCGGCGGGTGTCGAAGACCAAGCCGGTGATCGTGCTCAAGGCCGGCCGTACGTCGATGGGCGCCCGCGCGGCCAGCTCACACACCGGTGCCCTGGCCGGTGACGACAAGGTCTACGACGACATCCTCCGGTCCAACGGGGTGATCCGGGCACCCGGCCTCAACGACCTGCTGGAGTACGCCCGCGGCATCCCGCTGCTGCCCACCCCGCAGGGCGAGAACGTCGTCATCATCACCGGGGCCGGTGGCTCCGGGGTGCTGCTCTCCGACGCCTGCGTCGACAACGGGCTCACCCTGATGGAGATCCCGTCTGACCTCGACGAGGCGTTCCGCAAGTTCATTCCGCCGTTCGGCGCGGCCGGCAACCCGGTGGACATCACCGGCGGCGAGCCGCCGGCGACGTACCGGAACACCATCGCGCTCGGCCTGTCCGACCCCCGGATCCACTCGCTCATCCTCGGCTACTGGCACACCATCGTCACCCCGCCGATGGTCTTCGCCGAGCTGGTGGTCGACGTGGTCAACGAGTTCCGGGCCAAGGGCATCCACAAGCCCGTCGTCGCCTCGCTCGCCGGCGACGTCGAGGTGGAGCAGGCCAGCGAGCACCTCTACCGGCACGGGATCGTCGCCTACCCGTACACCACGGAGAAGCCGGTCGCGGTGCTCGGTGCCAAGTACCGGTGGGCACGCTCCGCCGGTCTGCTCGGTGATTGACCGGGCAGCCGTAGCACCAATGCAGTTCCGTCTCATCACACCAGGCAGTTGGAGGGGCCACTAGCCTCACGGCGACCCGCTCCGCGGCCAGGGGTCGAAGGACATGTACGTCGGGTCCGGCTCCGTCCACCGGACTCGTGTCGTCGGAAGTCCCTAGGAGGTCCAGCGTGGACGCTTCGAACAGCCCTGCCCACAGCCAACCGACAGACAGTACGAAAGCAACATCAGGCACCACCGCGATCCCCGACCAGCGCTCCGGCGCTGGCGGGGGCGCCGCCACCGACACCCGGGTGTGGCGGGCCGGCAAGCTCGAGCCGATGCCGATCCGCGAACTCCCCAAGGCACCGCCCTCGATCCACCTGCTCGGCCCGACCGTGTTCCTCGTCGCACTCGGCGTGGGCATGGGCGAGTCGTACATGTGGCCCCGGCTGGTCCTGATCTTCGGGCCGGAGATCCGGTGGCTGTTCCTGATCGGCGTCACCCTCCAGGCGTTTGTCATGCTGGAGATGGCCCGGTACGCGATGGCCACCGGCGAGAGCATCTTCTTCGGTGCCGCCCGGGTGTTCAAACCACTGATGTGGTTCTTCTTCAGTGTGGCGATCCTGGTCTACATCTGGCCCGGACACCTCTCCACCGGCGCCGCCGCCTTCGAGGAGGTGACCGGCATACCCTGGACAGTCTCGGCGTGTGTCGGTCTGATCCTGGTCGGCATCGTGTTCAGCCTCGCCAAGGTGATCTACCCGCTGCTGGAGAGCCTGCTCGGCATCCTGATCGGCGTCCTGGTGGTCGGCACCGCGGTGGTCGCCTCGATGGTCGGCCAGTGGAGCGACGTCACCCAGACCCTCAGCGGCATGTTCCACTTCGGCTACCTGCCGGACGAGGCGATGTCGGCGACCTGGTTCCCGGTCATCGTCGGTGCGATCGCGTTCGCCGGCCCGTCCGGCATGCAGCAGATGTGGTACACGCTGCACCTGCGTGACTCCGGCGCCGGCATGGGCGCGCACATCCCGAAGGTCCGCGGCCTGCGGCACGCGGGCGAAGAGGAGGTCATGCCGTCCCGAGGGTTCATGTTCGACACCGAGAACCCGGAGGAGATGAAGAAGTGGAAGGGCTGGCGGCGGTGGGTGACCTTCGACGCCCTGCTGCTCTTCTGGGGTGTCACGATGCTGGTCACCATCTCGTTCACCGTGCTGGCCCAGACCGCCGTCCGGGAGAACCCGAGCGTCGGGGACGTGATCCGGGACGGTGAACGTGAGGCGGCGCTGACCGCCATGGCGGACGCCTTCGCCTCGGCCGGCGCGCCGGTGCTGCACGGCATCTTCCTCGGCTTCATCGCGCTGATCGGCCTCAACGCCACCCTGGGTCTGTTCGACTCGTTCTCCCGGGGCCAGGCGGACATGACGTACCACTTCGTACCGGGAGCCAAGCGGTTCGGTGTGTCGAAGCTGTACGCCGGCTTCCTCTGGGGCGTCATCGCCTTCGGCATCCTGATCCTCAACTTCGGTCCCGCGGACGGTCCGGGCGCGATCCTGGACGTGCTGGCCTTCCTCTCCACCTTCGCGATGGGCGCGTACTGCGTCGTCCTGCTGCTGGTGAACAACCGGATGTTGCCGAAACCGATCCGTCCGAACATCCTGCAGAACGCGGTGATCGGCTTCGGGGCGGTCTTCTACCTGGGCATGCTGATCTACAGCCTGGTCAGGTTCGGTGTGGTCATTGACTGAGCGACGGAAGGATTTGGCATGACCATCCGTCTGCGACACCTGGCGGAGCTCATCGCGCCAGGCGCCGGAATCGGTGCGGTCGCCGGAGTGGCGGCCGTCGGGCTGGCCCTGGCCGCCGGCCAGCCGGTCGGCTGGGCCCTGGCGACCGGGTTCGGGCTGGGGCTGCCGATGGTCCTGGCCGGCGCCGGCTTCGGACTGCTGCTGGCGAACGGAATCCTGTCGCCGGGGGTGTTCGCGCCGACGGCACTGTTCTGGCTGGTGGCGTTCCCGCTCACCCGGCTGTCCCACGAGGTGCTGGCCGGCCTGCTCATCGCAGGCCGGCCGGCCCTGCCGCCGGACGTGTTCGGCTTCCTCGTCTACCAGGCGCTCATCAGCGTCGGGTTCGCGATCGGGTTCAGTTGGCTGCACGAGCGGATCGCGCCGCACTGGTTCCGCCGGATCCAGCACCACAACCCCCGGGCGGAGCGGCTCTACCTCTTCTACCTGCGGCACGCGGAGGCGCAGTGGAAGGCCCGGGAGAGCCGGCGGCGGGCCCGGGCGACCGCCCGGGCGACGGGCCGACCGGCCCTGTCTCGAACTGGCCCCAAGGAGTAGTCAATGAATCTACCGGTCTGGGTGTGGGCCGTCACGATCGGCGGCTTCCTCGTGATGATCGCCTTCGACTTCTACCTGGTCGCCCGTAACCCACGTGACCCGTCGTTCCGGGAGTGCGTCGGCTGGGTGAGCTTCTACGTACTGGCGGCGGTCGTCTTCGGGTTCGTCATCATGGGAACCCAGGGCACGACGTACGGCGGGCAGTTCTTCGCCGGCTGGCTCACCGAGTACTCGTTGAGCGTCGACAACCTGTTCGTGTTCGTCATCATCATGAGTCGGTTCGCGGTACCCATCAAATACCGGCAGAAGGTGCTGCTGATCGGCATCGTGCTGGCGCTGCTGATGCGGGCGGTCTTCATCGCGGCCGGGGCCCAGGCCATCACCCGGTTCGACTGGCTGTTCTACATCTTCGGCGCGTTCCTGATCTACACCGCGATCAAGCTCGTCGGCCCGCAGCACGAGGACGAGTTCTCCGAGAACGTCGCGCTGCGGACGATGAAGCGGGTCCTGCCGACCACCGACGGCTACCGCGGCTCGTCCGTGTTCGCCCGGGTGGACGGCCGGATGATGGTGACGCCGATGTTGATCGTCATGATCGCCATCGGTACCACCGACCTGCTCTTCGCCCTGGACTCCATTCCGGCGATCTTCGGCCTGACCCAGGAGCCGTACCTGGTCTTCACCGCGAACACCTTCGCGTTGATGGGCCTGCGGCAGCTCTACTTCCTGATCGGCGGGCTGCTGGACCGGCTGGTGTACCTCAGCAAGGGCCTGGCGATCATCCTGGCCTTCATCGGCGTGAAGCTGGTGATGGAGGCGCTGCACCACGACGGCGTCTCCTGGGCGCCGGAGGTGCCGATCGCCGTCTCGCTCGGGGTCATCCTCGGCACGCTGGTGATCACGACGGTGGCCAGCCTGGCGGTCTCCCGGCGGGAACAGCGGGAAAGGCCGACCGCCGCCACGGTGGGGACGGAGGCGGAGACCTCCGGTACCCCGGATCCCGTGGCGGCGGAGCGGGACAAGGTCTGATCGGCATGCTCGGTCAGACCATCGGATCCCGGTCTGACCGAGCTGCCCGTCAGACCCTGGCCAGGTCTTCGTCCGAGGCGGAGCTCCGGAGGAAGCGCTCGATCTCCTCGTCGCTCGGCCGGGCGGCCCGACGCTGGTTCTCCAGCGCGGTCGCCAGGCCGAGCCCGAGGGAGCGGCCGTCGGCCGAGAAACCGGTCGGCAGGGCCAGCCGGTCGCTCAGGCGGGCCAGGGAACGTGAGAACGTTCGCCAGGTGGTCATGAGATCACTCCTGATTGATTGGTCTTCCCGGGAAACGACGCTTCCCGGGACCGTGCGCACCGGACCGGCGGCATCGTGCCCGCGGTCCGGTGGTCCGGCAGGACACCCGGATGTGCCTGGTGGGGCCGGGCACATACCGGGTCGCCGGGTTGGCCGTCGCCACGTTCTGTCGGGTGGCGGCGGAGTCTGTCGCCGGATCGGCCGCTGACGGGGGATACCCGTGGCGACCGGACGGGGCCGCGGCGTTGCGTCCCGGATGGTGGTGTCAACGGTACGGATCGCCTCCTGTGTGGAGCTACCCGGTGCCGTTCCACCACAAACCTGCTCAGTGCTCGTCCTGTCCGATGACAGGCGTTCGTCTTGCGCTTCCAGGATACCGCCTTCGGTATACAAAAGACGATCTAGTGACCAAAGCCACCACCGGCGCCTTGGACGGACTCCGTGACCAGGTCGGAGCCGCGTACCGACGGCTGCCCGGAAAACGTCTCTGCTACCCCCTAGACACCCTGCTGTTACATGGTCCACGATTATTGCCTACCCCATACGGTATGCACTTCTAGAGGACAGCGAGGGGGAAGGACGTCGCTTCCCGTGCGCGCTTCCGTGCGGTGCCGTCGTCGCCGTCGCCCGGCCATGTCATTCCGACGATCGGTCGCTAGACTACATACTGTATACAGAAGTCGCACGACCATGATGGAGGACTCTGATCATGACCACCGCTTCCCTCCAGGAATCAGAAGCTGGCGGCGTCGTAGGTGCGGGGAAACTCACCGATGGGATCCATCTAGTCGTCGATGCGCTCAAGCTCAACGAGGTTGACGCCATCTACGGCGTCGTCGGCATCCCGATCACCGACCTGGCCCGCCTGGCGCAGGCGTCCGGCATCCGCTACATCGGTTTCCGGCACGAGAGCGCCGCCGGACACGCGGCGGCGGCGGCCGGGTTCCTGACGAAAAAGCCGGGAATCTGCCTGACGGTGTCCGCGCCGGGATTCCTCAACGGGCTGGTGGCCCTGGCCAACGCCACCGTGAACTGCTTCCCCATGGTGCAGATCTCCGGATCGAGTGAGCGACACCTCGTCGACTTGCAGCGCGGCGACTACGAGGAGATGGACCAGCTGGCGGCGGCCCGACAGTTCGCCAAGGCGGCCTACCGGGTGCACCGGGCGGAGGACATCGGCCGCGGCGTGGCCCGCGCGATCCGTACCGCCGTGTCCGGGCGCCCGGGTGGGGTCTACCTCGACATCCCGGCCGCGGTCCTCGGCGAGGTCATCGACGCGGACCTGGGCGCGGCGTCACTGTGGCAGGTCGTCGACCCGGCACCGCGTCAGGTGCCCGAACCCTCGGCCCTGGACCGGGCCATCGAGCTGCTCGCGGGCGCCCAGCGGCCGCTCGTCGTGCTCGGCAAGGGCGCCGCGTACGCCCAGGCGGACGACGAGATCCGCCAGTTCGTCGAGCTCACCGGTGTGCCCTACCTGCCGATGTCGATGGCGAAGGGCCTGCTGCCCGACGACCACCCGCAGTCGGTGGCCAGTACCCGGTCCCTGGCGCTGCGCCGGGCCGACGTCGTGATGCTCGTCGGTGCGCGCCTGAACTGGCTGCTCGGACACGGCGACGCACCGCAGTGGAACCCCGACGCCAAGTTCATTCAGGTGGACATCGCCAGCACCGAGTTGGACAGCAACCAGCCCATCGCGGCGCCGCTCGTCGGTGACGTCGGCTCGGTGATGCAGGCCCTGATCGAGCGGACCAAGCCTGGCCAGATCACCGTCCCGACCCAGTGGCGGGACGAGCTTTCGGCCCGCTCGGCGGCGAACGTCGACAAGATGGCCAAGCGTCTCAAGGCCGCCGAGACGGCACACCCGATGAAGTTCCTGGGCGCACTCCAGGCCATCCGCGACGTCCTCGCCGAGAACCCGCAGGCGTACGTCGTCAACGAGGGCGCGAACGCGTTGGACCTGGCGCGCAACACGATCGGTATGCGGGTGCCACGGCACCGCCTGGACAGCGGCACCTGGGGCGTGATGGGCATCGGCATGGGATTCGCGATCGCCGCCGCGGTCGAGAGCGGAGACCCGGTCGTCGCCATCGAGGGCGACAGCGCGTTCGGGTTCAGCGGCATGGAGATCGAGACGATCTGCCGCTACAACCTCCCCGTCGTCACCGTGGTGCTGAACAACAGCGGCGTCTACCGCGGCGACGACGCGTCTCCGTCCGGAGACCCGGCACCGACCGCCCTCCGGGCCCGCCACGACGTCATGATCACCGCGTTCGGGGGCAAGGGCTACCGGGCGACGACGCCCGAAGAGGTCACCGCCGCCCTGCGCGAGGCCCTGGCACTGCGCCAGCCCGCGCTGATCGACTGCGTCATCGACCCCACCGACGGCACCGAGAGCGGCAACATCGCCCACCTCAACCCCAAGGGCATCACGGTCCAGCGCTGAGATCGACCACCCCTTACCCCACGGTGCGCCTCGATGACCGGGGCGCACCGCAGCGTCGGCGTCGGCGAGGCCGGCGTCGGACATCTCGCTCGGGCGCCTCGGCAGGCAACGCCCGCCGCCGCGACGAACCCCTGGTACGGGTCGGCGGCCGGCCGACGCACGGCCGTGGCCAAGAACGGAGGGCTCGGATCCCCATGTACACAGTTACCGACCCAGCGACGGGTGAACTGATCGAACAGATCGAGAACGCGACCGACGAGGAGGTCCGGGAAGCGATCGACCGCGTCCACCGCGGGTACCTGTCGTGGCGGCGCCGGCCGGTCGCCGAGCGGGCCAAGATTGTGTCACGGGCGGCGGACCTGTTCGCCGAGCGCGCCGACGAGCTGGCGGCGACGATGACGTTGGAGATGGGCAAGCGGATCAACGAGGGTCGCGGCGAGATCGGCGTGGTCGTCGACATCTTCAGGTACTACGCCGACAACGGTCCTTCGCTGCTGGCCGACGAGCCACTGGAGATCAAGGGCGGCAGAGCCGTCATCACCAAGAATCCCATCGGGGCACTGCTCGGCGTGATGCCGTGGAACTTCCCCTGCTACCAGATCGCCAGGTTCGCGGCGCCGAACCTGGTCCTCGGCAACACGATCCTGCTGAAGCACGCCTCGATCTGCCCCCGGTCGGCGGCCGCGTTCGAACGGGTACTGCACGACGCCGGGGTGCCCGAGGACGCGTACGTGAACATCTTCGCGTCCAGCCGGCAGATCCCCGGGATGCTCACCGACCCCCGCATCCAGGGCGTCTCGCTGACCGGCAGCGAGCGGGCGGGCATCTCGGTCGCCGCCGAGGCCGGGAAGAACCTGAAGCGCGTCGTCCTGGAGCTGGGCGGTTCCGACCCGCTGATCCTGCTGGACACCGACGACATGGACCGGACGGTGAAGGCCACCGCGACCGCCCGGATGCGCAACTGCGGCCAGTCGTGCAACTCGCCGAAGCGGATGATCGTGCTCGCCGACATCTACGAGGAGTTCGTCGACCGGCTGACCAAGTACGTGGCGGAGACCTTCGTACCGGGCGACCCCAGCGACCCCGCGACGAAGTTGCCGCCGCTGGCGTCGGTCGCGGCGGCCGACGAGGTGGCTGGTCAGATCGAGAAGGCGGTCCGGCAGGGTGCGACGCTACGCACCGGCGGGCGGCGCATCGACCGGCCTGGCGCCTATCTCGAGGCCACCGTGCTCACCGACGTGACCCCGGAGATGGACGCCTACCACGAGGAGATCTTCGGCCCGGTTGTGCTGATCTTCCGCGCGGAGACCGAGGAGGAGGCGGTCGCGATCGCGAACGACTCGCCGTTCGGGCTCGGCGCCAGCGTCTGGGGCACCGACCCGGACCGGTTGCGCCGGGTCGCCGAGCAGATCGAGTCCGGCATGGTGTACCTGAACAGTGCCGGTGGGTCGCAGGCCGACCTGCCGTTCGGCGGGATCAAGCGCTCCGGGGTGGGCAGGGAACTCGGCGCGGCCGGTATCGAGGAGTTCATGAACAAGAAGTCCATCCGCCTGTAACACCCGCCGCGGCCGGCCCACGGGATCAAAGAGTTCCGCACGGGACCCGAGTCACTTCGGTGACGCGGGCGGCGGGGGAGACCGTGGTCCGGTCGCTCAGCGGCCCGGTTGTCCGGAGAGGGCGGCGGCGATGCCGTTGAGCACGTGGTCCAGCCCGTACTGGAAGCGTGCGTCGGGGGACAGGTGGGCGACGCGTCCCTCCCGGATCGCGCGGTTGAACATCGGGTACCGACCGGATTCGACCACGTGTCTGACGTACGGTCCGACGTACTCGCCCATCCACTGCGCGCGGTCCATGCCGGTACGCCGGGCCTGGTCGAGCCAGCCGATCTCGTCGCGTACCGCGCTGGCGACGTAGTCGCCGACCATGCCGCACAGGCTGGTGATCTCGTCGATGTGCAGGCCGAAGCCGTCCAGGGCGCGCATCGCGAAGTCGTAGACCCGGAGCGAGTGGGGTCCGAGGGTGGGGCGTCGGGCGAGGGTGGCCTGCCAGGGGTGGCGCAGGCCCACGGCGCGGGTCTGGTGGGCCATCAGCGAGAGATCGGCCCGCCAGTCGCCGCCGGGCTGTTCGGGCAGGTCGATCTCGCCGACGACCGCGTCCACCATGAGGTCGATCAGGTCGTCGCGTTTCGGCACGTACCGGTACAGCGACATCGCTCCGGTGCCGAGTTCCTGCGCGATTCGGCGCATGGTCGCCGCGTCGAGCCCTTCGGTGTCCGCGATCCGGACGGCAACCTCGGTGATCTGTGCACGGCTGTAGCCGGGTCGCCGGCCGGGACCGGACCGCTCGACCCGCTCCGGACACAGCCAGATGCTGACCCGACTGTTGTCGGACATCACATCCTCCCTTCTCTTGCGTACATCGTACCCGAATAGCTAGCGTGTATTTCGAGTACGACGTACGCGATTGCTGTCGGGTACGAGAGCGGATCGTCCGATCCCACGTTTGTGCTGGAGGACCAACCATGTCCGACAACCGGCTGAGACTTGCCGTCATCCTGGGCAGCGTCCGTGACGGACGCTTCGGCCCCACCGTGGCCCACTGGTTCGTGGGCGAGGCCGAGCACCGCGACGACGTACTGGTCGACCTGATCGACCTGGCCGACGCGCCGATCGGTCCGGAGGCGCCGTCGATGTCACCGTCGGCACAGGCGCTGCGCGCGCTCGGCGTCCTGACACCGCGGCTGGAGGCCGCCGACGCCTTCGTCGTGGTGACCCCGGAGTACAACCACAGCTATCCGGCAGCCCTGAAAAACGTGATCGACTGGCACAACGCCCAGTTCCGCGCGAAGCCGGTGGCGTTCGTGTCGTACGGCGGGCTCGCCGGCGGACTGCGTGCCGTGGAGCATCTGCGGCTGGTCTTCGCGGAACTCCACGCCGTCACGACCCGGGACACGGTCAGTTTCCACAGCGCCTGGACGCAGTTCGACGGCGAGGGGAAGCCCAAGGACCCACAGGGTCCCGTGACCGCCGCCAAGACCCTGCTCGACCAGGTGACCTGGTGGGCCCGGGCCCTGAAGCAGGCCAGGGCCAGCTCTCCCTACCAGGCCTGAGGCAGGCGCGACAGACCACGCGACACATCGAAAGGCGCAACAGTCATGGGCACACTTGCCGGCAGGACGGCGTTGGTCACCGGCGGCAGCAGAGGGATCGGCCGGGCGATCGCCCAGCGCCTGGGACAGGACGGAGCCCGGGTCGCCGTGCACTACGGCAGCAACGCGGCGGCGGCCAAGGAGACCGTCTCGATGATCGAGGCGACCGGTGGGCAGGCCTTCGCGGTACGCGCCGAACTCGGCGTACCCGGAGACGTCGCGACGCTCTGGGCGGAGTTCGACGCGCAGGCCGAGGGTCTGGACATCCTGGTCAACAACGCGGGGGTGCTGGGCGACCAGGGGGAGATCCGGGAGGTGAGCGGCGCCGCCTTCGACCGGGTGTTCGCGGTCAACACGCGGGCGCCGTTCTTCGTCACCCAGCAGGGGCTGCGACGGCTGCGGGACGGCGGCCGGATCGTCAACATCTCCACGATGCTGACCCGCGGTTCCGCCATGCCGAGGTCGATCGCCTACGCCATGTCCAAGGGGGCGCTCGACGTGTTCACCGCGACCCTGGCCAAGCAGTTGGCGCCGCGTGCGATCACCGTCAACACCGTGGCGCCGGGCGTCGTCGAGACCGACATGCACCAGGGGCGCCTGGTCGGCGACGCCAGGACGTGGTTGTCGTCCCTGTCGCCGATGGGCCGACTGGGCACACCCGAGGACGTCGCCGACACGGTGGCGTTCCTCGCCTCCGTGGACAGCCGCTGGGTGACCGGCCAGTGGATCGAGGTCTCGGGCGGAACCCTGCTCTAGCCGGTGCCGCCCGTCAGGGTGACGAGGAGCCCTTTCGCGAGCGCGACGCGGGGGCTCCTCCTCAGGCCAGGGCCTCCCGCTCGGCGGCCTCCTTGCGCCGCTGGTGGTAGCTCTCCCGGGTGCGCTCGGTGTGCTTGCGCATCAGCTCGGCGGCGCGTCGGCTGTTCCGGCCGGCGATCACCTCGATCAGCGCCGCGTGCTCGTCCCAGGCCTCCCGGCCCCGGGACTGGGCGATGGGGGCGTAGTACCACCGCACCCGACGGTCCACCATCGCGATCAGCTCGGCCAGCACCTTGTTGCCGGACATGCTGACCACGTACGCGTGCAGGGCGGCGTTCGCGGCGACCAGGCCGGCCTGGTCGTTGTCGCTGAGTGCCTTCTCGCCGGCCGCCTGCAACTCGTGCAGCCGCTCGACGTGTTGGTCGGTGACGTGCTTCGCGGCCAGCCGGGCGGACTCCGTCTCCAGCAGGGTGCGGGTGGCGAGCAGTTGGTCCGCCTCCTCCTCGGTGGGCACGTGCACGAAGGCGCCGAGGGCGGGACGCAGGTCGACCCAGCCCTCGCTCTGCAGGCGTTGCAGCGCCTCCCGGACGGGTTGCCGACTGACGCCCAGCTGGGCGGCGAGCTCGTTCTCGACGAGGTGCTCACCCGGTTGCAGCTCCCGGTTGATGATCATTTCGGCGATGACGTCATAAACCGCCTGGCGCAGCGGTGCGGGACGCTCCAGCGGCTGCCGCGCGGCCCGGCTCTGGCCGCGGGTGGCGGCGAGCCGGCGGCGCCCGCCGCCGCTGGCACCTGGCGAGGTCGAGCCCCCCCAATCGGTCATCGACTACCTCCGGCTGCGAAAGAACGAATCGGACGCTGCCGCGTCCGAACTGGTCTATAGCATACAGTCGTCGAGATGCAATGATGTCGCCGGCGGTACGTGACCGCGGCGACTTCCGGCGGAATCGGCACCCGCTGAACAACTGCTCCCGGATCTTTCCGGGCGGTGCCGTCGGGGCGGACGGCCCCGGCCGCCCGCCCCGACATTGGGTTCGACGATGTTGAATGTGGACGACCCGGCGGGCCCTCGGTCCGCCGGGCCCCGGAAATCAACCGGAGACGCCGTCCCGGTACTCGATCTCCGGCACCGGCTCGAACTCGTTGACCTTCGCGATGCTGAGGCCGTGTGCGGTGTTGGCCTCCCGCTCGATCATCACCTCGACCAGCACCGGACGGCTGGTCCGCCGGGACTCCTTGCTGGCCCAGGCGAGCGCGTCGGCGATCTCACCCGGTTGGGTCACCCGACGCCCGGAACAGCCGTACGCCTCCATCACCTTCACGTTGTCCGTGCCGTACTCGTCGTAGTGGATGTCGACCTCGTAGTTCATCTCGTAGCCGATCTCGGCCTGCCGGATCAGCCCGAGATACTCGTTGTTCAACATCACCAGGACGAACGGGATGTTGTACTGCGCGGCCACCGCGAGTTCTTCGACCAGGAACTGGAACGAATAGTCGCCGACCACCCCGACCACCTCGGCATCGGGTTTCGCCGACTTCACCCCGATCGCCGCCGGAATCTCCCAACCGAGCGGACCGGCCTGGCCGCAGACCTGGTAGTGCCGGGGCTTGAAGACATTCTGGAACTGGCCGGACCAGATCTGGTAGAGGCCGATCGCGGTGACGAAGTAGGTGTCCGGGCCGAAGAATTCGTTGATCTCCCGGAACACCCGGGGGGCTTTGATCGGCACCGAGTCGAAGTCGTCCCGGCGTACCAGCGTCCGGCGCAACTGTCGGACCCGGGCGACCCATTCGGCGCGGTCCGGCAGTGCGGCGCGGCGCCGGGCCGCGTCGCGTAGCGCGGCCAGGAACGCCCCCGTGTCCGACACCACGCCGAGGTCCGGGCCGAAGACCTTGCCGAGCTGGGTCGGCTCGATGTCGACGTGGATGAACTTCCGGCCGGCCCGGTACGTCTCCAGGTCCCCGGTGTGCCGGTCGCCGAACCGGGCGCCGAGCGCCAGCACCAGGTCGGACTCCAGGAACGAGGCGTTGCCGAAGCGTTGGGTGGTCTGGATGCCGGTCATCCCGGCGAACAGGTCGTGGTCCTCCGGGATCGCGCCCTTGCCCATCAGGGTGACCTGCACCGGCACGGTCAGCAGCTCCGCGACCTCGCGCAGCAGGTCGGTGGCCTCGCCGATGATGACGCCACCGCCGGCCAGGATCAGCGGACGCTCGGCGGCCAGCAGCATGTCGAGGGCGCGCTCGACCCGGGGCAGGTGCGGTTCGACCACCGGCACCGGCAGCGGCGCGTCGATCGAGGCGTCCCACTCGATCTCCTGCCGTTGCACGTCGATCGGCAGGTCGATGAGCACCGGCCCGGGCCGCCCGGAGCGGGCGATCCGGAACGCCTCCCGGAAGATCCAGGGCGCCTGGGCGGCCTCCTTCACCTGCACCGCCCACTTCGTCACCGGCTTGGCGATCTCGACGATGTCGACCGCCTGGAACGCCTCCTGGTGCAGTTTGCTGGTCGGCGCCTGGCCGGTGATGCAGATCATCGGGATCGAGTCCGCCTGGGCGGTGTAGAGACCGGTGATCATGTTGGTCCCGGCCGGCCCGGAGGTACCGATCGCCACCCCGACCCGGCCGTTGGTCCGGGCCCAACCGTCCGCCATGTGGGTGGCGCCCTCCTCGTGGCGGACGATCAGGTGCCGCATGTCGGTCTTTCGCATCGCGGCGTACAGCGGCAGGATCGCCGCGCCGGGGCAGCCGAAGACGACGTCCACGCCCTCCGACTGGAGCACCGCGACGACCGCGTCCATGCAGGGAATCTTGGCCATGGGTTCAGACCTCCGGGTAGTGGGCGTGGGTCGGGAAGTTCCCGTAGCGACGTTCGTCGGCCGGACCCTCGGTCACCGCGTGCACCAGCAGCGCGCCGCCGACGAAGGCGCCCCGCCAGGAGGCGCCCCGGCCGCCGAACACCTCCTGCCGGTCACCCCGGGACCGGGGCCGGTTGATGCCGACCTTGAACGCCTGCAGTTCTGCGCTGAGCCGCTGCGCGGTCGCCTCGTCGTCGCAGGCCAGCGACGCGACCAGGGCACCGTTGCTGGCGTTCATCGCGGCCAGCAGCTCCGCCTCGGTGTCGACCAGCACGATCGTGTCGACCGGCCCGAACGGCTCGGCGTGGAACAGCGGCGAGGAGGGCGGCGGGGCCAGGATCGCCACCGGCGCCAGGTACGCCGACCGGTCCTGGTCGGGCAGGAAGTGGCCGTCGTCCAGCGAACCTCGGTACAGCGGCACGCCGCCCTTGGCGATCGCCGCGTCGACCGCGTCGGTCAGCTCCTTGACCTTGGCATCGTTGATCAGCGGCCCGAAGTCGAGGTCCGGGAAGCCGTCCTGCCCCGGCTCGACCGCCAGCGGGTGGCCGAACCGGACACTGCGTACCGCCGGCAGGTACGCGGCGAGGAACTGGTCGAAGAGCGACCGCTGGACGACGTAACGCGGGTACGCCGTACAGCGCTGTTTGGCGTACTCGAAGGACCTGCGGACGTTACCGGCGAGCAGCTCCCAGTCGCTGAACTCCCAGATGCCCCAGCAGTTGAGCCCCTCCTGCTCCAGTACGTGGCGCTTGTCGGTGTTGAGCAGTTCGGCGGCGACCTGGCCGCCGGCGCCGCGACCGCCGACAAAAAAGACGCAGCTGATGTCGGGGGAGTTCACCAGCACCGGGGAGAGCGCGGCGCCTCCGCCGCTGACCAGGGTGAGCGGCAGGTCGTGCCGGGCGGCGAGGGCGAAAGCCAGGGTCAGGCAGCTCACCCCGCCGTCGGTCGGGGCCTTGGCCACCACCGCGTTGCCGGCGAGCACCTGCACCAGCACCGAGTGCATGATGACGCTCATCGGGTAGTTCCAGCTGGAGATGTTGCTGATCGGACCGGGCAGCGGGGTGCGGCCCTCGACCATGCGGTCGATCTCCTCGACGTACCACCGCACGCCCTCGACGCAGCGGTCGACGTCGGCGGTGGCCAGCCGCCACGGCTTGCCGATCTCCCAGACCAGCAACAGGGCCAGCAGGTCCCGGTGTTCGGTCAGCGTGTCCAGCGCGGCGGCGACCCGGGCCTTCCGCTCGGCGAGCGGGACCCGGGCCCACTCCCGGTGCGCGTCGGCCGCCGCCCGTACGGCGGAGGTGGCGGTGGCCGCGTCGAGCCGGGGCGGGCCGGCGATGGTCGTGCCGTCGACCGGTGAGGTCGCCGGGACGGGCTCCCCGTCCCGGCGCCACTGCCGGCCCCAGTAGTTGAGCAGACGGTCGGGGCGGAACGCCTCCGGTGCCACCTCGACGCAGCGGGCGTAGCAGTCCTGCCAGGCGGTACCGGGTTTGGGTATCAGGGGCACGGGAGCCTCCAGGGCGTCGGGTGTCCTGTGGGTGGACGGGCTCGCCGGGTCCGGGACGGGGATCAGGTGGTCCGGGACGCCGGCATCCCGTCGTGGTGCTGACCGGCACCGGGTCTGCGGTGCGGAGACGAGCTGGCGAGTCTGCATACAGTATGCGGTCGGCACTTACAGTGCAAGACTCTGCGGATCGCCCGCCGGGGCCGGCGGGTCGGCCCGCCCGACGGGGGAGAGGGTCAGGCTGCCCGTACGGCCGGGGTCTCGGCCTGTCTGGTCACCATGGTCCGGCCGAGCAGGTCCGTGGCGGAGTAGATGGTCCGCAGGGTCGGGGCGGGTGCGCCGGTGATGTCGGCCATCTCCACCACCGCCGCCGCGATCGCGTCGAGTTCCATCTCCTTGCCGGCCTCGAGGTCCTGCAGCATCGAGGTCTTGTGGTGGCCGACCCGCTGGGCGCCGTCGATCCGCTTCTCGATGGAGATCTCCGGTGTGCTGCCGACCCGGTGCGCGATGTCGAGCGTCTCCTCCATGATCTGTTCGATCACCCGCCGGGTGCCGAGGTGCTCGCACATCTCGACCATGGTGGCCCGGGTCAGCGCGCTGAGCGGGTTCAGCGCCACGTTGCCCATCAGCTTGATCCAGATGTCGTCGCGGAGGTGCCGCTCGACCGGGCACTTCAGGCCGCCGGCGATCATCGCCTCACTGAACCGTACGCACCGTTCGGAGACCGTCTCGTCCGGCTCGCCGATCGAGAACCGGGTCCCCTCCAGGTGGCGGATCACCCCCGGGGACTCGATCACGGTCGCCGGATAGACCACACAACCGATGGCCCGTTCCGGCGCCATCACGGCCGAGGTGGCGCCGTCCGGGTCCACCGCCTCGATCCGGTGGTTCTCGTACGGCCCGGCGAGCTTGTGGAAGTACCACCACGGAATGCCGTTCTGTCCGGCCACCAGTGCGGTCTCCGGTCCGAGCAGCGGGTCGAGCAACGGCCCCGCCGAGGCGTACGAATGGGCCTTGAGGCCGAGGAACACGTAGTCCACCGGTCCCACCTCGGCGGGATTGTCGGTGGCGTGTGGATGGGCGGCGAAATCCCCCCGTGGACTCAACACCCGGACCCCTCGGGTCCGTAGTGCGGCCAGGTGTGCCCCACGGGCGATCAGATGGACGTCCACTCCGGCGCGGCACAGGGAGGCGCCGACATAGGCACCGATCGCACCGGCTCCGAGCACTGCAACTCGCACGGGCAGCTCCCTTCACAAAGGACTTACCTGTATGCGTTATGTTGAGTACAGTATGCAATTACTGGTGAGGCTGGCAAGCCTTTGAGCTGCCGCCCCAGGTCAACCTGTCTCTTTCAACGGCGATCGCCGATGCGCTTTCCTGTCCACGATCCCGAACGCGGGCATGGCTGAGAACGGGCCGTCGACCCGGCGACGCCTGAGGGCCCGCGCCGGCCGTCCACCGGCACGGGCCCCACCGCTCCGGTGGATGATCTGCCAGCCCTGCCCCCGGGGCGGGTACGCCGTCCGGCCCGCGAAGCGGTCGCCGAACGGTCACGCCTCTACCCCAGGGTGGTCGACCGGTGTCGTGGGAACAATGAGCAATCCCCGAACGGTCGATCGGCCATACCTATCGTCACTGGTCAGACGGCTCGACCGGGGACGAGCCGGTGCCGCGACGGGGCCGGGGCGCCGCAGGGGTGCCGAGGGCGCCGGCCACCCCCGCCGGCACCAGCGCGTCAATGTCGGACTGCAGGTCGAGGTCCTCCGCCACCCGGATCAGCGCGCTGGTCACCAGCGGCTGCGGATCACGGTCCAGCACCAGCAGCCCGACCGTGCTGGTCGCGGTCGGCTCGACCAGCGGCAGCACCCGGGTGCCGGGCGGTACGCCCAACAGCCCCAGCCAGGCCTGCGGAATGACACTCGCCCAGTTCCCGCCGCGCACGTGTGAGCAGAGCGTGGAGACCGAGTTCGTCTCCATCCGGGGGGTGACCGCCACCCCGGCCCGCAGGAACAGGTCGTCGAGGATCCGCCGGTGCTGCATGTCCGGGGTGAGCAGGCACAGCGGGAGTCCGGCGACCTCCGCCCAGCCCACCTCGGTACGGTCGGCGAACTCGCCCTGACTGGTCAGCAGGACGTAACGCTCGTCGTAGAGCGGTATGGTCCGGAACCCGGTGAGCGGCTCACCGGTGAGGTAGGTCAGCCCGGCGTCCAGTTCGAAGTCGATCAGACGACGATGGATCTCGGCGGAGGTCAGGGAGAGCACCGTCAGACTGGTCCCCGGATGCCGTTCGCAGAACGGCCCGGTGAGCAGCGACACCGGCGGCAGCGAGGCTGGCACGGCACCCAGCCGCAACCGTCCGGTCAGGCCCTGGTGGCTGGCCCGGCCGAACTCCGCGACCAGTTGGTCCCGGTCGGCGAGCAGCCGCCGCGCCCAGGCCAGCAGGCGTTCACCCTCCGGTGTGAATCCCTCGAACCGGTGCCCCCGGCGCACCACCGAGACACCGAACTCCGCCTCCAGCTTGCGGATCCCGTCCGAGAGGGTGGGCTGGCTGACCCAGCAGGCCGCCGCCGCCCGACCGAAGTGTTCCTCCCGGGCCAGTGCGGTGAGGTACTCCAACTGGCGAAGGAACATCTGGCCACCTCTCCATGCCGCGCCGCCCGATCCCGGTCCGGGCCAAGCATCGCACCCCGGGTGGGGTCGGACCGGCGCGAGATCCACCGCCCCGGGAGGCGGCGCGCCCGGGATGCCGGAACGGTCAGCCCCCGGTGGCGGCCGTCGTCGAGATCGGGAACCGGTCGATGTTCTCCTCGACCCAGCTGCGCAGGCGTGCCAGCGGTTCGCAGGCGTCCCGCCCGAGCGGGGTCAGCGAATACTCCACGTGCAGCGGGACCGCCGGATAGATCGTCCGGTTGACGAGGCCGTGCTCCTCGAGGCGGCGAAGGGTCTGGGTCAGGACCTTGGGGCTGATGCCCTGCAGCCGGGTCCGGATCGCACCGAACCGTTGTGGACCCGGTTCCAGGGCGCCGAGGGCGAGGCTGCTCCACTTGTTCGCGAGCAGGTCGAGCATGTCCCGGCAGGGGCAGGCGGCGGCGTAGACGTCCCGGGGGCCGCAGGTGTCGGTCGGGGTGACGGGCATGGGGACGATGGTAGTACCCGATGGAAACCATGGTCCCTTGACGGTAACTACACGCTGGGGGATAGCGTCGGCCTCATGACCGAACTGATGCCCGCGGTCGGCTACCGACGTAGCCTGCCGATCACCGACCCCGAGAGCCTGATCGACGTCGAGGTGCCGGTACCCACACCCGGCCCGCACGACCTGCTCGTCCGGGTGGAGGCCGTCTCGGTGAACCCGGTCGACACCAAGGTCCGCACTCTCAACGACCCCGGTGGCGAACTGAAGATCCTCGGATACGACGCGGCCGGGGTGGTCAGCGAGGTCGGCGACCAGGTGACCCGGTTCGCGGTCGGCGACGAGGTCTACTACGCCGGCTCGATCGGCCGGCCGGGCACCAATGCCCGGTTTCACCTGGTCGACGAACACGTGGTGGGACACAAGCCGAGAAACCTGAGCTTCGCCGAGGCGGCGGCGTTGCCGCTGACCACCATCACCGCCTGGGAGAGTCTCTTCGACCGGTTCCGGCTCACCGAGGGCAGTGACGGGACGCTGCTCGTCCTCGGCGCGGCCGGCGGTGTCGGCTCGATGGCGATCCAGCTCGCCCGCACCCTGATTCCCCAGTTGACGGTGATCGGCACCGCCTCCCGGCCGGAGTCCCGCCAGTGGGTCACCGACCTCGGCGCCCACCACGTCGTGGGCCACCGGAACCTGGTCGACGAGGTCCGCGCCGTCGCGCCGGCCGGCGTCGACTACCTGATCAGTCCGTTCACCGCCGGCAACATCGAACGATTCGCCGAGATCGTCCGGCCCAACGGGCACATCGTGGCGATGGACGAGCCGGAGGGCCTGGAACTACTGCCGCTGAAGGCCAAGAGCATCAGCTGGCACTGGGAGTTCATGTTCACCCGGCCGCTGTTCCTGCCGACCGATCCGACCCAGCACGAGCTGCTGGAACGTACGGCGCGGCTGGTCGACGAGGGCCGGGTGGGCAGCACGATGACCAACGAACTCGGTCCGATCAACGCCGCGACCCTTCGGCGGGCCCACGAGATGCTGGAAAGCTGGTCGACCATCGGCAAGGTCGTCGTCGCTGGCTTCTGACACGCCCGGCGCCGGACCGTCCGGACGGACGTCCCCGCCGCGCGGACGCGGCCGGCTCCGCGAGGGGTCGCCCGGCCCGGTCCCGTCAACCCGTCTGTTCCGGCGCATCCGCCAGACCGGCCGGCGGTACCGGGGTACCGTCGGCCGGCAGCGGGTCGGCGAGTGACCAGCCGCCGGCCAGCAGCGCGTCGCAGGCGGCCAGCGCGGTGGCCAGGCGTACCTCGGGCGGGCCGGTGAGCAGGATGAACGGGGCTCCGGCGGCACGCAGTTCGGCCCGGAACCGGCCGGTCATCCAGGCCCGCAGGTGCGCGCCGTCGCGCAGCCCGTCGTCCTCGAACGGTACGTCCACGTGATCGGTGAGCAGGTAGAGGTCGGCCATCGCGGCGGCCTCCCGGACCGCCGGTGAGGTGGCGCCGAGATAACGCTCCTCCCAGACGGCGGTGGCCCGGGCGTCGGTGTCGCAGACCAGGATCGGCGCGCCGTCCCGGGCGGCGGTCTCCTCGGCGGCGTTCTGCGCCCGCACCACCTCCACGAAGTCCTCGGCGGTCCAGGTCACGTCGAACACGGTTGCGGCCGGATCGACCGCGCGGAGCGCGGCCAGCTTCCGTCCGGTCAGCTCACGGCCGTACTCCGGAACCCAGCGGGTGTCGGCCCAGACCCCGCCCCGGGCGCGCAGCGCGGCGGCGAGCGCGCGGGAGAGCGTGGTCGTGCCGGTCGACTCGGCACCGACCGCGACCACCCGGCGGGTGAACCAGGCCCGCACCGGCGGGGCGAGATGCCGCCAGTACGCGACCGGATCGGCCCGCACGGCGGTGCCGGAGACAGGTACCACGGCCCGGTCGCGGTCCACGCAGACGTGTGTCGCGGCGAACCGTCGGGCCAGTTCCTCGCCGTACGCCTCGGAGCTGAACACGGCGTCGACGGCCGTGTCGCCGACAGCCCGGCGGAACACCGCGCAGTGCGCCTCCCAGGCCCGGGGATCGGCGTAGTCGACCGGATGGTCGTCGACGACGCCGACGAAGCGCACCCACGGTGTCGCGGAGTGCACCTCGCGCAGCCAGCGCAGCCGGTCGGCGAGCGGGATGGACTCCACACTGGACGGTGCGACGACGACGGTCACCCGGGCGCACGCCGCCGCGGCGGTCCCGATCAACCGGTGGTGTCCGGCGTGCGGGGGATAGAACTTGCCGACGACCATGCCGTGGCGGAACCGGGATGCCATGCTCAGGTGAGCGCCGGAGTGCCGGCCGGCCCGACCGGGTCGACGGTCCGGCGCAGGTCGGCGCGCCAGGCCCGGAGGCCGAGGAGACAGAGGGCGAGGAACGCCAGGTAGAGGATCGCGGTCAGCCAGAGGTCCTTGTAGCCGTACAGCGGGATGTAGATCAGGTCCACGGTGATCCACAGCCACCAGCTCTCCACCAGCTTGCGCGCCTGCCCGTACGTCGCCATAAGGGACAACGCGGTGGTCAGCGCGTCCGGCAGCGGCACCGTCGACCCGGTGAAGCGATCGAGGAAGAACCAGAGGACGCCGGTCAGCACCACCCCGGCGACCGCCAGCCCCAGCCACTCGGTCGGCGTGGTACGCCGTACCCGCAGCGGGCTCCGGTCCGCCCCGCCGAACATCCAGTGCCACCAGCCGTACGCGCCGAGCAGCACGTAGACGATCTGCAGCCCGGCGTCGGCGTACAGCCCGGCCGACCAGAAGACCACCATCAGCAGCAGTACGTTCGCGATCCCGACCGGCCAGTTGGCGATGTGCTGGCGTACCACCAGGAAGACGCAGAGCAGGCCGGTGGCGAAGCCGAGCAGCTCCGCCCAGGACGTCGGCGCGCCGAAGAGGGTCAGCGCCGGTGAGGTGAGCCAGTCCAGCACCGTTCCTCCTTGTCAGCCGGGCGGTCGACACACCGTAACCGATCTTGGCTGGCGTCGGGGTGACGGTGCGGCTGGCGCCGCCGAGCGACCGGACCGGGGTCGGCGATTGGTGGGGGCAGTCGGGCAGCACCGGGCGGCGTGGGAGGTTCGCCGACAGTTCGGCCCACGTCGACCCGGGCAGCCGGAGAGGTCCGGCGATCCACCTCTCGATCTCGGGGGTGACGGCCGGATAGCGTGGCCCGATGTCCGATGTCTTCCGTGATTTCGTCGCCGACGAGGCGATGGCCCTCGACACGCTCGACCCGGCGGCTCCGCTCGACGACCTGGAGCCGTTGGCCGCCCGGCTGGCCGGCGCCCGGGTGGTGGCCATCGGCGAAAGCTCGCACCTCGTACGCGAGTTCACCCTGCTGCGGCACCGGATGACGCGGTTCCTGGTGGAGCGGTTGGGGTTCACCGTCTTCGGGCTGGAGTCGGGATTCAGCGAAGGACTGGCCGTGGACGACTGGGTACGCGGCGGTCCCGGTGACCTGGAGACCGTCGCCGACGACGGGATCACGTACACCTTCGGGCGGTGCCCGGAGATGCGCGCGCACCTGCGGTGGATGCGGGATGCCAACCAGGCCGGGACGACGCCCGTACGGTTCGCCGGGATCGACGTACCGGGCTCCACGGCTTCCCCGCTGCCGGCGATGCAGAACATCCGGCGTTACCTGGGTGTGGTCGACACTGACGCGGTCGACCTGGTGGACCGGCTGGCCGCGCTGATGGAGAAGTTCGCGGGCGAGCACCCGCTGCCGGCGTACGGCGCCTACTGCCAGCTCGCGGCGGCCGAGCGGGACGGGATCACGGCGCTGCTCGCGGAGCTGGCGATCCGGTTCGACGCGCTGGAGTGGGAGTACGTGCCGGCCGGCGGCGCCGAGTCGTACGAGATCGCCCGGCGCGAGGTGCGGCTGGTCTGCCTGCTGGACCAGTCGTTCCGGAGCACCGCCGCGCGGGCGGCCGGTGACACGTCGCACCCGAAGGTGGCCCCCCGCGACCGTGGCATGGCCGAGACGGTGTGCTGGCTGCTTGACCGGTTCGGCCCGGGGACGAAGGTCGTCGTCGGCGCGCACAACAGTCACATCCAGCGGGCCCCGGTCATCACGCCGACGTTCTCCCTGTCCGCGATGGGGCACCATCTGGCGAGCCGGTTGGGTGGCGACTATGTGGCGATAGCGGCGACCAGCACCGCCGGTCGTACGGTCACCCGCCGGGCCAACCCGGACCGGCCGGGCGGAGTGGAGATCGTCGGAGCCGACCTCGATCCGGCGCGGGAGGGCAGCGTGGAGGCGGCGTTCGCCCCCGGGTCGGGACTGCGGGCGGTCGACCTGCGCGGGGCACGGGGACGGCTGGCCGGTCCCGACCGGATCCGGGTCATGGACACCTACCAGGAGGTACGACTGCTCGACGCCTACGACCTGGTGGTGAACATTCCCGAGACCTCCACGACCGAGCAGGTCACCGGCTGACCGAGATGCTCGGTTCCGGGCTGCCCCGGACGCCGCCGTCAACCGCCCGCACACCGGGTGGCCGGTCCACTCGGCACGCCGCCCATGCCCGCCGCACATCGTCGTCCACCAGGCGGCGGGCGCCGATGGCGGCGGGCCGACAGGATCAGCCGAGCAGTATCGGGAGCAGATTCAGCGCGTTCACCGCACCGTGTACGACGATCAGCCACCACGGATTGCGGTACCGGGCCCACAGGTAGCCGACGAACAGCCCGAACCCGCCGTTGGAGGCGAGTACGACCGCGGTCACCTCCCAGAACGGACCGTCGCCGTACCGGTGGACGTGCATCGCGGCGAAGAGCAGGGCGGTCGCGGTGATCGCCGGCCACCGGCCGAGCAGCGCCTCCAGTCGGGTCTGCAGCAGCACCCGGTAGAACAGCTCCTCGGCGACGCTCGCGGTGACGAACGTGAACAGCGCGGCGACGGCCAGCTCCACCGGATCCCAGGCCTCGTAGCCGGAGAGGTCCTGCTCCCCGCCGAGCGGGCTGTAGAAGTGGAGGTAGCCCCAGGCTGCCACGGCGGGCAGCGGGCCGAGCCAGTACCAGCGCGCCGGGATGCGGGCGCGGTGTCGCCCGGCGGGCGACGGCGCCGGCCACCGGCGTACCAGCAGCCAGCCGGCGCCGAGCAGGAACAGCAGTTTGACCGGTCCGTACAGCAGCTCGCCGCCGGGCACGGACCACAGGGCCAGCGAGACCGCCGAGAACGCCACCGCGACCAGCACCAGCCCGGCTGCCTGTCGGACCAGCGGTCGCCGGTGTTCCGCCAGGGGGGTGGGCAGTGCCGGCAACCCGGGTGGCACCAGGCGGACCAGCAGCAGACCGACCAGCACCGGCAGGACCACGACCACCAGGGGTACCGCCCCGGCCTCCTCGTCGGCGGAGACGGCGATCCGGGTGTGTCCGGTGAGCAGTAGCGTGCTGGGCGCGGCGACGAGCAGTGTGAGGCCGACCCCGGTGAAGACTCTCGATCTCATCAGGTCAGGATCTGCCGGACCGTTCCCCGCCGGATCCGCAGCGGGAAGGACTTCTCACCACATCCTTCGAGGGACCCGGACCGGGACGGCGGGTGGATGCCGGACGGACCCGGAGGGCGGAAGCCGGGCGGCCCGGGTCATGCGAGGATGCCTCGATGTTCTCCGACTCTGACCCGGCGATCCGACGGACCCGTGCCGCGGACGCCACGCTGACCGTGACCTCGGGCGGGGTTCCGCTCGCCGACCAGGACGTGGTGGTGGCACAGCGGAACCACGCCTTCCTCTTCGGCTGCACCGGATTCGAGTTCATCCCGCTCGCCAACGGTGAACTCGTCCCGGCGCCCGGCGCCGGACCGGGCGGTGGCCAGGGGTCGCTGGGCGAGGCCGACTCGGCGCCCGTCGAACGGCTGGCCGAGCTCTGGCTCGACCTGTTCAACGTCGCGACCCTGCCGTTCTACTGGGGACGGTTCGAGCCGACCCGGGGGCGGCCGGACACCGAGCGCCTGCGCAACACCGCCCGCTGGTTCACCGAGCGGGGCTGCCCGGTGAAGGGCCATCCACTCGCCTGGCACACGGTGAGCGCCGAGTGGCTGCTGGAGCTCTCCAACGAGGAGATCGTCCAGGCCCAGGTGGACCGGATCCGGCGGGACGTCACCGACTTCGCCGGTCTGATCGACATGTGGGACGTGATCAACGAGGTCGTGATCATGCCGATCTTCGACAAGTACGACAACGGCCTCACCCGGATCTGCCGTGAGATGGGCCGGATCCCGCTGATCCGGACGGTGTTCGACGCTGCCCGGGAGGCCAATCCCGGAGCAACCCTGCTGCTCAACGACTTCGACATGTCCGCCGCGTACGAGTGCCTGATCGAGGGGGTGCTGGAGGCGGGGATCCGGATCGACGCGCTGGGGCTGCAGAGCCACATGCACCAGGGCTACTGGGGTGAGGAGAAGACCCTCGCCATCCTCGACCGGTTCTCCCGGTACGGCCTGCCGATCCACTTCACCGAGACCACCATCGTCTCCGGCGACCTGATGCCGGCGGAGATCGTCGACCTCAACGACCACCAGGTCGACGAGTGGCCCAGCACGCCGGAGGGTGAGGAGCGGCAGGCGGACGAGATCGTCCGGCACTACCGGACCCTGCTGGCCCATCCGTCCGTCGAGGCGATCACCTACTGGGGGATGGCCGACGGCGGCTGGCTCGGCGCTCCGGGCGGTTTCGTCCGGGCCGACGGCAGCCCGAAGCCGTCGTACGAGGCGCTGCGCTCGTTGGTCAAGGGAGACTGGTGGCTGCCGCCGACCACCCTCCGCACCGACGGGGAGGGCCGGGTCCGGCTCACCGGTGCCCTCGGCGAGTACGAGCTCGGTGCCGCCGGCCGGTCGGCGACGTTCCGGCTCGACGCGCCCGGTACGACCTCGGTCGAGGTGGTGCTCTGACGACACGTCCCTGCCCGGTCGGCACTCGTCGTCGAATGCTGACGGGCATACGACACTTCGCTGTCCGATACCACATACGACGCTGAGTAGTTGCGCCTTCACGCTCATCCGTGCACTCGGCCGGAACCGGCGGCGCCCCCTGCCGCCGTACGACATCTCCAGTCTCTTCTGGTTTCTCCGCCGCCCGGCTCCGCCTGGCCGGGATCCGGAGCTGTCGCCGGCCGCCACCAGCCATCCTGGAGGTACGGATGAAACGAAGGCTTCTCGGCGGCACCGGGCTGACCGTGGCCGCGCTCGTCGTCGCGACCACCGGCCCGGCCGCCGCCCACCCGAGCAACGACAACCTTCCCGGCGGTACGAGCATCAGCGTCTCGATCACGACGCCGGCGAACGGATCCGTTCGCCCGCCCGGCCCGGTGCCGGTGCAGGGCACGGCGTCGATCGGTACCGGCGTGCCGGTGGCGAACACCGCACTCATCTACGTACTGGACGTCTCCGGCAGCACCGACGACCCGACCGTGACCGGGTGCGGCGGGGACCAGAACGGCGACGGCCGGGCGAACCGGATCCTCGACTGCGAGATCGCGGCGGCGCGGGAGTTGAACAACCAGGCGGTGGCCACCGGCACCGTCGGCGACGTGGGCGTTGCCGTCTTCGCCGAGAACGCGGCCACCGCCGACGTCACCCCGGGCGGCGGCGACGACCTGATCACCGGCCCGACCAGTGACCTCGACGGCGCCGGCGGTCGCGATGTCGACCAGGTGCTCACCTCGGCCAACTCCTCGGTGAGCGGAGACGGCGGACTCACCCGGTTCGCCGCCAGGTCGGTAGGGAACCTCACCAACTTCGCCGCGGGCGTGCAGAACGCGACCGCGGTGGCGGCGGCGTCCGACGAGCCGCGGAAGATCGTCGCGTTCGTCTCGGACGGCGTCGCCACGGCCGGCGGCAACGTCGGCGGCCCGTTGGCCAGCGTGCCGGCGAACGTCGACATCTTCACGTTCGCGGTCGGTCAGGGTTCGACCTGCGACAACACCGGGGGCGGCAGGGGCAGCCTGCAACAGATCGCCGATGCCACCGGCGGCGAGTGCATTCCCGTCCCGGACGTCGCCGACCTGCCCGACATCGTGCCCGGCGTGATCGCCTCGGAACTCACCACGCTGACGATGTCGGTCAACGGCGGCACGCCGGTCCCGATCACGGACGTCACCCCGGCCCTGCCGGAGAACGGTCCGGCATCGGTGAACTACAGCACCAGCACCGCCGCGCTGGCCGCCGGCTCCCACCAGATCTGCGTCACCGCCAACGGTACGGACGGCGGCGGCGCCGGCGACGTCACGGACTGCCACACCGTGGTGGTCAACGCCCCGCCGACGGTGGACGCGGGTGGGCCGTACGCCGGCCAGGAGGGCACCGCGGTCTCGCTGGCCGGGGAGGTGGTCGACCCGGACGGTCCGAGTCTGGGCACCGCCTGGAGCTACGCCCCGGCGTCCGGGGTGGACGCGGGCGCGACCTGTTCGTTCGGTGACGCGGCCGCGTTGGCGACGACGGTGACCTGCACCGACGACGGTGTGTACGAACTGACCCTGACGGCGGACGACAGCGTCAACCCGCCGGTCGAGGCGACGGTCACGTTGACCCTGAGCAACGTCGCACCGGCGGTGACGGTGTCGGCTCCGGCCGACGGCGCCCTCTTCGCGGTGGGTGCCCCGGTCACCTTCACCGCGCCGTTCACCGACGTCGGCACGAACGACAGCCACACCTGCACGGTCGACTTCGACGACGGCACCCCGGTCGCCCCGGGCACCGTCAACGAGGCGCCCGGCGCGGGAACCTGCGCCACGACCCACGCCTTCACCGCGGTCGGACCGCACGACGTCCTGGTCCGGGTCACCGACGACGACGGTGGCTCGGCCACCGACGTGGTACGGGTGGTCGTCTACCTGCCCGGTGGTGCCTTCGCCATCCAGGCCAGCGGCCTGCTCACCGTGCCGCGTACCCCGGACGTCACCTGCCCGCCGGACGAGGCGCAGACCCAGGCACTGCTCAACACTCCGGTGGGAAGCGTCAGCGCGTTGAACGCGAGCTGCACCGTGGACCCGGAGACGGGACGGACGGAGGCGTCCGCCTCCATCGACCAGGCCAGCCTGCTGGCGGGCCTGATCACGGTGACCAACATCGAGAGCAGCTGTGTCGCCGACGCCGACGGCGTGACCCGCTCGTCCAGCGTCGGCACGATCAACGGCATCCCGATCGGGCTGGGTTCCGGGTCGATCAACGTCGGTCTGGTGCAGGTCTTCTACAACGAGTCGAGGACCAATGCCCAGGGCCAACTGGTGCGCAACGCGATCCGGGTGGTGAAGCCGCCGACGCTCATCATTCCCGGACAGGAGATCATCCTCGCCAGCTGCCGACTCGGCTGAGCGGCCGGTCGTCGGACGACCTGGTGAACTGACGGCGGGCAGGGTGCGGTGCATGCCGCCCCTGCCCGCCCACGTTCTCCGGGCTCCGCCCACCGGGTGCTCCGGCCGCTCCACCGGGTGGGACGGCGGCCGCCGGATCCGGCCACGTCGATCGCCTTTCGGGGGCCGGGATCGGGACGTAACCTGCCTGAAACGATTCACGATCGCCTGGGACCCATTGAGGTGCGGCCATGCCACGATCACGATCCGCCCGAGTCCGCGTCGCACTCGTCGTCACCGGCGTACTCGTCGGCGGCACCGTTCTCACCGGCGTACCTTCGGCGGCGGCCGGCCGGGGTGACCCGCCCGGGGCGGCCGGCCACGGCCACGCGCCGCAGGCGCCGACCGAGCTGACCGTCGACGACCGGGAACGTCCGCTGAACGTCGAAGGGACACCACGGTTCGGCTGGCTGCCCCGGGACCGTGACCCGGGCGAGGTGCAGAGCGCCTACCGGATCACCGTCGCCGACGCGTCCGGCCGAACGCTCTGGGACTCCGGCAAGGTCCGTTCCGGACAGCAGTCCTACGTGCCCTACGGCGGCCCGGCACTGCGCTCCGGCAGCGCGTACCGGTGGACGGTCCGGACCTGGGACCGCACCGGCCGGGTCTCCCCGGCCGCCTCCGGCGGCTTCGAGACCGGCATCTCCGACGCCGAGTGGGAGGGCGCCAACTGGATCCGGCGTACCACCAGCGACGCCGACGACTACACGCTGGCCCGTACCGAGGTCCGCCCCGGGCACAGCCGGGTGGTGCGGGCGCGGGTCTACACCGCCGCCGACCACACCTACGAGCTGTACCTGAACGGCCAGCGCGCCGACCGGGGCACCTCGTTCGGTTACCCGGGCGAGGACTACTACCAGGCCGCCGACGTCACCCGGCTGGTCCGGGCCGGCGAGCCGCTCGCGATCGGGGTCCGCTACCACTGGTACGGCAGCGGCCAGGGTCGACCGGCGGGTGCCCGGGGCCTGCTGTTGAAGCTGGTCGTCGAGCACGCGGACGGCTCCCGGGAGGTCTTCGGCACCGACGGCTCGTGGCGGGTCACCCGGGACACCCGGTTCGTCAACGGCGCCGGCCGGCGCAACGGTGAGGGCGACCGGATCGAGTGGCAGGACGCCCGGGCCGAGGTGGTCGGCTGGACCCGACCGGGCTATGACGACAGCGCGGAGCCCTGGACGGCGGCCGAGGCGCTCGGACCGCATCCGATCGCGACCTACCCGCACCTGATCGGACAGGAGACCCGGCTCGCCGAGACGACCGTCCGACCGGTCGCGCTGCGCACCTCCGCCGACGGCACCGTGGTCGCCGACTTCGGAGTGGTGATCCCGGCCCGCCCGCAGGTCCGGTTCGACGCCGGCGTCGCCGGCCGTACCGTACAGCTCCGGACCGGCTACAACCTCACCGAGGCCGGTCGGGTCGCCACCGACACCCTGCTCTCGCAGGGCACCGACATGAGTTTCCCGTACCTGCAGAAGGACGGCCCGCAGGAGTTCCGGGCCTTCACCCACCTCGGCTTCCGTTACCTGGAGATTCCCGGTGCGGGGGAGCGGATCAGCCGGGACGACGTCTCGGCGGTGCTGGTGCACACCGACGTGCCGGCCGGCCGGGAGGCGACGTTCCGCAGTTCGGACCGGACCCTCGACGAGGTCTGGGAGATGCTCCGGCGCTCGGCGATCTACTCCGTGCAGGAGGCGTTCGTCGACACCCCCACCCGGGAGAAGGGCCAGTTCCTCGGCGACGCCGCCGACATCTCGTACGCCACGATGAGCGGTTTCGGCGAGCGGGACGCCACCCAGCAGGCGATCCGGGAGTTCCTCCGCTCGGCCGAGCGGTTCTGGACCGCCGGCAACGATCTGGGCCGGTACAACGCGGTCTACCCGAACGGCGACGGCAAGCGGGACATCCCCGACTACTCGCTGATGTTCGTGGACTGGGTGTGGCGCTACTACCAGGAGACCGGCGACACCGGGCTGCTGGCCGAGGCGTACCCGGCGATCCGGAACACCGCCGACTACGTGCTGCGGCACATCCCGTCCTCGGGGCCGACCGCCGGGCTGGTCACCCAGCTCTCCGGCGGCAGCGGCGCCTACCAGTACGGCATCGTCGACTGGCCGGAGCCCGGCCGGTTCGGCTACGACATGACCGCCGCCGCCCGGACCACCATCAACGCCCAGGGCGTGGACGTGCTGCGGACCGTCGCGGAGATGGGTGAGGCGCTCGGTCGGCCGGACGCCGAGGTCACCGGGTACGCCAGCCGGGCGGACGCCCTGGTCGAGGCGATGAACCTGCGGCTGCGTCGGGACGACGGCGTCTACGTGGACGGGCTGTCGGCGACCGGTGAGCGCAGCGGCCACGCGGGGCAGCACGCCACCTCGTACGCGATCGCGCACGGGGTGGCACCGGCGGCGGACCGGCCCGCCCTGGCGGCGTACCTCGCCGGGCTGGGGATGCGGCAGGGTCCGATGACGGCACACTGGCTGCTCCAGGCGTTGGGTGACGCGGGCCGGCCGGACGCCGTACTGGAGCTGCTGACCGACCCGGAGGACCTGGGCTGGGCGAACATCCTGGCCCAGGGCGGCACCTTCACCTGGGAGGCGTGGACCCTGGACCCGGGCAGCAACTTCAGCCAGTCGCACGGTTGGGGGGCACAGGCACTGGTCGACGTGCAGCAGACGCTGCTCGGCGTCCGGATCGCCAGCCCGGGGGCGGCCCGGGTCGACATCGTGCCGCCGGCGACCGGACTCGGCCGGGCCGCCGGCACCGTGCCCACCCAGCGCGGCCCGGTGAGCGTCGACTGGCGACGGGTCGGCGGCGGCCTCCGGGTCGAGGTCGAGGTGCCGGTCAACGTCACCGCCCGGGTCGCGCTCCCGGTCACCGCCGGTACGTCCTACCGCGAGCTCGGCCCGGGTCGGGCGAGCTACCTCGGTGTACGGGACGGGCGGGCGGTCTTCGAGGTCGGCTCGGGCCGGTCGAGTTTCCAACCCCGGTAGCGGGGGATCCCGACCAGGGCCCTTCCGGTGCGCAGCGGCGCGTGCCGGAAGGGCCCTCCCGTGTCCTGGCCGGCCGCTGGTGCCCGCCCAGCGGCTGCGCGGTTGTCCGCCAGGCCGGTCTTCGCCGGGCGGCTCAGCAGGTAACGATTGGGTAATCGGGCCGAAACGCTTGACCGGTCCCGAAACGGCGATTTACCGTCTTCATCACAGTGGACTGAAACGTTTCAGGCTGGAGGGCTCGGTGCCCGAGCGGGAAGAAGACGGTCCGGTGCTGCTGACCATGTCGGACGTACGGAAGTCGTTCGGCGCGGTGCACGCCCTGGTCGACGTACGTCTGGAACTGCGTGCCGGCGAGGTGCACGCGCTGGTCGGTGAGAACGGCGCCGGCAAGTCCACCCTGGTGAAGATCCTGGCCGGGGTGCACGAGCCGGACGCCGGCGTACTGACCCTCGACGGAACGCCGCTGCGGCTGACCGGTCCCGCCGACGCCCGCGCCGCCGGCATCGCGGTGATCTACCAGGAGCCGACGCTCTTTCCCGACCTGTCGGTCGCGGAGAACATCTTCATGGGCCGGCAACCACTGCGCGGGCTGCGCCGGATCGACACCGCCCTGATGCGCCGGCGCGCGGCCGAACTGTTCCAGCGGCTCGGCGTACACCTCGACCCGGACCGCCCGGCGCGCGGGCTCTCCATCGCCGACCAGCAGCTGGTGGAGATCGCCAAGGCGCTCTCCTTCGACGCCCGGGTGCTGGTGATGGACGAGCCCACGGCCGCGCTCTCCGGAGTCGAGGTGGAGCGGCTGTTCGCCGTGGTCCGGTCGCTGCGAGAGGCCGGCGCCGCCGTCCTGTTCATCTCGCACCGCTTCGAGGAGGTCTTCGCGCTGGCCGCCCGGATCACCGTGATGCGGGACGGCCGGTGGGTCTCCACCGACCCGGTCGAGGCGCTGGACACCGCCCAGGTGGTGCGCCGGATGGTCGGCCGGGAGATCTCCCAGCTGTTCCCCAAGGAGTCGGCACCGGTCGGGGAGACCGTGCTCGCCGTCCGTGGTCTGACCCGGACCGGGGTCTTCTCCGACGTCAGCTTCGAGGTCCGCCGGGGCGAGATCGTCGCGCTCGCCGGGCTGGTCGGCGCCGGCCGCAGCGAGGTCGTCCGGGCGCTCTTCGGCCTCGACCCGTACGACGCGGGCGAGGTGCGGGTCGACGGCGTACGCCTGCCCCGGGGACGACCGGCCGCCGCGCTCGCCGCCGGCCTCGCCCTGGTACCCGAGGACCGCCGCCAGCAGGGCCTGGTGATGGAACTCTCGGTCGAGCGGAACGCGACCCTGACCCGGCGTTGGCCGCTGGCCCGGTTCGGTCTGCTCGGCCGGCGCGCCGAATCCGACGCGGCCCGGACCTGGGCCGAGCGACTCCAGGTGAAGGCCGGTCGGCTGACCGACCCGGTGTCGACGCTCTCCGGCGGCAACCAGCAGAAGGTGGTGCTCGCCAAGTGGCTCGCCACCGAGCCCCGGGTGCTGATCGTCGACGAGCCGACCCGGGGCATCGACGTCGGCACCAAGGCCGAGGTGCACCGGCTGATGTCCCGGCTCGCCGCCGAGGGGGTCGCGGTGCTGATGGTCTCCAGCGAACTGCCGGAGGTGCTCGGCATGGCCGACCGGGTCCTGGTGATGCACGAGGGACGGCTGGTCCGGGAACTGGCCCGGGACGCCGCCGACGAGGAGTCCGTGATGCTCGCCGCCACCGGCGCCGCCGTGGCCGGCGGACGAACCG
Source organism: Plantactinospora sonchi (assembly GCF_036422035.1). Taxonomy (NCBI): domain Bacteria; kingdom Bacillati; phylum Actinomycetota; class Actinomycetes; order Micromonosporales; family Micromonosporaceae; genus Plantactinospora; species Plantactinospora sonchi. The sequence continues at coordinate 171,102 of NZ_JAZGQK010000007.1, forward strand.
CCGACGGTGACCCGGCGGGGGTCGCCGACGGCGGGCCACCGGCCGCCGACACACGCGGCGCCGGGCCCGGCGGGCAGGGAGGAGCGGCGTGACCGCCACGACAAGTCCGGGTACGACGCCGGAGGCGACGCCCCGGCCCCGGACACCGCCGGCCGGCGGCACCCGGGCCGCGCACCGGATCTTCATGGCCCGGGAGCTGGGTATCGCACTCGCGCTGGTGCTGCTGGTCGCGGTGACCACGGCGGTCAACCCGCGCTTCGTCTCCGGCCAGGGCCGCAAGGACCTGCTGCTCGGCGCCACCATCCTGGTGGTGCTGGCGGTCGGGCAGGCGATCGTGATCATCACCCGGAACGTGGACCTGTCGGTCGGCTCGGTGCTCGGGCTCTCCGCGTTCGCCACCGGAAAACTGTTCCTGGCGATGCCGGACGCGCCGATCGTGCTGGCCCTGCTCGCCGGGGTGGGCGTCGGCGTGCTCTGCGGCGTGGTCAACGGGGCGTTGATCGCGGTCGCCCGGGTACCCGCGCTGGTGGTCACGCTCGGCACGCTCTACGTCTTCCGGGGCGTCGACTACTCCTGGGCGGCCGGTCAGCAGATCAACGCCGCCGACCTGCCCGGGAGCTTCAAGGGCATGGGCACCGCCACCGTGGCCGGCGTACCGGTGCTGGCCCTGTTCGCCGTCGGGGTGCTGGTGGTCGCCGGCTTCTACCTGCGGTCGTACCGCAGTGGCCGGGAACTGTACGCGATCGGTTCCGACCCGGCGGCCGCCCGACTGCACGGCATCCCGGTCGGTCGACGGGTCTTCGGCGCGCTGGTGGTCAGTGGCGCGCTCGCCGGACTGGCCGGGGTGCTGTACGCGGCCCGGTTCGGCACCCTCGACGCGGCGGCCGGCAACGGCATGGAACTGAACGTGGTCGCCGCCGTGGTGGTCGGCGGAGTGGCGATCTTCGGCGGTAGCGGCTCGGTGTACGGGGCGGCGCTCGGTGCCGTCCTGCTGAGCACGATCGGCAGCGCGCTGCCGGTGCTGCGGATCGACCCGTTCTGGCAGCAGGCCGTCGTGGGGGCGCTGATCCTGGCCGCGATCGGCATGGACCGGGCGCTCGCCGCGCGCATCGCCCAACGTCTTCGGGGAAGGAGGGCCCGTGGCGCCTGACCGGGCGGGCCGGTCGGCCCGTTGGTTCTCCGCGCTCGGCAGCTGGGACGTCCTGGTGGTCGTGCTCCTGGCGCTGGTTGTCGTCGTCGCGTCGGTGACCGTCGAGGGGTTCGCCAGTGCACGCTTCTGGGGTTTCCTGCTGCTCGACGTGGTACCGATCCTGTTGATCGCCCTGCCGATGACCCTGGTCGTCATCACCGGGGAGATCGACCTCTCGGTCGCCAGCGTGCTCGGGCTGGCCAGCGCGGTACTGGGCCAGCTGTGGCTCACCGGCCTGCCGCTGCCGTTGATCCTGCCGCTGGTGGTGCTGCTCGGCGCGCTGCTGGGCGCGGTGAACGGGCTGTTCATCGCCGGCTTCGGACTGCCGTCGCTGGCGGTGACGATCGGCACGCTGGCGCTGTACCGCGGACTCGCCTACGTCGTGCTCGGTGACCGGGCCGTCGCCGACTTCCCGATCGGCTGGACCGGCAACGCGATCGCACCGCTGCCCGGCACCACGGTGCCCTGGGTGGTGCTGGTGCTCGCCGCTCTCACCGTCGGGTTCGGTGTGCTGCTGCACGCCACCCCGATCGGCCGGGGCCTGTACGCGATGGGCAACAACGAGCAGGCCGCCCGCTTCTCCGGCATCGCGGTGGCCCGGACCAAGTTCTGGCTGTACGTGCTGACCGGCGCGGTCGCCGCCCTGGCCGGCGTCTTCTGGACCATGCGGTACGCCAGCGCCCGGGCCGACAACGGCTCCGGCCTGGAACTGTCGGTGGTGGCGGCGGTGCTGCTCGGCGGCGTCTCCATCTTCGGCGGCCGGGGCACCCTGCTCGGTGTCCTCGCCGGTGTGCTGCTGCTGATGACCCTGCGCAGTGCGCTGCAACTCGCCGACGTGCCGGCCGACACGCTGACCGTGGTCACCGGCACCCTGCTCATCGTCTCCGTCGTCGGCCCGAACGCGGCGGCCATGCTGCGGGCCCGGCTCCGTCGTCGACGACCCCTTCCGCCCCGGTCCGCCCCGACCCCGGTCGCCGGCGCGGAGGGCGCCTGAGCCCGGATCCGTCCCCGCACCGTCCGTACGTCTCCACCGCGCCCCACCCATCCAGCACCTTTTCCGTACGCCGGACCGCACCGGCCCCTCCGGGGGCACGGCGGTCCGTCGAGAGAGGACCGGCGATGACTGTCAGACGATCTCCAGGTGTCCGCCTCGGCGTCACCGTGGCCACGTTCACGGCACTGCTGCTGAGCGCCGGCTGCGCGAGCGACGAGGGTTCCGCCCCGGGCGGTTCGACCGGTGGTGGCGGCAGCACCATCAAGGAAGGGCTGAACGTCGCGTTCCTGCCCAAGCAGGTGAACAACCCGTACTTCACCGTCTCCGACAACGGGGGCAAGGCGGCGGTCGCGGAGTTCAAGGGCGAGTACAAGGAGGTCGGCCCGTCGGAGGCGAGCGCCTCCTCGCAGGTCAGCTACCTGAACACGCTCAGCCAGCAGGGCAGCGACGTGATCGTCGTCTCGGCCAACGACCCGAACGCGATCTGCGGCGCGGTCAACCAGGCCCGGCAGGGCGGTGCGAAGGTGGTCACCTTCGACTCGGACACCAACAAGGACTGCCGCGACCTCTTCGTCAACCAGGTGACCGGGCAGGGCATCGCGGAGAACCAGGTCAAGCTGATCTCCGAGGCGATCGGCGGCGAGGGCAAGATCGCGATTCTCTCGGCGACCGCGAACGCGACCAACCAGAACGCCTGGATCGAGCTGATGAAGACCGAGCTGGCCAAGCCGGAGTACAGCAAGATCCAGCTGGTCACCACGGTCTACGGCGACGACAAGGACGAGAAGTCGTTCCAGGAAACCCAGGGCCTGCTGGCGTCGTACCCGGACCTGAAGGGGATCATCTCGCCGACCACCGTCGGGGTGGCGGCGGCAGCCCGCTACCTCTCCGGCTCCGAGTACAAGGGCAAGGTCGCGTTGACCGGCCTCGGCACCCCGAACCAGATGCGGGACTTCGTCAAGGACGGCACGGTCAAGAGCTTCGCGCTGTGGAACCCGGCCGACCTCGGCTACCTGGCCGCGTACGCCGGTGCGGCGCTCGCCTCCGGAATCATCACCGGCAAGGAGGGCGAGAAGTTCACCGCCGGCAAGCTCGGCGAGTACACGGTCGGCCCGGACGGCGTGGTGGTGCTCGGCCCACCGACCGTCTTCGACGCCGCCAACATCGACCAGTTCAACTTCTGAGCGTCGGCCCGGCGCCGTCCGTCCCGCCTCCGGGCGGCCGGTCGGCGCCGGACCGCACCGTCGTCGTGTCGCCCGGCGCCGGGCCGAGAGTGAGGAGTGGGTCGTGACCGTACCGACCGTGCGACGTCAAGCCCTGGACGACCAGGAACTCATCCTGCTGCGGCTGCTGGCCGACGGGCTCTCGGCCGACGCGGTCGCCCGGCGACTCGGTACGTCGGAACGGACCGTCCGACGTCGGGTGCGGGCGATCTGCGACCGACTCGGGGTGCCCGCGCCGATCTCGGCGGTGGTCTGGGCGGTACGCCGCGGCCTGCTCTGAACCGTCGCACGGCGGCGGCTGCCGGCGGCGCCGGAAACCGGCTGCGGCGCCGGCGACGATGTGCTCACATCTCCGGATGACTGACGACCGTGCCGCCTGGCAGGCGGTGAGCGACGACGCGATCGCCCACTATCTCGGACAGCGCTACGCGGAGGGCGTTGAACTGGTCAGAGCGGCACAGCCAGGGCTGCCCGGCTGGCGTTCCGACCTCGCCCACCTGGCCGCCTGCCTGCTCAGTCTGGCCGGCCGCCCGGCCGAGGCACTCGCCGAACTGCGCGCCGCGTACGAGGCGGGCGGCTGGTGGCACCGGCGCATCCTGGTCGACGACGACGATCTCGCCCCGCTCCGTGCGCTGGACGGTTTCGCCGAGCTGGTCGAGCGTTCGCACGCCCGGGCGACCGCCGCCGGGCAGGCGACCCGGCCGCCGCTGCTGCACCGGCCGGCCGGGCCGGCCCGCGGGCTGCTGGTCGCGTTGCACGGTGCCGGCCAGGACGCCGACGACGCCGTGGCGCAGTGGCGTGCCGCAATTGACGCGGGCTACGTGCTGATGGCCCTGGACTCCACACAGCGCAACACGCCCACGTACCGGTCCTGGCCGGATCCGGAGGTGGCGGACCGGGACGTCGCCGAGGCCCTCGACCGGCTGCCTCCGGCCGACCGGGCGCTTCCACTGGTCACCGCCGGCTTCTCCGCCGGCGGTCGGCAGGCGGTCCGGTGGGCGCTCGCCGCCCACCCGGGTACCCCGGTCGGCTTCCTCGCCGTGGCCCCGGCGATCGGCCCGGACGATCTCGACCCCGGATGGGTGCCCGGCGCGGTCGCGCGCGGCCTGCGCGGCAGGGTACTGCTCGGCGCACGGGACGACGACGTACGCGACGACGCGTTGGCCGCCCTGGACACGCTGCGGCGGGCCGGCGTCGACTGCCGGCTCGACGAGGTTCCGGAGCTCGGCCACGACTTTCCCGCCGACTTCGCCCGACGGCTGCCGAAGCTGCTGGCGGAGTTGCCGGTGTCGACCGGGGGCCGTGCTTAGGCGCACCGTCCGAAGAGGTCGGTCGACCCGGTGATACGGGTGTCCGGCCGCTGACGGTGGTCGTCGTGCCGTGGACGGCGGTCGGCTCACGGTTGTGCCTGCTTCGGCAGGGTGAGGACGCGGTGACCGCCGAACTCGCTGTTGACCGGATGTCCGTCCCCCGTCCTCCCGACCATCGCCGCGATCGCCGACGTCCTCGGCCTCTCCCTCGACGCGGTGTGGTCGGAGATCAACCGGTCGGACGGCAGGGTCGAGCTCGCGAGGTCAGACCACCTCGGTGAGTTGGCCTCGTGCGACTCGACCCTGCGGCTGCGTTGCGGTCGCGGACGGTGCAGAACACCGGGGCGACGTACGCAACGAACGTCCCCGGCCGGTACAACTAGTCGGCGAGCAGCTCCCGGACCCGGGGGACGACCTTCGTGCCGTACAGCTCGACGGTGTTCAGCAACTGCTCGTGCGGCAGGGTTCCGTTCGAGTACTTGAGGTCGAAGCGCTGGATGCCGAGCACCCGGACCGTCTCCGCGATCTTGCGGGCCACGGTCTCCGGCGAGCCGACGTGCCAGGCGCCCTCGGCGATGTCGGCGTCGAACCGGGTCCGGGTCATCGGCGGCCAGCCACGCTCCCGGCCGATCCGGTTGAACACGGTCCGGGCGTGCGGCCAGAGCATGTCGGCCGCCTCCTGGTCGCTGCCGGCGACGAAACCGGGGGCGTGCACCGCGATCGGGAGGCGCTCCCGGCCGAACTCGGCGAGGGCCCGGTGGTAGAGGTCGACAAGCGGGGCGAACCGCGCCGGACTGCCGCCGATGATCGCCAACACCAGCGGAAAGCCGAGCCGCGCGGCCCGTACGACCGACTCCGGGCTGCCGCCGACGCCGATCCAGGTAGGGATCCGGCCGGACTCCGTCTTCGGGTAGACGTGCTGTTTCTCCAACGGACTCCGTACGCTGCCCTGCCAGGTCACCGGCTCCTCGGTGAGCAGCTGTGCCATCAGCTCCACCTTCTCCGAGAAGAGCCGGTCGTAGTCGCTGAGCTCGTAGCCGAACAGCGGGAAGGACTCGATGAACGAGCCACGGCCCAGGATGATCTCGGCACGTCCCTGGGAGACCGCGTCGAGGGTGGCGAACCGCTCGTAGACGCGTACCGGATCGTCGGAACTCAGCACGGTGACCGCCGTGCCGAGCCGGATCCGCTCGGTACGGCCGGCGATGGTGGCGAGCACGATCTCCGGCGCCGAGACGGCGTAGTCGTCACGGTGGTGCTCACCCAGCCCGAAGGCGTCGACACCGAGTCGGTCCGCGAGCACCGCCTGCTCGACCACGTTCCGGATCACCTGCGCGTACGGGAGCCGTTTGCCGTCGCCGCCGGCGGTGACGTCGCCGAACGTGTCCAGACCGAATTCCACCCCGGTCGCCATGTTCTTCCTCCTGGCCTCGATGCGCCGGTCGTACCCGTGCGTCCGGCTGCTCCCGGCCGTGTAACGGTGGCGTCGTCCGTCGCATTCCCCCGTCGTCGGCCGGGAAACTGGCCAGCTCAGGCCGGTGTCGAGGCTGACCGGCGGCGGTACGCCCGCAAGACCGGCGGCCGGGCGGGGGACGGCGTACCGGCGGTGGGAGTGCGGCCGTGCCGGGCGGCGGTGGCCCGGGCGACAATCGGATCGCTCGGGGCCGCCCGGTGACGGTATCGTCACCGGGCCGGCCGCGGGACTCGGGTGCGACTTCCGGAACCCGCCTCTGAAGCGATGCTTCGCAGTTCGTGCCCCCATTCCCCGGCCGGCTTCCAGCATCGCGGACGGGAGGACGGGCGCCGGCATGTCACCACCTGAGCGGACCTCCCGGCCTGACCAGGTCGCCTGCGAGGACGTCGTCATGTTCGTCAACGCGGCGATCAGCGCGACCGGCCAGCGTGGCTTCCGGACCGGCGCCGCCGAGCAGCGGATGTCACTGGACTTCCTGCACGAGTACGTGCTCGGCAACTACCGCGACCTGTACGCGGCGACGCTGGCGCTGGAGATCAACCACTTCAACGCCGCGCTGGTGGTGACGAACCTGCTCCGGACCGCGGGCGACGCCAGTGGCGGACAGCGGACGGTGGAGGGTCGGCTCATCGCGGCGCGGCTGCGTCGACTGCCGCCGCAGCGGGTCTACCGGTTGATCCGTGAGCTCCGCCGGCTGGGCGTCAACAACCGGCGGACCCGGGCGATCATCCGGGACTGGGTCGCCGCGCGTCCCGACCTGGCGTTCGACGCGGTCAAGTACCGCCGGTCGCTCTCCGTCGCCGCCCGGCACGCCCACCTGCCGCTGCCGGCCGAGGTGGGCACGTTCCTGTTCGACTGGCGCCGGCCGAAGCGCTACGAGACGGGGATCCTGGAGAACTGGCGTCAGGCGCACTACGACCGGAAGGCGCTGTTCACGCTGCCGTACACGGTGGCCGAGGGGTTCGCGGCCCGGCACCGTGTGGACCGGTCCCGGCTGCTGGCCGCCAACGCCGGGCAGCTCACCCGGGGCGAGCGGCTGCGACTGCAGGACTCCGCCGAGCGGCACGGGGTCGACGCCGTCCGCGCCGACCTGCCCGGTATGCCGCTGACCCGGCTGGCCCGCTACGTCCTGTCGTTGCCCCGCCCGCAACGGATACGACGGCGTGCCGAGCTGACCGAGGCGCTGCGTACCTCCGCCCGGCGGGCCGTGGGACGGCGGGCCGGCACCTGGGGCAGGGTTGTCGCGCTGCTCGACGACAGCTACTCGTCGTCGGGATCGGCGGTCGCGCGACGAGGCCCGCTCGCGGTGGCGTTGGCGACCAACTACCTGCTGGAGGCGCTCGCCGCCGACTACACCGCGCTGTGGCTGGCCCATCGAGGCGATCCGCTGCTGGTCCACCCGACCGGGCCGACCGGGCTGGGTGACCGCCTTGTCGACGGGCTCGAACAGCGGCCGGACCGGCTCGTGGTCGTCTCCGACGGCTGGGACAACGATCCGGTCGGGTTGGCGGCCGAGGTGCTCCGGGTCTGGTACGCCCGGCTCGATCCCGGGCGCCGGACCTCGGTGGTGCACCTCAACCCGGTGTACGACAGCGACACCTTCGACGTACGCCGTCTCGCCCCGGGCGTGCCGACGGTCGGGGTACGGGACGCCGAGGACGTCGCCGCCCTGGTCGAGTTGGCCCGGTTCGCCACCGGCACCGCCACCTTCGCCGAACTGCGCCGGCACCTCGCCGACCGGGTCGACCGGTTCCTCGCCGACGCCGTCGGGGGCCCGGTGTCCGCACCGGAACTCGCCGGTCCGACCGGTGGGAGCCCCACCGACGCGGCCGAGGGGGAGCCGACCGGTGTGACGGACGGGGACCTCACCGGACCGACCGACCGGAGGCTGTCGTGACCACGACGACCACCCGTGGCCCGGACCTGACCGGGCTGACCGCCGGACCGGGCCAGACCTGGGGCGCCGTACGGCTGGTGCCGTTGCTGCGTGACACGCCCGTCACCGATCTGCGCCTGCACGCCCGGCTGTACGACCCGGACGACCTGTCACTGGTGGCCGTCACGCCACGGGTCGACTACGTCGCCTACGTTCCGCACGCGTTCGTGGCCGACTGGACGTCGGACGGGACACCCGCCGCCGCGTACGGCACCCAACTGCGAGACCCGGCGGACGACGGGCACCCCGACGGGATCGGACTGACAATGCGACGTCGGATGGCCCGGCGTGAGGAGCGGCGCCGGCTGCGTTTCCTGCCGATGCACCTGGCCCTGGAGGGCTTCCTCGCGTTGCAGTTCGGCGGGCCACCCGTCGTCTGGCAGGAGTGGACCAGACGGGCCGTCGTGCAGGGCCTGTCGCCCCGCACCGAGGCCGCGTACCGGGGTGCCGAGGTCGCCGGGCTGGCGGACGCACTGCGGGTCTTCGAGATCCATCCCGGCCAGTGCGGGATGCTGCTCTACGTCGCCGACGCGCTCGCCGCCGCCTTTGTCGTACCGCATCCCGACGACTACCGCGCCCTGCATCCGACCCTGCTGCAGGATCTCTACGGCGAACTGGTCCACCAGTACGCCCACTTCCATCCGGAGGTGCCGGGCTTCCGGCCGACGCTCGACACCGACCGGGTGAGCACGGTCGCCGACCTGCGCGCCGAACTCGCCCGGACCCGTGCCGAGTGGTCCGCGTTCACCCTCCGGATGGCGGACGGGCTGCTCGGCGTGGACCAGGTCACCAGCAGCCGGGTCCACCGGATGGGCCGGTTCACCCTGTCCCGCTTCCTGCCGGCGTTCGACCCGGACGGGGAGAACCACATCGGCGAGACCATCACGGACGGGGCCGGCCGGCTCGCGTACCTGAAGTCGTTCCGGCTGTCGGCGGCCCAGGCCCGCCGGGGCCACCTGCTCTCCCGACTGGCCGCCGCCGACTGGAACCTCGACGCGACCGCCGCCGCCCTCGGGACCGACCGGCAGTCGCTCGTCCTGCGGCTGGATCGGGCCGGGTTCGGCGACCTGCTCCGTCCGGAGATCATCGACGCCGCCCGTCGGCGGGCCCGTGAACAGCTCCGTCCGACCCGGCGGACCCGCTGATCCGGCCAGCCTCGACTGTCGCGGTGATCGATGGACGGACCGACCGTTGACCCGGGAACCCGGGCATGGTGTGATCCCTCAACGCGAAAAACTTTCGATATCTCGATCAAAGACTCTGGGGGTCGATCGTGGTCGGAGTCCGTCGTCCCGCCTTCGTCGCGGCGCTGCTGCTCAGCCTCGTCTCCGCCGGTACGGTCGCCGTCGTCGCGGCGCCGGGGCCGGTCGCGGCGAGCCTGCCGACCGCGGCGGTCGCGCTCGGGGACAGTTTCGTCAGTGGTGAGGGCGCCGGGGCGTACCAGCCGGTGACCGACGTCAACGGCACCGCCCAGGGCTTCCCTGGCTGGTCCGCGCCGAACAGCAACGCCTTCTTCTGCCACCGGTCGGCGAACGCCTCGCTGCACCAGGCGAACCTGCCCGGCATCCAGGCCCGGTTCAACCTCGCCTGCTCGGGCGGGCAGCCGTACGACATCAGCAACGCCTCGTCGAACCGGGCCAAGGGCCGGACCGTCGCCGCGCAGCTCGACCAGCTCCGGGCGGTGGCGCAGACCCACGACATCGACCTGGTGCTGCTCGGGCTCGGTTCCAACAACAGCTCGTTCACCTTCGGCGACGTCGCCTCCGACTGCGCCAACCGGTTCATCGCCGACGCCTGGACCGGGTGGTGGGAGTTCTGGGCCTACCTCGGCGGACCGGTCGAGCAGGCCCCCTGCGCGGCCGGCGACCTGGCCACCCCGGCGGAGTTCTCGGCGGCGACCGCCGAGACCACCTCGGCGGTCCGGCAACTGCTCGCCACGCTCGCCCAGGTCGACGCGGACGGCCAGCACCGGATCGTCTTCCAGGACTACACCAACCCGCTGCCGCTCGACCTCGAGTCGCGCTACCACGAGGAGGACGACCGCGACGACAGCCGGGACAAGTTCCGGGCGCTCGGCGCCGAGCGGTACGCGGCCGGCTGCCCCGTGCACCGGGCCAGCCTCGCCGCCGGCCACCTCTTCTCCACCGGCCTCGGCACGCTGGTGCAGTCGACGCACGCCACCATGCGTAGCGAGTTCCCCGGTGCCGACCTGGTCTACCTGAACGTGCAGCGGGCCTTCGACGGCGCGCGGCTCTGCGAGACGGGCAGCAGCCCGACGGGTGCGCTCGCCACCCCGATCCGGTTGCAGGACGGCCCCACCGGCGTGCCGGTGACCAGCCTCTCCGGACACGACAAGATCGCGATCCAGCGGATCGCGAACGCCTGCGTGACGTACTTCCAGACCTGTCAGGAGTCGTGGCACCCGAACGCGGCCGGACACGCGGTGCTCGGGCAGTGCCTGACCGGGGCGGCGGCCACCCCGAACCGGGCGGTGGCCTGCGTACGCGCCGGCAACGGCACGATCACGGTGAGCTGAGACCCGGCCGCCTGAGGCGTTAGGAAGGGCCCCTTCTACAACAGAAGGCGATAACCAGGGGCCCTTCCTTACCGGGCGACGCTCAGCGTACGGTCACGAAGACCGGGTTCGAGTAGAACCACAGGTCGCTCCAGGGGCTCTCCAGCCCGTCGGCGAGTGGCTCGGCCTCGTCGGTGCTGGTGCCCCGTACCCGGGCGTAGAGGTCGGTCTCGACGTTGCGCAGGGTGTGCCGGATGACGTACTCGTCGCCCTGCCGCCGCCAGTCGCGCGGACCGAACCGGGCGACCACCCTGGTGGTCGGGTTGGTGTCGGCGTCGCGGTTGGTGACCGGCCCGGTGACCTGCCCGACGATCAGGTCGACCCGCCGGACCTGCGGCCGGTCGCCGTTGTGGTTCGCGCCCGGCAGCGGCCGGAACCTGATCTCGATCTCGACGTCCGTCCGGTTGCGGCGGCTCAGCGTGATGCTCTCACCCACCGAGGCCGCCCGGCCCTGACCCCGGGCCGTGACGTCGAGGCCGGTGATCAGGTCACCGGTGGTGACGAAGATCCGGCCGGTACGCAGCGCGTCCATGATGTCGCCGTAGTCCTGCCGTGCGTTGACGTAGGTCTTGCTGTACTCGCCGGGCCAGAAGTCGGAGCCGCCCCGGGTCCAGTGCACGTGCGAGTCGGACGTCGCGGTGATCCACCAGCGCCGGCCCTCGCCCAGCAGCGAGTCCCAGAGTCCGCCGACCCGGGCGGTCATCTGGTCGAAACCGCCGTGCGTCGGGTAGTTGCCGTAGCCACCCCGCGCGCCGCCGTTGAGCGGGCCCGCCTGGTGGCCCGGGGCGCCTTCGAAACCGACGTAGATGTCCGGGGCGGTGTCCTGGTTGTTGCGGAACTCGTGCGGGGTGTCCTGTCCCCAGACGCCCCAGCCGCTCGCCGAGCGGGCCGCGTGGTGCGCGATCACCAGCGGCTTGTGCGGCATGTGCTTCGCGTACGAGAGGAACTCGATCATCTTGGCCTCGGTGTCGCGGCCCTTGTCGGCGGGGTACGGCTCGTTCTTGGCGAACTTGCTCTCCAGGTCGTGGAGCATCTTCGCCTCGTCGTCGTGCCGCGGGATCATCAACGTGTGGTGGTCCATCGCGGGCGCGTCGAACTCCATGCCCCAGAACTGCAGCACCTCCGGTACGAGCCGGCGGGAGAGCAGCAGGTCGGGGTACGCCTGCTCCAGGTTGACCTTCGAGTGGTTCGGTCCACCGTGGTCGGTGCACATCGCCCAGGTCAGACCGAAGTTCTTCGCCATGATCGCGTTGGTCACGATCGGGTACACCGCGTCGGCGCCCTTGACGAACGTCGGCGGGTTGGTTGACGTGTCGTAGTCGCCGCTGTACTCGGAGTGGATGTGGTGGTCGCCGGCCCGCCACGCCCGGTCGCGCGGGTTACCGTGCGGGGCTCCGGTGTGCTCTCCCTTGTCGTGCGCCCGTGCCGCGCCGCCGCCGACGAGCGGGCTGGCGGCGGCGAGCGTGGCGCCGACTCCCGCGTACTTGACCAGTTGGCGCCGCGAAACCTGCGAACGCTCGGAATCTTCTCGCATCTGGAGCCTCTCCTTGAGACAGCCGTGGCTGTGACCAGCGGGGAGTCTCATGGAGTGGGCTGAATACCCGGTGAACAAAGATCAGCATGACAGGAACAGTCGGTCCCGACGGCCTGAATCGGCCGCCGTCACCGTCACCCGGAGTGCGCGGAACTCGTACCGCGGCGCCGTGTGGTCGGCTGCTCAGCAGTCACAGCCGCAGCAGTCGCAGTCACAGTTGCAACTGCAACAGTCACAGTTCCGGGTGCACCAGCACCGGTCGTCGCAGCCGCTCTTCCGATGTTTGCTCCAGGGCGGCTGCCACAGTCCACATGTGCAGGTCACCAGGGCGCAGGCGCCGCCGACGACCAGTGGTGCCGTGCAGCCCTCCGGCCGCCGGGCCGGTGGCGGCCCGGTCGGGTGACCGGTCGGGTTGCTGACCGGGTGACCGGGCTGGTCCGGCGACGACGGTGGGATCGTCGACCAGTCCGGACCGGCGACCGGCACCGCCGGACGGGAGTCGGCCGCGAGAGCGAAGGTCCGGTCGATGGCGTGCCCCACCTCCCGGACCAGCAGCGCCCGGGCCAGCGACCGGTTCGGGAGGACCGCGTCGGCGAGGGCCAGCCGCAGACCCTCGTGCGCGTCCTCGCAGAGCCGGCGCGCCTCGGCCAGGTCGGTGCCGGTCGCGTGCAGCGGGTTGAAGACGTTCCGGGCGACGTCGTCGGCGTGATCCTCGACCGCGTCCAGCAGGTGTGCGATCCGGCCGAAGAAGCGTCCGGCCTCCGCCAGCGCGTCGGCGTTGCCCGGCACACCGGCCAGCACCGCGGTGTGCGCGAAGGCGGCGGCGACGGCCGTCTCGGCCGGTTCGGTGGCGAGCAGGACCGGTACGCCCGGTCGGAGTTCGCGTTCCAGCGTCGCCTGTCGGGCCACGGCCTCGACGAGCGTGCCGGTGTCGAAGCCGACCTTGCCGGCGGTGCGCGCGCCGGCGCCGGCCCATCCGTCGGCCAGTCGGTCGGCCACCGCCGCGATCGCGGGGATCCGTAGCGCGCCGTCCCGGTCGCTGACGTGGTCACGGGTCTTACCGGCGGCGAGCACCAGGGAGACCGCGGCGGCCAGCCGCGCGCCGGGATCGGCCGACGGGAGCACGTCGGCGGAGCGGAAACCACGCAGCGCGCACGGCGCCGCGCGCCGGTAGCCGACCGGCGCGGTGCGTTGTGCCTCCAGAAGTACGCTGACCAGCAGCCCGTCGTAGTTCGTGGTGAGCCGGGCCCGGTGTCCGTGCTCGTCGCGCAGGGTCAGACAGAGCCCACACAGGTGACCGAGCCAGGCGTCGTGCAGCTTGCCGCACATCCGGTGCCGACACGGCCGGACGATCCCGAACACTTCTGCCCCCTGATCTTGATGCCGTCCGGGCGGAGCGTATCGGCTTCCGTCGCCGACCACGACCCCGCGTCGTCACCGGGGTGGGGATCCCTTCCGACCGGACGTACCCGGCGCGCGGGTCGCCCCGGCGGGCGCACGACAGCCAGATTTGGCCGGTTATAGCCCGAAAACCAGCTATCGTCGGTGACGTTGTCGGCCGGCGGCTCGTCGCGTACTCCGACCGTCACGCAACCGCGGGGGGCCGCTGATGCAGGAGATCGTCGGAGAGGCCCTGGCCCGGCGTTTGGCCGACTGGGGCGTCGACACCGTCTTCGGCCTGCCGGGCGACGGGGTCAACGGGCTGATGGAGGGCTTTCGGCGGCAGCGCGATCGGCTCCGGTTCGTGCTGGTGCAGCACGAGGAGGCGGCCGCCTTCATGGCCACCGGACACGCCAAGGGCACCGGGCGGCTCGGCGTCTGCGTCGCCACCTCCGGACCCGGCGCGATCCACCTGCTCAACGGCCTGTACGACGCCAAACTCGACCACGCCCCGGTACTGGCGATCACCGGGCTGCCGGAGACCTCGGTGCTCGGCTCGCAGTACCAGCAGGAGGTGGAGGCGACGTTGCTGTACCAGGACGTCGCGGCCTACAACCTGGCGGTGACGAATCCGCAGCAACTGCCCGGCGTCGTCGACATCGCGATCCGGCACGCCCTGGCCAATCGAACCGTGGCCCACCTGAGTTTTCCCAGTGACATCCAGGTGGCCGCCGCCTCCGCAGACCCGTACCGGCACGTCAGCCCGGGAACGCCGTCGGCCAGCAGCCCGAGTTTCGCCACGCCGTTGATGCCGGCGACACACGAGGAGCTGGCCCGGGCCGCAGAGGTGCTCGGCGCCGGGCGGAAGGTCGCCATGCTGGTCGGGATCGGGGCGCGGGACGCCCGCGACGAGGTGCTGGCGGTCGCCGACGCGCTCGGCGCACCGATCGTCAAGACCCTGCCCGGCAAGCAGGTGGTCCCTGACGACCACCCGCTCACCACCGGTGGCCTCGGGCTGCTCGGCACGAAGCCGAGCGAGCAGGCGATGGAGGAGTGCGACACCCTGCTGATGGTCGGCACCGCCTTCCCGTACGGGAAGTACCTGCCCGCGCCGGACCAGGCCCGGGTCGTGCAGATCGACCACGACGCGAGCCGGATCGGACTGCGGCTGCCGGTGGAGGTCGCGGTCACCGCCGACGCCCGGCTGGCGTTGCGGCATCTGCTGCCGCTGTTGACCCGGCAGGCCGACCGGTCCTTCCTGACCCGGCACCAGCGGGGCCGCGACGAGTGGCGGGCCGACATGCGGGCGCTGCGTGACGCGAGCCGGAGCCCGGTCGCGCCGCAGTACCTCGTCGGCTGCCTCGACGAACTCGCCGCCGACGACGCCATCCTGACCTGCGACTCAGGCACCGTCACGACCTGGTCCGCGCGGTACTGGACGATCCGGGGCGGCCGCGAGTACTACCTCTCCGGCAACCTGGCGTCGATGGCGTGCGGGCTGCCGTACGCGATCGCGCTGCAGCACGCCTTCCCCGGCCGCCAGGTCATCGCGTACGTCGGAGACGGCGGCTTCGCGATGCTGATGGCCGAGTTCCTCACCGCCGTCCGGCACCAGTTGCCGGTGAAGGTGGTCGTGAACAACAACAACGCGTACGGGCAGATCCTCTGGGAGCAGATCATGCTCGGCTACCCCGAGTACGCCGTACGGCACCAGCAGCCGGAGGCGGACTTCGCCAACTGGGCGACCGGCTGCGGCGGGTACGGGGTCCGGGTCACCGACCCGGGGCAGGTGCCGGACGCGATCCGGGCGGCGCTGGCGCATCCGGGGCCGGCGCTCGTCGACTGTCTGGTCAACCCGAACGAGCCGCCGATGCCCGGCAAGATCCGCTACGAGCAGGCGAAGGCGTTCACCGAGTCGTTCCTGCGCGGCCAGCCGCACCGGGTGGCGACCCTGGCCACGGTCGCCCGCGACAAAATCAACCAACTCCGGTCCTGAGCCGGCGGTACGCCTCGGCCCTGCCTGCCTGCCTGCCTGCTGGCTGGCTGGCTGGCTGGCGGAGAGTGGCATGGGCCAGCACGCCACGGCGCACCGCCGCGCGGTCCGGTAGCCTGCGGCCGTCCGTGCCGCACCGTCCGGAGGGTCGCCGTCAATGAGTGCCAGCGCCGCCAACCTGCTCACCGCCCGCTGGGCGTCCATCCTCGACGGTGGTGGCACAGTCATCTCCGGCGCCGGCGTGTACCCGCTGCTGGCGCTTCTCGCCCGGCACGCGGCCGGCCCGGCCCGGGCGGAACTGCTCGCGGTCGCCGGCGAACCCGTCCGATTCGACCTCACCGGCTCGCCGACCACCCGAATGGCGCTCGGTGTCTGGTCCCGACACGACCTGCCGCTGACCAGCGAGTGGCTGGCCGCCGTGCCGGACTCGATGCGGGGTCAGCTGACCGGCGACAGCGACGCGGACCAGCGGGTCCTGGACGCCTGGGCGGCCCGGCACACCGACGGAGCCATCCCGGCCATGCCGGTGTCCGTGGACCAGGGCACCCTGATGGTGCTGGCCAGCGCACTCTCCGTGCTCACCGACTGGGCGGAGCCGTTCGAGGAGTACTGGACCCGACCGGCCTCCGGCCCCTGGCAGGGGCGGGACGTCAGCGGCCTGGCCCGGCGTACCCACGACCTGAGCGTGCTCCGGGTCGTCGACACCACGGCCGGACCGCTGACCCTGCTGACCGTCCAGGGCACCGGGGACGTCGACGTGGTCCTGGCGCTCGGCGGGCCGGGGCGTACCGCCGGGGAGGTGCTGCCCGCCGCGATCACGGTGCCGACCGACGGCCGCGACCGCGCCCTCGCCGACGGTCCCGGAGTCTCCGAGGCAGTCGTCACGGCTGTGGACGACCGGCCCGAGCTGCGGGTCTCCACCGTCGGATTCAGCGTCGAGGCCGACCACGACCTGTTGGCGAACGCCCCGCTGTTCGGGTTGGCCAGCGCGAGTGTCCAGGTCCCGGGGCACTTTCCCGGAATCAGTCCGGTGCCGCTGGCGATCTCGCAGGCCCGGCAGAGCGCGATGGCCACCTTCGGAGCACGGGGGTTCAAGGCCGCCGTGGTCACCGCCTTCGGCATGCGGGCCGGCTCGGTGCCGCCGCCGGCCAAGAAGCGGAAGCGGGTGGTGTCGTTCTCCGTCGACCGCCCGTTCGGCTTCCTCGCCGTACACCGGTCGACCGGCCTGGTGCTGGTCGCCGGCTGGGTCGACCAGCCCGACCCGTATCGGGCCTGATCCTCGGCTGCTGACCCGCGACGTCGGAACCCGGCGCTCCGGACCGGCGGGGACCGACGGTCCCCGCCGGTCGCCGGCCGGCACAAACCGGCTTGCGCGGCGTCCCGCACCCGAGCCATGATCTCCGCCATGTTCGACAGGAAGGGCGGCTTCCGCCCGCAACGGTGAGCGCCGTGGCGCCGACCGACCCGGTCGGTCGCGCTCGGCTGTTCTGCCGGCTCGGTGCTCGCGGCCGACCTGTCCCGTCTCCGCCGCGCACCAGCCCCGCCGGCTCCACCATCCCCTCGCCGGCTCGACAATCCGGGTCCCGCCCGTTTGACCAGTCGCGTCACTCCCAAATTCGTGGCCTGTGCGGCCAGCTGACCCGTGCGGCCCAGCCGGCCCAGTCGGCTCGGTCGGCGTGGTCGGGAATCGTGCACCGGCGGTCCGTCGCGCACCGGTTGCCGACGGC
Source organism: Plantactinospora sonchi (assembly GCF_036422035.1). Taxonomy (NCBI): domain Bacteria; kingdom Bacillati; phylum Actinomycetota; class Actinomycetes; order Micromonosporales; family Micromonosporaceae; genus Plantactinospora; species Plantactinospora sonchi. The sequence goes on from NZ_JAZGQK010000007.1 coordinate 188,437, forward strand.
GCACCGGTCGCCGGTCGGCCTGGCCGCCTGGTCGTGCCCGGCCGCTGGATCCGTCGCCAGGTTCGACGAGCCGGTGTCCCACCGACGGCCGCCCGTCGAACCGCCCCGACCCGCCGGTCCGGCATCGGCGGTCTCGACTCCGAATCCTCGGACACATTCGCAACCCACAAACTCGGAGGTAAACCGATGAACGACGCCCTGAACGAGGCCGGTGAGCTGGTCGAGGCCGGTGACGCGGCGGCGGCGGTGCGACGGCTGCGGTCGATGGGGGACGAGGTGGCCCTCGACGATCTCGCGCCGGTGGTCGAACGGCTTGCCCGGTTGGCCGGCCTGGACGACCTCGCCCGGGCCTCGGCCCGGCTGGCCGCCGCGCCGGACCGGCCCCAGACGCTTTACGACTTCGGGTACGCCTGCGTCGAGCATGATCTGCCGTTCCTGGCCGTTCCGGCCCTGACCGAGGCGGTACGTCGGGCGCCCGAGGCTGATGCGGTGCTTGCCGAGCTGGTCGTGGCTCTGGAGGAAGAGCAGCGGCACGCCGACGCGGTGACCGCGCTCGAACGACGCGGTGACAGCCTTCCCGCGTGGCCGCACCGCTACCTGCTGGTCTACAACGCACTCATGGCTGGTGACCTGGCGCGGGCGGGCCGGCACCTCGACCGGCTGCCCGCCCCGGAGGACGGGGACTGGCGGCCTGCCCACGAGCGGGTGACCCGGATGGTCGCCCGGGCCGCCGTACTCGACGGGGGAGAGGCACTCGACCGGCGGGACCTGCGGGGTTGGCACTTCGTACTGACCGGCGGTGTGCTGAGCACCCTGTCGCCGTACGGCTTCGACGCGGGGATGACCGGGCGGTACGCGTACCAGCAGGACGATTACGACCTCTGCCGGCTCGGACTGGACCGGCTGCGGGTGATCCTGGCGGCGGCGGGTCGGCGGCCCCGGTCGGTGTCGCTGCTGCCGGACCGGTCGAGCCGGATTCTGGGGCTGGCCGCGGCGGAACTGCTCGGAGTACCGGTCGGGCCGATCGGCGCCGAGCGTCGGGACACCCTGGTGGTGGCGTACGACCTCAGCGCGGTCGAGGACCGCGACCTGTTGGTCGCGCTCCGGGACCGCGCTCCCGGTGAGGTCCTGTTCGAACACGGCACCTGCTGGACCAGCCCGCCGGCGGTCTCCGCCGACGTCAGCACCCTGCTGGCACAGTTCCTCGTGCCGCCGTGGGGGGAGCGGCTGCGGCGGCAACCGGACGGCTCGGTGGGCCGGGCGCCGGGCGACGACCGGCCGGTCGAGGAACTCGCCGCCGAGATCGTTCGGGCCCAGGGCAGGGCGGATGCCGGTGACGGTGCGACGCCGCCGGACCCGGACGAGGCACTCGCCCGCTTCGTGGCGACGGTCGCCAACCGGTGGCCGACCGGCCCTCGCGACCGGGTCCGGTCGTCGGGGCCGGTGCCGAGCTCCCGGTTCGGCTGAGCCTCTGCGGTTAGGAGGGGCCCCTTCCTATACAAGAAGCGATAGGAAGGGGCCCTTCCTTACAGGCGGAGGAGGTCGAGTGCCGCCGCGACGAGTTCCTCCGGCGTCAGCGAGACGTCGAGGGTGAGGATCCGCTCGTCGGGTTCGGGCCGCTCCAGGGTGGCGATCTGGGAGTCGAGCAGGCTCGCCGGCATGTAGTGGCCGGTGCGTCGGGCCATGCGTGCCCGGATCACCTCGGCGGGTCCGTCGAGCAGGACGAAGTCGAGGCTCGGCGGGCCCTCCCGGAGAACGTCCCGGTAGGCGCGTCGCAGCGCGGAACAGGCCAGCACGGTGGACGTTCCCTCGGTGGCCCGGGCCGCCATCCAGCCGGCCAGTTCGCGCAGCCAGGGCCAGCGGTGTGTGTCGTCCAGCGGTACGCCGGCCCGCATCAGCGCCACGTTGGCGGGCGGATGGAACTCGTCGGCCTCGACGAAGGTCAGCCCGGTCGCGGCGGCGATGCCCCTGGCCACGGTGGTCTTGCCCGACCCGGACACGCCCATCACGACGATGTGCCGGGTCGGGCGGACCTGAGCGGGGACGGACGGACCGTCACCAGTCATGGACGGTCCCGTCCTTGAGCCGGTTGAACGGCAGGTACGCCGGCACGTACGGGAACCGGGCCGCGGCCTCCTCGTCGAGTTCGACACCGAGACCGGGCTGCTCGCCCGGGTGCAGGTAGCCGTCGGTGAAGGTGAACGACTGCCGGAACACCTCGTTCGTCAGCGGCCCGTGCTGCATGTACTCCTGGATCCCGAAGTTGTGGATCGCGAGGTCCAGGTGCAGCGCGGCGGCCATGCCGACCGGGGAGATGTCGGTCGGGCCGTGGATGCCGGACTTGATCTGGTACTGGGCGGCGTAGTCGAGCAGCTTGCGCATCGCGGTGATGCCGCCGGTGTGGGTGACCGCCGAACGGACGTAGTCGATCAGTTGTTCCCGGATCAGCGTCTGGTAGTCCCACACCGTGTTGAAGACCTCGCCGATCGCCAGCGGGGTGGTGGTGTGCTGCCGGACCAGCCGCAGCGCCTCCTGGTTCTCCGCCGGGGTGCAGTCCTCCAGCCAGAACAGGTCGTACGGCTCCAGCGCCTTGCCGAGCTTGGCGGCCTGGATCGGGGTCAGCCGGTGGTGTGCGTCGTGCAGCAGCGGCAGCTCGGGGCCGAACTCGTTGCGGACCGCCTCGAAGACCCCGGGCAGGTGCCGCAGGTAGGCGCGGCTGTCCCAGTCCTCCTCGGCGGGCAGCGGGATGCGTTGGGCGGGCTCGTAGTCGTACCGCTTGCCGTCGACGCTGGGCTGGGTGGCGACCCCGTAGACGGCGTTGATTCCCGGCACCGAGGTCTGCACCCGGATCGACCGGAAGCCGAGTTCCAGGTGGCGCCTGATCGAGTCGAACAGCTCCGGCAGGTCCCGTCCGGAAGAGTGGCCGTACGCCATGATGCCGGTCCGGGACGCCCCGCCGAGCAGCTGGTAGAGCGGCATGCCGGCGGCCTTCGCCTTGATGTCCCAGAGCGCCACGTCCACCGCCGCGATCGCCGCCATGGTGACCGGGCCGCGCCGCCAGTACGCGGAGCGGTAGAGGAACTGCCAGGTGTCCTCGATCCGGTGCGGGTCACGGCCGATCAGCAGCGGTACGACGTGGTCGGTGAGGTACGAGGCGACGGAGAGTTCGCGTCCGTTCAGGGTGCCGTCGCCCAGCCCGGTGAAGCCCTCGTCGGTGGTGATCTTCAGGGTGACGAAGTTGCGGTCCGGACTGGTCACGATGACGTCCGCGGCGACGATCTTCACGGCGTGCCTTTCTGGGGGTCGGTGGATCGATTGTCGGAGGTCGGCCGGCTCGCCCGCCGGGCCGGGTCCCCGGCCCGGCGGTTCAGCCGGGCGGACGGCGGGACGGCCGGCTCACGTCGGTCGGCTCACCACTCGGCGAACGAGCCGTCGGGGTGCCGCCAGACCGGTCCCCGCCAGCCGTGTCCGCGCTTGTCCGCCAGCCGTACGGCATTCTCGTCGATCTCGATGCCGAGGCCGGGGCCGGTGAACCGGAGGATGTGCCCGTCGACGAAGTTCAACGGCGTGGTGTCCAGGACGTAGTCGAGCACCTCGGCACCCTGGTTGTAGTGGATGCCGATGCTCTGCTCCTGGATCAGGTGGTTGGGAGTCGCGAACGCCACCTGCAGGCAGGCGGCCAGCGCGATCGGCCCCAGTGGACAGTGCGGCGCCAACTGTACGTCGTACGTCTCGGCCAGTGCCGCGATCTTGCGTACCTCGGTGATCCCACCGGCGTGTGACAGGTCGGGCTGGGCGACCGCGATACCGGCCTGCAGCACCGGCAGGAACTCCTGCCGACTGTAGAGCCGCTCGCCGGTGGCCACCGGGGTGCTGGTGGCGCGCACGAACTCGCCGATCAGGTGCGAGTTCTCCGGCACCACCGGCTCCTCGAGGAAGAACGGCCGGTACGGCTCCAGCAGCGGCGCGACCCGGCGCGCGTTGGCCAGGGTGAACCGACCGTGGAAGTCCACCGCGACGTCGCGGTGCGCGCCGAGCACCTCGCGGGCGGCGGCGACCCGGCGGACCACCCCGTCGAGTTCGGCGACGGAGGCGATCGGGCTCATCCGGCCGGAGGCGTTCATCTTGACCGCGGTCAGCCCCGCCGCGACCTGTTCGGCGACGTGGTCGGCGACCTCGGCCGGTTCGTCGCCGCCGACCCAGCCGTAGATCCGGATCCGGTCCCGGACCGGCCCGCCGAGCAGTTGGTGCACCGGCGCGCCGAGGTGTCTGCCGGCGATGTCCCACAGCGCCTGGTCGATCCCGGAGACGGCGCTGGCCAGGATCGGCCCGCCCCGGTAGAACGAGCCCTTGGTCAACACCTGCCAGTGGTCCTCGATGCGCAGCGCGTCCCGGCCGACCAGCAGTTCGCTCAGCTGCTCGACGGCGGTGCGGACGGTCTCCGAGCGGCCCTCACAGGTCGCCTCGCCCCAGCCGACGAGCCCGCTCTCGGTCTCGACCCGGACGAACAGCCACCGTGGTGGGACGAGGAAGGTCTCGACCCGGACGATCTTTGTCATGCTCTGCCTCGACCTCAGCCCTTGGTAGCACCGGCGGTGAGGCCGGAGACGACGTACTTCTGCACGAACAGCGCGATCAGCATGATCGGCAGGGTGACCACGGTCGACGCGGCCATCAGGCCGCCCCAGTCGATGCTGGCGTAACCGACGAAGTCGAAGATCGCCACCGGCAGGGTCTTGGTGTCGGCTCCGGAGAGCACCAGGGCGAACATGAAGTTGTTCCAGGAGAAGATGAAGGACAGGATGCCGGCGGTGGCGATCCCGGGTGCGGAGAGCGGCAGGGTGATCCGGCGGAACGCTCCGATCGGAGTCAGGCCGTCGACCTGTGCCGACTCCTCCAGTTCCGTCGGCAGGCCGTCGAAGAAGCCCATCATGATGTAGACGATCAGCGGCAGCGACACGAACATGTGGCTGAGGATCAGTACGGTGAACCCGCCGACCAGCCGCAGGTTGCTGAAGACGTAGTACCACGGCACCAGCAGCGAGACACCGGGGATGACCCGGGCCATCAGCACCACCAGCGCGGACCTGCGCATGGTGAACCGGCTCATCGAGTACGCCGCCGGTACGCCGAGCAGCAGCGACAGCGCGGTGGCGGCGAACGCCACCCAGAGGCTGTTGCCGATGAACTGGAGGTAGTTCGCCTGCTGCAGCACCTTCGTGTAGTTGTCGAAGGTGGGGGAGAAGACGAGCGCCTTGCCGGAGTCGTAGATGTCGACGTTGGTCTTGAACGAGGCGCTGACCATCCAGAGCAGCGGAAGCAGCAGCGAGATCACCACGACCGCGAGCGCGACCGCCCGGAAGATCTTGTAGGCGCGACTCATCACCGCTCACCCTTCTTCTTGTTGCGCGAGGTGAGCAGCCACATCGAGCCGATGATGATCAGGAAGAAGATGATCAGCACGGTGGAGGAGATGCCGTACTCGTTGTAGTCGAAGCTCAGGCCGTAGGCGTACACGTTCAGGGTCTCGACCTCGTGGAACGAACCGCCGCCGCGACCCTTGGTGGCGTAGAGGATGTCGAAGGTCTTCAGCGCGTCGATGCCGCGCAGCAGGATCGCCACCACCACCGTCGGCATCAGCAGCGGCAGTGTGACGTGCCGGAACCGCTGCCAGGCGTTGGCGCCGTCCACCCGGGCCGCCTCGTCCGGCTCGTTCGACAGCGAGGTCAGCCCGGCGAGCAGGATCAGGACCACCATCGGCGTCCACTGCCACACGTCGATGAAGATCGTCGTCGGCAGCGCACTGTGCTGGCCGGCCAGCCAGGGCTGGGGTCCGATGCCGATCCAGCCGAGCGCCTGGTTGGCCATGCCGATGTTGGGGTCGAAGATGAGCCGCCACATCATGCCGACCGCGACCGGGGTGGCGACCAGCGGCATCAGGATCGCCACCCGTACCCACCGCTCGCCCCTGAACGGGCGCCACAGCAGCAGGGCGACGGCCATGCCGAGGACAACCTCGAAGAGCAGCGCGACGCCGGTGAAGCCGACGGTCCGGGCCACCGCCGGCCAGAACCGGTCGGTGTCGGAGAGCACCTCCAGGTAGTTCTGGAAGCCGATGAACTCGGACTCCGCCCGTACCGAGCCCTCGGCGTCGGTCAGGCTGAGGTAGAGGGTCCAGGCCAGCGGAAAGATGATCAGCGCACCGACGAACGCCATGGCCGGCGCGGCGAAGAGCCACTTGCGGTGGTTGTTCGCCCAGCGCGTCCAGGCGGACGTGTCGTCGAACGTCGGGGTGGAGGGGTTGACTGCCATGGGAACTCCGGATTCGGGGCCATGAGAGGGGCGGTGCGCGCCGTGCCACGGGACACGGGAGGGCGGCCGTGCGCACGGGCCGGGGGCGCACATCGTGCGGCGCGGGCGGGGACCGTGCGGGCCCGCGCGCCGGGAGACACCGGCCGGGAGCCGCACCGGGGTGACGGGACGTGTGTCGGCGTCACCCCGGCGCGGTCGGCCTACTTCTCGTCGTCCAGCAGCTTCTGGAACGCCTGGTTGGCGGTTTCCGCCGAGGCGGCGACGTCCTTGCCGGTGATGGCGTCCACGATCGGCTGGCCGACGATCTCCCGGGACTCGGCCACCTTCACCACCAGCGGGCGGTCGTGCCCGACGCCGCTGGCGGTGCTGACCGCGATCGCGTCCGCCAGGTCCTTCGGGTACGTCGCGATGCCCTCCGGGTTCGCCCAGACCGAGGTACGCGCACCCGGCACACCCGCCTTCTGCTGGGCCAGCGCCTGCTCCTTGCCGGCCGCCCATTCGATGAACTTCCAGGCGTTGGTCTGGTTCTCCGACGCGTCGTTGACACCGAGCGCCCAGGACGGGATGTTGTACGGCTTCGAGCCGGCCGGTCCGGCCGGGAAGGCGGCGAACCCGACGGTGTCGGAGACCTTCGACTTGGCCGGGTCGGTGGCGTTCTTGTAGAGCGAGTTGGCCTCGGTGTAGAAGGCGGCCTTGCCCTGGGTGAAGATGGCCATCGCCTCGGACCAGCTCATGTCGGTGCTGATGTTCTCCGGGCCGTTCTCCCGCAGCAGCCCGCCGTAGAAGGCGTACGCCTGCTTGGCCTGCTCGGAGTTGACCGAGGCCTTGCCGCTGGCGTCGACGAAGTCGCCGCCGAAGCTGAACAGGAAGCTGGAGAACTGGGTGACCGCCGCGGCCTTGCCGGTGCGGGCCACGAAGCCTGCGGTGCCCGGGTTCTCCGCCTCGATCTTCGCCGCCGCCGCCTTGAGCTCGTCGAGGGTCTTCGGCGGTGCGCTGTAGCCGGCCTTCTGCAGCAGGTCCTTGCGGTAGTAGAGGACCTCCTGCTCAGTGATGATCGGAACGCCGACCACCTTGTCCTCGTAGCTGGTGGCCTGCAGCGGGCCGCTCTGGAAGTCGTCGAGGGCGAAGTCCGCGCTGCCCTTGGCCTTGTCGGTCAGGTCGGCCAGGTAGCGGTTCTTGGCGAAGAGCTTCCCCTCCTGCAGGGGGCGGTACATCATCACGTCGATGTCGCTGGAGCCGGCGTTGAGCTTGACGTTGTACTGGTCGGAGAGCTGGTCCTCGCCCAGCTGCGTGACCTCGACCTTGAGGCCGGTCTGCTGCTCGAACTCCGGCAGCGCCTTCTTGATGTTCTCGGTCCAGACGTGGTTGACGAGGGTGACCCGCAGGGTGTTCGAGCCGCCGCCGTCGTCTCCGCCGCCGCAGGCGGACAGACCGAGGGCAGCCACCACGGCCAGTGAGGTTCCGAATATCGATCGACGCAACACGTCCATCTTCCCTTCACTCGCGAACGACCCGCCGTTGGGCCGCCGCCGCGGATGCCCTACATCCGCTTAGTGCCGGATGTTAGATCCATAAACCATACTTATGCAATAGCAGACCTTTCACTGATAAGCTTTATTGATGGTCTCGCCGTCTTCTGAGGACGCGTCCGTCCACCTGGGTGACGCATCCCCCCGACTCGCCGGCATCGTCGAGTCGGGGCTGCACGCCCGCCTGCTCGACCAGCTCGGCACGGCCGTCTGCGGCGGTCGGCTCACGCCGGGGTCGGTGCTCTACATCGACGACCTCGTCGAGCAGTACGCCGTCTCCCGCTCGGTCGTCCGGGAGGTCCTGCGGGTGCTCGCCTCGATGGGCCTCGTCGAGTCCCGTCGCCGGGTCGGCACGCTGATCCGCGCCGCCACCGACTGGAACGTCTTCGATCCTCAGGTGATCCGCTGGCGGCTCGCCACCGCCGGTCGGCTCGCGCAGCTGCGCTCCATCACCGAGCTGCGGGCCGCAGTCGAACCGCAGGCCGCCTCGCTGGCCGCCGGGCGGGCGACCCCGGAGCAGGCCAGTGACCTGGTCGGGCTCGCCGCGAAGATGTGGGCGGCGGGCACGGCCGGCAACGAGGCCGAGTTCCTCCGCCTCGACATCGAGTTCCACCACCTGGTCCTGGCCGGCTCCGACAACGAGATGTTCGTCAAGCTGCACGAGCTGGTGGCCGAGGTCCTCGCCGGCCGCTACCACTACGACCTGATGCCGCACTACCCGCACGAGCAGGCGTTGACGTTGCACGCCGAGGTGGCACAGGCGATCCAACGGCGGGACGGCGAACGGGCCAGGACCGCGATGGTTCAGATCATGGAACAGGCGATGACGGAGATGAGCGCTCTCTGGGCGCGGGCCGGCACGGCCCCGGCCTGCTGACCACGGTCCGCTGACCGGGTGCCGCCGGGGTCGCGCCTGACGGGCCGCCACCGGGGTCGCGCCCGGCCGGGTCAGCCGCTACGGGCGAACCCGCCCCTGGGCGCGATCAGCTCCAGGTTGGTCCCGTCCGGGTCGTTGAAGTAGGCGACCTCGGTGCCCGCCGCGTCCGGCGGCGACACCTCCTCCACCACGAACGTGTACGGCTCACCGAGGAACTCGATCCCGGCGTCCCGCATCCGCTGGTGGACCCCACGCAGGTCGTCGACCTGGAAGCAGAGGTGCATCGAGCCCGGCCGGTTCGCCGCCACCGAGGCGTGTTCACCGGCCGGCTCCTGGAACTGGACCAGGTCGATGCCCAGGTTCTCCAGGTGAAAGGTGGCGTAGCGCAGCCGGGTGATGGGCAGGCCCTGGGCCCGGGCGAACCCTCCACCCCGCATCGTCTCGTCCCGGACCACCGGCGCGACCCCGGTGAGGGCCTGGTAGAACGCGACCGACCGGTCCAGGTCCGAAACGGAGATCCCGACGTGCGCGGCCGTACGGAGCCCGAACGGGGCGACGGACGGATCCGGGACGACCTGCGACATCGCGCTCCCATCCGTCGGCGCGGCACCGCCCTCGGGCGGCAACGTGCTGTCGCCGGTCGGCGGCGTGTCTCCGCCGGCCGGGGGCGACGTCGTCACGATAGCCGCCGGTACGGTGCCCGGGCGGGTGAACCGGGCTTTCCCGTACACCGCCCGGACCAGGCCGACGGCGGAGATGAGGGCCCAACTGCCCTCGAGGAGGAGGAAGCCCCACGACCGGTCCGCCAGGGCGATCACCGCGAGGACGGCCGAGCCGGAGAGATTGAACACGAGGTACGGGAGGGAGTCCGGGGAGAGCCGGGAGGTCTGGGCGGCCGCGAAGGCCGACAGGATCAGCAGGGAACCGACGATCTCGATCAGGTCGACAGGTGTCATGGGTTTCTGCGCGCCGTCTTTGCTGGGCCGGGTACGGCTGCGCGCTCGTCCGGGGCGGTCGCGTTCCTGGACCACCTGGTGATCGAGACTACCTCGACCGGCGGCCGGTCCACCGCCCCGTGCGGCCGGTGCGGGTGCCCGTGTCGCTGTCCGGGCCGGGCCGCTGCTGGTGGTGCGGTACGGGGGCCGGCCGGCGTACCCGCAGCCGCGACGGGTGGTCGGCGGGTGGTTCGATGCAGGCCGGAAACGGGCGAGGGAAGGGACAGTCGGGATGGCCGGGTACGAACGGAACGGGCGTCTGGGCGGTGGACGGATCCGCTGGGCCGAACCGGTACGCCGGGTGCTCACCCGGATGTTCCATGTCGAGGACGTCCCGGCGGACCCGCCCGGGGCGGCTGGTCCGGAGGCGGACCGGATCGTCGACTGCGCGACGTACCTGGAGGGCCGTCGGCTTCCGGGGCGGCTCGACCACCGGGCGGCGCTGGCCGCGGCACGTCGCGGCCGGGGGTTCGTGTGGCTCGGGCTGTACGAGCCCACCGAGGCGGACTTCGCGCCGATCGCCCGGACGTTCGGGCTGGACGACCTGGTCGCCCGGCACGCCGTCAACCGCGACCACCGCCCGGCGGTCGAGCGGTACGACCAGGTGACCGTGCTGGTGCTGCGGACCACCCGGTACGTGGAGCACTCGGAGCTGACCGAGACCTCCGAGGTGGTGGAGACCGGTGTGGTCACCGTTTTTGTCGGGCCGGCCTTCGTGATCACCGTCCGGCACGGCGCACCGGGCGCACTGCGGCCGGTCCGCGCCGACCTGGAGTCCCGGCCGGCCCTGCTGGCGCTCGGCCCGTGGGCCGTCGGCTACGCGGTCTGCGACCGGCTCGTCAACTCGTACGTCGAGGTCGCCGCCGCCGTGGAGGCCGACGTCGACGAGGCCGAGGAGCAGGTCTTCGCCCGGCGGCGACAGGACCAGAGCGCCCACATCTACCAGCTCAAGCGGGAGCTGATGGAGTTCAAGCGGGCGGTCGCCCCGCTGCAGCGCCCGCTGGCCGCGCTCCTCGAGGACCGGGTGCTGCCCCGACCCGTGACCCGGTACTTCCGGGACGTCAACAGCACCCTGCTGCGTACGGTGGAGCGGGTGGCCGCCTACGACGACCTGCTCAACTCGATCCTGCAGGCGCGGCTGGCCCAGGTGAGCGTGGAACAGAACAACGACATGCGCAAGATCGCGGCGTGGGCGGCGATCTTCGCGGTGCAGACCTTCATCGCCGGCCTCTACGGGATGAACTTCGCGGTCATCCCCGGCTCCGAGCTGCCGTACGGCTTCTTCGCGGTGCTGCTGGTGATGGCGGTCGGCACGGTGCTGATGTACCGGGGGTTCCGTCGGAACAACTGGCTGTGAGCTCGGGGCGGCTGGCAGCGGCGGCCGGCGGTCAGAGCCAGTCGCGGCGTTTGAAGATCAGGTAGAGCGTGGTGCAGACCACCAGCATCAGGAACAGCGCGTACGGATAGCCGAAACTCCAGTGCAGCTCGGGAATGTGGTCGAAGTTCATCCCGTACACGGTGCCGATCAGGGTGGGGGCGAACAGGATCGCGGCCCACGAGGAGATCCGTTTGATCTCCTCGTTCTGCGCGTAGCTCGCCTGGGTGAGGTTCTTGACCTCCTCGTTCTGTGCCTGCGAGACCAGGGTGGCGTTCAGGGTGAGGATGTCGGCCAGGATCTGCCGGAACTCGTTCACCCGTTCGGAGGCGGTGGTGGCGTGGTCGGCCACGTCGGCGAGAAGGCGGCGTAGTTCCTCGTCGGTGGCGTACTTGTCGAACCCGGCCTCGAGGCCCTTCAGGATGTCGAGCAGTGGTCGGGTCGCCCGCTGGAACTCGATGACCTCGCGGGACAGCTCGTAGATCCGTCGGGTCACCCGGGGTTCGCCGCCGAACACCTCCGTCTCGATCTCGTCGATGTCGTTCTGCAGCCCGCCGACCACCGGGGCGTAGCCGTCGACCACGCTGTCCAGGATCGCGTACAGCACCGCCTCCGGGCCACGTCGGAGCAGCTCCGGGTCGTGCTCCATCCGTCCGCGTACCGCCGTCAGGTCGGGGGCCTGCCCGTGTCGTACGGTCAGCACGAAGTTCGCGCCGACGAAGACGTGCACCTCGCCGAAGTCCACCTCCTCGGCCTCGTCCAGGTAGCGGGCGGCCCGGAGCACCACGAACAGGGTGTCGCCGTACCGCTCCAGCTTCGGGCGTTGGTGCGCGACGATGGCGTCCTCGACGGCCAGCTCGTGCAGGCCGAACTCCTCCGCGATGGTGAGCAGCTGGCGCTCGGACGGCCGGTACAACCCGATCCAGGCCATCGTGCCCGGTTGTTCCCGCAGCCGGCGACAGGTCTCCGACAGGCTGGGCGGCCCGTCGATCCGTACGCCGTCCCGGTAGATCGCCGAGGTGACCATGCTCTCCTCGACCGGCGGCGCGGCCGCCTCGGCTCCCCGGGGGTCCATCGAGAGTTCCGGCGGCGACTGCGGGTACCGGTCCTGGGAGCGGCGCAGGGCGCGCTTCGCCGGACGCAGAGCCCGCGAACGCCAGTCGGACATGCATAGCCTCCACAACGAGACGCCGGTCGACGTGTGCGGCGATCCCTCGAAGGGCTGGTCCAACACGTTCGGCCGACGGCCGTACCGGGCCGCCAGCCCACCTCACCTCCACCCGGTGCCGGGAGCGGAAACGGAGTCCGACCGGCTGGCACCGGGCAGGTGACCACCACCTTCACGTTAGGCCGGCCAACGACCGTTCGCACCCCGAGTCGCGGACAACCCCGGGCGTGCTGCCAGCCGCCGGCGGACCCGCCCGCCCGCGACGCGCCGACCCTTGCCCACGGCGAGTCGGCCCCGACCGACCCACCGCCCGTGGGCCCGCCGGCCCGGGTTGAAGTCGGCCGATAGGCCGGGTCAGCCCCTGACCGGCGTAGTCGCCAGCCGGAGTGAGCCCGCCGGTCGGCGTGAGCTCGCCGTCCCGGTGTGCAGTCCGTCGATCGGCCGGGTCAGCCGCCGGCGACCGAGGGGATCACCTGGACCTCGGCGTCGTCGCCGACCGGCGTGTCGAGGCCACCGACATGTCGGCAGTCCTCGCCGTCGACGTACACGTTGATGTAACGGCGGAGCTCGCCCTGCTCGTCGCGGAGGCGCCGGGTCAGTCGGGGCCAGCGGGCCGCCATCTCGTCGAGGACGGCCCGGAGCGTGCCGGCGCTGGTGACCGCCAACCGGCTTTCGCCGTCCGCCTCACCGCGCAGTGCGGCCGGTACGAGTACGGTCACCATCGCTACACCTGCGCGGCCCGGACGCAGAGCACGTCGGGCAGGTGGGCGGCGACCAGCGACCAGGAGTCCCCCTCGTCGCGGCTGGCGTAGACCTCGCCGGCGCGGGTGCCGAAGTAGACGCCGGCCGGGGTGGCGTCGTCCACGCACATCGCGTCGCGGAGCACAGCGGGGTGGTAGGGCCCGGTCGGCAGCCCCTGCGAGGCCGACTCCCAGGTCTGGCCGGCGTCGGTGGAGCGGAAGACCCGGCACCGCCGATCAACCGGGAAGCGCTCGCCGTCCGCCTTCAGCGGGAAGGTGAAGATCGTTCCGCCGTGGCGCGGATGGGCCACCATCGGGAAGCCGAAGTCGCTCGGCAGCCCGTCGGCGATCGACTCCCAGTTGACGCCCCCGTCCCGGGAGCGGTACACGCCGTGGTGGTTCTGCGCGTAGAGCTGTTCGGGATCGGCGGCGTCCCGGGCCACCTTGTGCACGCACTGGCCGAACTCCGGCCACTCGTCGGGCAGGAAGTAGGCCCGGATGCCGGTGTTCTGCGGGCGCCAGGTCTCGCCGCCGTCGTCCGTGGCGTAGACCCCGCCGGTCGACATGGCGACCAGGACCCGGGCCGGGTCGGCAGGATGCGGCAGCACGGTGTGGATGGCCTGGCCGCCGAAGCCCTCGCCCCACTGCTTGCGGTGCGGATGGTCCCAGAGCGGGCGGACCAGCTCGTAGTGGACGCCGCCGTCGACCGATCGGAAAAGCGCGGACGGCTGGGTGCCCGCGTAGACCACGTCCGGCTCGTCGGCCGGGCCGGGTGCGAGCTGCCACACCCGTTCCAGACTGACGCCGGCGTCGGCGGGGAACGCCAACGGTGCCTCGGCGGGTTCCTGCCAGGTCGCACCGAGGTCGTCGCTGGTGGCGACAGCCGGGCCGAAATGCGAGCTGGTGACTCCGGCGAGCAGTCGGGGCGTGGGCCGGCGGGTGTCGATGGCGACCGAGTAGACCCCGGTCATCGGGAAGTGCGGTCCACTGACCTGCCAACTGGCCCGTCCGTCGTCGCTGGTGGCGAGGAAGAGGCCCTTGCCGGTGCCGATCGCGAGCAGGGCTGTCATGATCGATCCCTCCGCTGGGTAGGGTGCTGCCGCGGTCAGTATGACGAGGGTGACCGACAGAATCCCTGCCTGCGGTGCCGGCGGCCAGCCCGCCGGACGATCGGATCCACCACCCGTACGGTCCACCCGCGCTCCGGCCGCCTCGTCGCGGTGGCCGCCCCGGTTCGGTCGGTGCCGGTGCTCCGGCCGGTCGACCGGGGCTCGTCTCCGATCAGGTGTGGTGCCGAGGGCGGTGCCCTAGTAGTGCTTTGTTGGGTTGTTCCGGTGTGTCGCTTTGTAGGGCTGTTTCAGTCAGTCGGTGGGGCCGTCAACCCTGAAGGCGGGGGCGAACGGCGCCACGCCATCGTCGAGTGCGGTGGCCAGGTCCTCGACCAGGCCACCGACGTGCTGATTGAGGAAGTGCCCGACGAGGTCTCGATTGCCCATGCCGACCAGCTGGACCAGGTGTTCGTGTTCGGTGAGCAACGTTTGTGTCGAGGAGTAGTAGTGCCGGTGCAGGCGGAAGGTGTGAAGCACCGGCAGGCGCATACTGACCCACAGCTGTTGCAGCCGCCGAACGCCGGATAGCTCGTAGAACGCGCCGTGCAGCTCCATGTCGGTGGTGACGATGGCGCTCCAGTCCTCATCGGCGGCGGCCTTCCGCATCGCGTCGAGTCGGTTGACGAGTTCGTGGCGGAGTTCCTTGCTGTGCCGGGTCATTGCGAAGCGAGCCGCGACGGGCTCCACGGCCTGGCGGATGGCGATGGTCTCCCTGGCTTCGCGCGCGGTCAGGGTCGCCACCTGTACACCGCGGCCGGCGTGGGGCACGACAAGCCCCTCGGACTGCAGCACACGCAACGAGTCGCGGATGGGGCCGCGGCTGATGTCGAAGTGGTCGGCCAGCTCCTGCACGATCAGCCGCTGCCCGGGCTTCAACACACCGGACATGATCATGTTCCGCAGTTCGACGGTGATCCCAGCGCCCAGACTGCCCAGGGGCTTCGGTCGTGGCGAGTCTTCCATCGGCGACTTCTGCATTAGTGGCCCTTCGTTGCCGGAACCGGTGATCCTGCGGTGCACAGCGTGCTACTCAGCCCGGCGCCCCGTCAGGGCTTCCATGGTCGAGCCGTGGTGGGCCTACCGTCGGGCAACCACTTGCCGCCGCGCGGGTTCCCCGCGCCCAGTAGTGCTGGCGAGCGGGCCTCGTTGCGGCTTCCACCGCCTGCGAGCCGTCCAGACCTCCAGCTTTGTTAACGAAAATGCTGGCCTGATGAAGTATGGCAGGTGGCCGGTAGTCCATCAACCGGCTATTTACCTTCGCTGACGGGTGTTGTACGGTTTTCGACCAATCAAGTTTGGTCGACCAAGATGGGGTTGATGTGGGCATGACCGTCCTGGCGTTCGATCACCTCGTGCTGGTGGCGGAGGACGTATCCACCACGCTCGACTGGTACCACCGGGTGCTCGGTGCGGAGGTGCGTGACCTGACCGCATGGCGGCAGGGCGAAGCCGATTACCCCGTCCTGCACTTCGGCACCCACAAGATCAACGTGCACGGTGCCGGCGGAGACCTGGTGCCGCGCGCCGCCCACGCGCGACCGGGCACCCTCGACCTGTGTTTTGTCTGGGATGCTGACGTTGACACGGCCCGCCAGCACCTGCTCGACCACGGCCAGCCGGTCGAGTTCGGGCCGGTCGACCAAGAGGGTGCCCGGGGCACAGGCCGCAGCGTCTACACCCGGGATCCGGACGGCAACCTCATCGAGCTGATCTGCTACCCGGCGGCGCGGTGACCGAGATGACCGACCCCGATCGGTACGCCCGCATCCACACCGCGATCACCGGCATGGCCGACCGGCTGTGGGAGATCAGCACGGCCCTGCACGCGCGCCCTGAGTTGGCGTTCGCCGAGCACCACGCGGCGAGGGTCCTGTCGGATGAGCTGGCGTCGGCCGGCTTCGCCATCACGACCGGCGTCGCCGGACTACCGACCGCGTTCACCGGCACCTTCGGCCGTGGTTGCGCACCGCGGGTCGCGCTGCTCATGGAGTACGATGCGCTTCCCGACCTCGGACACGCCTGTGGCCACAACCTGATCGCCGCCGCCGGACTCGGTGCCGCGATCGCGCTGGCCCGGGCGGTGCCTACCCCCGACGGCACAGTGCTGGCCATCGGCACGCCTGCTGAGGAACGCGGCGGCGGCAAGGTGACCGAGGTCGAACACGGAGTGTTCGACGGTGTCGACGCCGCACTGATGTTCCACCCCGCCGGGCGCACCTGGTCCGCCCCCATGCTGACGGCGTTCACCGAAGTGACCGTGGCGATGCATGGCCGCGCGGCCCACCCGACCGGCGATCCCGCCGGCGGGATCAACGCACTCGACGCACTGGTTCGGGCTTTCACCGCCATTATGGCGCAAAACAAGCACTTGCCGGCGGGAAGCAACATCCACGGCATCATCACCCACGGTGGAACCGCGACCAACATCATCCCCGATCACGCCGAGGCGCGTTTCGCGGTGCGTTCGTCCACCTCGCCCGGCCTGACCTCACTGCGCGAGACCATCGCCGAGTACGCGAACCGGGCGGCACGCGCCGTGGGAGCCACCGTGGAGGTGCGGACAGCCGGCCCGACCTACGACCATTTCCGCAACAACGAGCCGCTTGCGGACCGGTTCGCCGCGCACCTGGATCGCGCCGGTATCGCGGCCGACCCGCCGCAACCCGACGTCTTCCTCGGCTCCTCGGACATTGGCAACGTCAGCACAGTGGTTCCGACCATCCACCCGCTGGTCGCCATCGCCGACACGGCGGTCTCCGACCACACCGCCGAGTTTGCCGCGGCGGCAAAAAGCCCTCGCGCGCGAAACGCCCTGCTCGCGGCCGCTGAGGCGCTGGCCTGTACGGCGTCGGACGTCCTCGTCGACGCCCGGTTTCGGGACAATGTCCAACACCAGTTCCTCGCCGCGCAGCGCGCCGGTCGCTAACCCGAGCCAGCCATGACGACGACCGCCGACGGAGCCCGCCGAACTGAACGGCGGTTCCTGATCGACCCGCGTCGGCCTGCTGGACCTGCCCCGGACCGGGATATGAGAGAACTTTCCTGCTACGAGATGCGTGAAATCTGCACTTCGGTGTCATCAGCCTCGGCCCGCTCGGTGCCGTCGCCCGGCTCGTATCCAGCCAAAGGATCGAGCGGCGTTTGAAGGGCCTTCTCTGATCGGCAACCTCGACATCCCCAGCCGTCTGAACCGGAACCCATCGGGAGGATCCCAGTGCGACTCTGTCCAGCCCTCGGTCAGCTTGAGGGAACAAGGCGCCCGAGCGAACCGGCGGCCGTCCGATGAGTCGCCATATGACGCCGGAGGAGTTCCGACGGCACGGGAAGCAGGTCATCGACTGGATCGCCGACTATCTCTCCAACATCGAATCGTTCCCGGTGAGAGCACAGGTCGCCCCTGGCGACGTGCGCAGAGCGTTGCCGGTGAGCCCTCCAGAATGCGGTTCGAGCTTCACCGAGATCCTCGCCGATCTCGACCGGACGCTGCTGCCTGGCGTCACCCACTGGCAGCATCCGAGATTCTTCGCCTACTTCCCCTCCAACACCAGCGGGGCCGCGATCCTCGGCGACCTGCTGTCCAGCGGCCTCGGTGTTCAGGGGATGCTGTGGGCCACCAGTCCGTCCTGCACCGAACTGGAAACCGTGGCTGTGGACTGGCTCGCGGAGCTACTGGGCCTACCCCGGCACTTCCGGACCGACGCCACCGGCGGCGGCGTCATCCAGGACTCGGCGTCCAGCGCGAGCCTGCTCGCGACTCTGGCGGCCCTCAGCCGGGCTACCGGCGGGGTCACCGCACACGCCGGGATCACCGGCCGCCACACCCTGTACGTGTCCTCCGAGACGCATTCGTCGCTGGAGAAGGCAGCGCGCATCGTCGGGCTGGGCGCCGACAACGTTCGGAAGGTACCGGTCGACCCGGCAACACTGGCGATGGACGCCACCGCCCTGGACCGGATGCTCGCCACGGACCTCGCCGATGGCGCGATCCCAGTAATGGTCTGTGCCACCGTCGGCACCACCTCGACCGCGGCGATCGACCCCGTGCGTGCGATTGGGGAGGTGTGCCGGGAACGTGAGGTGTGGCTGCATGTCGACGCCGCGTACGCGGGCGTTGCTGCGGTCTGTCCCGAACTGCGGTGGGTCAACGACGGCGTGGCCGAATACGCCGACTCCTACGTCACCAATCCGCACAAGTGGCTGCTCACCAACTTCGACTGTTCGGTGCTCTGGGTCGCCGACCGGGCGCCTCTGCTCGATGCGATGTCGATCCAGCCGGAGTACCTTCGCAACCGCGCGACGTCCTCCGGTGCGGTCATCGACTACCGCGACTGGCAGATCCCGCTCGGCCGCAGGTTCCGAGCGCTGAAACTGTGGGCGGTGATGCGTTGGTACGGCGCCGACGGCCTGCGCGACCACATCCGCACCGGCGCCGCGTTGGCGACCGAGTTCGCCACCTGGGTAGCCCGGGACCCCGACTTCGAACTGCACGAACCACAGGTGCTCAGCCTGGTGTGCCTCCGTCCCCGATGGCCTGAGCTTTCCACGGGCGAGGCGAACGACGCGACAACCCGGCTGATGGAGTCGCTCAACGCCAGCGGCGCCCTGTACCTGACGCATACCAAAGTGGACGGGCGGGTCCTGCTCCGGATGGCCATCGGCAGCCCCACCACCGAGGAACGACACCTGCGCGAAGCCTGGCTACGCATCCGCGAGGAACACCGCAAGACACTCGCGGACCTCGCCCTCGAACGCGCGACATGACCGGGTCCCCGGTGCTGCGCTCCCTCGGGAGCGGCCGATGACCGTCCAGGCCGGTGTGTGCCTGTCCCGCGCGAGCCGGCACGGGCACACACCGGACCTTTCAACCTTCCCTCGCGGTCCGTCGTCGGCCCAGAATTCCGTGACGTCGGCTACGGCGGTGGCGTTTGCTGACGAACAGCGCGAGCCGCATCCGCACCTAGTGTCTGGTCTTGCTGAGGCGTTCGGCCGAGTGTCCGTAGCGGAAGTACCCGGCCCAGCCGCGCAGGAACAGGTTGATGTCCTGCACGACCTGCTCAACCGGCAGCGGCAGCGTACGTCGGGCGGCTGTTCGTACCGGAGTCCTGGGACGAGTCCTGTGTCCCCGACACCGACGGGAAGATCGCGAACCCGCATGCCCGCAGGCTGCGTCAGCAACCGGTCACCCGTGACCGGGCCGGAGCGAAAAAGGCACACACGCGCCTGCGGCTGCCGCCCGCCCGGCAGATTGAGCAGATCTTACGGCGGCGGGCAGCCTCGAAGCTGCCCGAAGGTGAGCGGTACCGGCCGGAGTGGATGATGGCCCTGGAAATGCTCGACGAGTTGGCCGGGTGGGGACTACACCCGCCGCTGCTGACCCGCCGACGCCGGCTACGGTCAGATCGCCGAGTTCCGCCAGGGCCTGACCGAACGCGGCATCAGCTACATCGTGGGGACAACATCGTCTACCACCGCTCACTCCGGTGACGTCCAGCCTGTTCAGGTTCCCTACACCGGCGTCGGCAAGCATCTCACTCCGCGCTACCCGCAACCCGCCCGCAGCCTGAAGAACCTCGCCCTCGCCCACGGCGGCGACGCGACACGGCTGGTGCGCTGGCGCTCGGCCCGCCACGGCTGCAACCCGAACGTCCGCCAGATCCGCGACACCGTCGACTGCGACAGCCCCGTCGCCGCGGCCATCGACCGGCTCGACCAGTACGTCGCGTGACGCGGCGTCGACTCCAACGTCCCCACGGTCACCCGTTCCACAGCCGCATCGCTGACCTGGCGCGGACGACCCGGACGCGGCTCGTCATACAACCCGTCAACCCGACGGACCACGAACCGCGACCGCCACGTACCGACCGTCGGCAACGACACACCGAGCAGTCGTGACACCTCGCTGTTCGACAAACCCCGGGCACAGGCCAGGATGATCCTCGCCCGCATCGCGAGGGCCTGCGCCGTCGTACGCCGACGCGTCAACGCCTCCCGCTCGGCGTCCGTCAACTCCAGCAGGGCCAACTTCGGCCCGCGACCATCACCCATACCAGAACTAACAGGAACTACGGACTCAGGACACTAGGCCCTCGTCGCCTCTTCGAGGTCTTCCGGCAGCAACAGCTGGAGTTCCTCGGCGGTGGGCATCCGGCGGAGTTGGCGCAGCCGCTGCGCCTGGGTTTTGCGCATGCTCTCGAAGAGCTTGCGCGCCTCGCGGCCGTTGCCGAAGTTGCGGTCGCCCATACGCTCGCCGAAGTACCGAACCAGGCCGTGCCGGACCGCCTCGGTGATCGCGTACTCGTTGGATTCGGCCATCGAGGTGAAGATCTGGGCGAGCTCCTCGCCGGTGTAGTTCTCGAATTCGATCGTCTTGTTGAACCGGGACGCGAGCCCCGGGTTGGCGTCGAGGAACTGGTGCATCTCGTCGGTGTATCCGGCGACGATGACCGCCACCTCGTGCCGGTGGTCCTCCATCAGCTTGACCAGGGTGTCGATCGCCTCCTGGCCGAAGTCGGCGGAGCCGGTGGAGCGGGACAGCGTGTACGCCTCGTCGATGAACAGCACTCCGCCGAGCGCCGACTCGAACGCCGCGTTGGTCTTCTCGGCGGTGTGGCCGAGGTACTGTCCGACCAGGTCCCGTCGAGCGACCTCCTTGACCGCACCCTGCGGCAGCACGCCCAGCGCGGAGAGGAGTTGGCCGAACAGCCGGGCCACGGTGGTCTTGCCCGTGCCCGGGGCGCCGGCGAAAATCATGTGGTTGGTGGTGGGCGCGACGGTGAGGCCGCCGCTGCGTCGCCACTCGTTCACCTGGATCTCGTCGACGATCGCCCGGACCTCGCGTTTCACCCCGGGCAGCCCGATCAGTGCGTCGAGTTCGGCGAGCAGCCGGTCCACCTTCCCGTCGTCGGCGGCCCCCGCGCGCTCGCTGGCCCCGATCTGGGCCCGGCGACGGCGGTCGCTGGTGGTGACCTCGGCGCGGGAGCCGGGCGGTACCAGGACACCGGGGGAGGCGGTCGACTCGGTCCGGCAGTCGACCAGCTCACCGCCGCAGTCGACGCCGAGGCTGATGCCGACCCCGCGGGCGTCGTGCACCCAGCAACCGCGCAGCACCGGCGCACTCTGCTGGGCGACCGCGATGCCTACCTCCCCGACCCGGGCGACCTCGCAGTTCTCCACGGTGGGACGGGAATACTCGTAGATGTAAACGCCCCGGTAGCCGCAGTCGGTGATGGTGCAGTTACGTAATACCGGGTCGGCGGAGCGGATGATGACCCCGTCCTCCACCACGTTGGTGATCTGGCAGTCGGTGACGGTGCCCGCGCAGTTGTCGAGGTAGAGGCCGACGTGGGCCTGCGACACCTTGCATCGGGTGAGCTCGAACCGGCCCCGGGAACTCACCCGTACGGCTGCCGCCGGGCCGGCCGAGACGACACAGTCGCGCATCGTGATGGACCCGCCGGTGGCGCTGACGGTCGGTTCGTCCGCCCCTTGCAGAACCAGGTCCGCCAACTCCACCGTGGACTGTCTACAGTCGAACACCGGTGCCGCCGGGTTACGGGCCACCAGCGTCACCGTGCCCGATCCGCCGCTCGCGACGATGCTCACCCGGCGACCGTTGAGGGTCAGGTTCTCGTGGTACTCGCCGGGCGCAACCATGATCGCGGATCCGTCGGGGGCCTGCTGGACCGCGTCGGTGATGGTGGGGTACGCCCCGGGCAAGGCAGCCGAGACCTGAACGGTGTGTGTCATGGCTCCGCAGAGGGGATCGGAAGGACGGCGAGGTTCCTGAGGGGACTCTAGCAGGACGGAAACCGGTCGAGACCGGACGCGACGTCAGGCCAGTCGGCCCAGTGCCTGCCCGGCGTCCACCTCCGGTGCCCGGACCGGTTCGGTCACCACCGCCCGGCGGTCACCGTCGCGGTGTCGCCGGGCCGCGGTCGTACCGTCGCCCTCGGGATCGACGACGCGTGGCTTCGCCGTCGGCTGTTGCGACGTCTCGCCCGGCAGGACGGGCCGGCTGCGTCGGCCACCCAGCGCCGGTGACCCCCCACCGGCGCCGGCCATCGGAGGCTGCATCGGCGGCATGAAAGGAATGCCGGCTGGACCGGGTGTGCCGCGACCGGAGAGCGCGGCACCGCCGACGCTGGTCGTCGCGGCCGTCGCTCCGGCCCGACCCATCAGATCCACCGCTCCCGAGGCGGGGATGCCGATCGAGCCGGCTGGTCGACCACCACCGATCCCCGACCCGCCCAGGCCGGAACCGGTGGACCCGAGGCCCGACCCGCCGGCTCCGATCCCGGCGGGCAGCGGAGGCGGGACGAAGGACGGGGGTGCCGGGGCGCCGACGTTGCCGGGCTGCGGCTGCTGTCCGAGGAGGTCGTCGAGTTGCCGGCGCATGTCCTCCAGGTCCTGCTGTCCGGGCAGCTGCGGCTGCTGACCTGCCGGCGGCAGCTGCCCCAACTGCTCCTCCAGCTGCTGCTGTTGTTGCCTCTGCTGCTGCTGGAGCTCCTGTTGCTGCTGGTTCAGCGCATCCTGCTGCTTCTTCGCGTCCTCGTTGAGCTTGCGTACGGCATCGTTGTACTCCTTCTGCCGGCGCTCCTGCTCGTCGCGAAGTCGCTGGGCCTGCTTCCGCAGATCCTCCTGTTGCTTCCGCAGCGCGTCCTGGTGGCCGGTGGGTACCGCCGGCGCGCCACCACCGGGGGCTTTCGGGGCGCCACCGCCGCCGGGCACCCCCGGGACGCCGCCCGGCCCGCCCGGGGTCCGCGGCTGGCCGTCCGCGCGGTAACCCGGCGGCGGCCCCTGTTGTTTCGCCAGCGCCGGATACTTCGGCAGCGAGACCCAGGCACCGCCACCGAGAAAGGTCTGACCCAGCCACGTGCCCTGCTGGATCGCCCAGTCGTCCAGTTGCCGCAGGTACTGGGAGGTCTCTATGAAGAGTTCGCGCCACTCCCTACCTCCAGTATGGTGGCGGTAGTAGGCCTCCACCTGCAGCGGCTTGTACCGGTGGTAGTCCGTCAGCTGCTTCTCCAGCTCGCCCTGCAACCAGGAGAGCTTGGCCTGGATGTCGCGCATCCACCCGGCGCGCCACTCGGTGACCCGAGCCCACTCGGTCATCGAGGAGACCGACTCGTTCGTCCGCTGGATGAACATTTCGGCGGAGGGGCCGTCCCAGCCGCCCTTCAGGTCGCCGGCCTCCTTGCGGACCTGAGACGCGACCTTGCCGAGCCGGGTGGCGACGTCCTGCCACCCCTTGGCCAGGCTGGTGATCACGCCGGCCGGCTCGTTGGTGACCGTCGCGAGGACCCGCTCGAAGGCGTGCCCGAGGGTGAGCGGATCCCATCGGCTCAGGCCCGCCGTCCAGTCGGTCGTGCCGCCGTCCCCGGTCGGTACCTCCGAGCCGGCGTAGTAGTCGTTCGCATGGGTGCCGGTGGCGGCCATACCCGCCCGGTGCGCCTCGCGGAGTTTCTCCACCTCGTCCCAGCCCCGGTCGGCGTATGGCGCGGTGGGCTGGTACGGGTCCTTCGGGCCCGCCAGCCCCGTGTCCCGGAGTCGCGCCTCGACCTTCCGGAGATCGTCGGCGCTCTCCAGGTCGGCCGTGGTGTACCGGTAGTGCGCCCCGAGCGTGAACAGTGCCATGTCGTTGACGCCGGCGACGACATCCTGGGCGTAGTAGCCCAGCGCCGTGCTCTGGGCGACCGCGTTGGCGCCGAAGTGGCGGGCCTCCAGGAACTTCACACCGTCGCCTGGCACCGGCACGTTCTGCAGGATCTGAGCCGGTTCGAGCAGGGCGTTCGGACCGGCGTCGGCGCCCAGTGCCGCCACGTCGCCAGACCTGATCCGCCCGCTGAACTCACTCAGCGCGTTGGTGTCCTCGACCGTGATTCGGTACGGCATGCGAAACCCCCTCGCCCCCAGATCGATGCTGAGATTAGCGTCAGACGGCCACCGGTGACAGGGCATCGTCGGCGTCGGACGACCCAGGTTCAGGCGACTGGCTCCAGCCATCCACACTGGATGAGCCGGGTTCCCTCCTTCCGGGTCACCAGCCAACCCCGACCGGCCGGTAGCGGCCCGGGACGTACGCTGCCGATCAGGACTCCCTCTTCGCGGTCGCCCGACATCATGATCCCCGGACTGGCCAGCTCACGGAGACGCTTGAGGATCGGGTCGTAGAAGGCCCGACTGGCGCCGCCGGCCCGCCGGACGACGACCAGGTGCAGGCCGATCTCCCGGGACTGCGCGAGAAGGTCGTGCAGTGGGGCCAGCGGGTTGCGGTCCGTGGCGACGAGGTCGTAGTCGTCGACGAGCACGAACAGCTCCGGCCCCTTCCACCAGCTGCGTTCCCGCAACTGCTCGGCGGTGACGTCCGGCCCGGGCAACCGCTCCTGCATCACCGTCGCGGCGTCCTGGATCATACGGGCGCTGACCTCGCCCGAGGTGCCGTAGCCGAGCAGATGGGTGTCCGGGACCGCGCCGAGCAGAGCACGCCGGTAGTCGATGGCGATGATCTTCGCGTCCTTCGGGCCGTACCGGTCGACGATGCCGCGGGCAAGCACGCGCAGGAAGGTGGATTTGCCGCACTCGTTGTCCCCGAGCAGGATCAGGTGCGGGTCGCCGGCGGTGAGATCGAGCCGTACCGGCTGCAGGTCGTGCTCGGCGATCCCGATCGGTATCCCGGGCTGGTCCGGGCCACCCACGAGCAGCTCCTGGTATTCCACCCGCTGCGGCAGCAGTCGGACCGGCGGCGCCGTCGGACCCTGCCACGCCTCCCGTACGGCCTGGACCAGGGCCCGGGTGCCGTCGGCGAGGTCCGCGACGTCGGGCCGGCCGTCGATCCGGGGCAACGCCGCCAGGCTCTGGTGGCCGTCCGGGGTGATGCCCCGGCCCGGGCTCTGTTCCGGCACGTTCGCCGCCGCCCGCCGGTCGATGTACGAGTCAGAGGGATCACCGAGTCGCAGCTCCAGCTTGGTGCCGAACAGCTCCCGGATCGAGCCGCGCAGGTCGAACCATCGGGAGCTGCTCGCGACGACGTGGATCCCGTACGAGAGGCCGCGGTTCGCGAGGTCGCCGACCCGTTCCTCGAGGTCCTCGAACTCGTTGCGCAGGGTCTGCCAGTTGTCGACGATCAGGAACACGTCGCCGTGCCGCTCCCCGGTCAGTTCGCCGGCTCGGCACAGGCGCCGGAACGTCGCCATCGAGTCGATGCCGCGCTCGACGAAGAGCTGCTCGCGGTGGTTGAGCACCTCGAACACCTCGGCGACGGTACGGCGTACCCGGTTGACGTCGCGTCGTGTCGCGACCCCGCCGAGGTGCGGCAGGCCCTGGAGCGAGGCCAGACTGCCGCCGCTGAAGTCCAGGCAGTACAGCTGCACCTCGCGTGGCGTGTGGGTGAGGGCCAGGGAGCAGACGAGCGTACGCAGCAGGGTGCTCTTGCCGGTCTGCGGCGCTCCGACGATCGCCACGTGCCCGCTGGCGCCGGACAGGTCCAGCGTCAGGGTGTCCCGGCGCTGTTCGAAGGGTTTGTCGACAACCGCCACCGGCACCAGCAACTGTCCGGCGAGTTGTTCGTCCCGTACGCCGAGGCCGCGTTGCGGATGCGCCGCCACCGGACCGGTCAGCTCGTCCAACGACGGCGGCTCGGCCAGCGGGGGGAGCCAGACCTGGTGAGCCGGACCGCCCCTGCCGGCGAGCCGCTCGGTCAGGATGTCCAGCAGGGTCTGGCCGACCGGCGCCTCCACGTCCTCGTCGAGGTCCTCCTCGGCCGCCGTCGACCCGGTCTCCCGGGGGTCGGTCTGCGCCACGTAGCCGGAGTTGAACTCGAAGATCTCCGGTTCCGGTCCGGCGGTCCCGACCTCGTCGTGGCCGCGCCAGGCGCCCGAGACGTACGCGGCGCGGAACCGGATCATCGGCTCGGTGCCGAACTTCAGATAGCCGTGTCCCGGAGCTCGGGGCAGCTCGTAGGCGTCCGACACCCCGAGCACGGCCCGACTCTCCCCGGGGGAGAACGTCCGCAGCCCGATCCGGTACGACAGGTGCGTGTCGAGTCCGCGCAGCCGGCCCTCCTCCAGCCGCTGGCTGGCCAACAGCAGGTGAATTCCGAGCGACCGACCGAGCCGGCCGATCTGCACGAACATGTCGATGAAGTCCGGCTTGGCGGAGAGCAGTTCGCTGAACTCGTCACAGACGACGAAGAGACTGGGCAGCGGCGCCAGCGGGGCGCCGGCCGTGCGGGCCCGTTCGTAGTCCCGCTGCGACAGGTAGTTGCCCGCCCTGCGGAGCAGTTCCTGCCGCCGGACCAGCTCGCCGTTGACCGCGTCGGTCATCCGGTCGACCAGGGGCAGTTCGTCGGCGAGGTTGGTGATGACCGCGCTGGTGTGGGGGAGCAGGTCCAACTTGGTGAAGGTGGCACCACCCTTGAAGTCGACGAGCACGAAGTTCAGGGTCTCCGGCGGGTGCGTCACGGCCAGCGCGAGGACGAGGGTGCGGAGCAGTTCCGACTTCCCGGAACCGGTCGCCCCGATGAGCAGGCCGTGCGGACCCATGCCGTCCTGCGCGGACTCCTTCAGGTCCAGCTCGATCTGCTCCCCGCCCGGACCGATGCCGATCGGCACCCTCAGCCGCTTGCGGGTGGGTCGGGGAGCCCAGTTCTCCTCGACGTCGAGGGTCCGTGGGTCGGCGATGTCGAGCAGGTCGGTCAGGCCGTGCTCCGCGTTCATCGTCCGCTCGGACCCGCCGGCGGCGGCGAGCCGCAGCGGTGCCAACTGGTGCGCCAGCGCCTCCACGGCGACCAGACCGAGCTGGTCGGCGTGGCCCAGGCTGCGGGTGCCGTCGAAGGTGCGGGCGGTCAGTTGCCCGTCGTCCCCGATCTCCAGGACGAGGTTCGCCCGGTCGAGGTTGCGGGGCGGTTCGGTCGACAGGTCAACGACGGTGACCCCTTCGACGCCGCTTTCCGCGGTGAGGTAGTCGGCGCCCCCGATGTCGCCCTCGTCGACCACGACGACGATGTGCGGTCCGCCGTGCTGCGAGTCGGGTGCGTTCGGATCGAAGCGCGGACGCGGGGCCAGGAGCTGTTCCATCATCGCCTCCAGCCCGACGATCCCGGGTGAGATGAGGCGGAGCGGTCCCAGCGCGTCGACCGCCTCCGGATGCTGGGTGTGCGGCAGCCACTTCGTCCACTCCCACCGGGCCCGGGCACTGCCGCCCACACAGACCGCCACCAGCAGATCCTCGGGTGCGTGGAAGGTGGCTGCCTGGGCCAGCAGCGCCCGTACCATCGCGCGGGCACGGGTCAGGTCACCCCGTACGTAGATCCGGCCGAATCCGTTGAGCGCGAGCACCACCGGCAGGTCGGAGACCTCGCGGTAGGCCGCGAGGAACCGTCGCAGGGCCGCCGCGGCGACCGGCTCGGCCCGCTCGGGGGGCGTGTCCGGGCCGGCGACCAGCCGGGTCGCCAGCTCGCGCGGACCCAACCCCAGCCGTACCAGGCAGTAGTCCAGGTCACCTCGGCGACGCTCCCAGAGCCGGGCGCTGTCCGTCAGCGCCCACAGACCGCCCGGGTCGGGATGACGGTAGTACTCGGCGCCGCGCTGGTCCCGTATCGTCCGGCGGACCGCCCGCCGGCACGCGTCCAGGTCCCACAGGAATTCCCGGCGCTGGTTGTGCATCTCCTGCTTGCTCGCGCCGCTGCCGTGCATCGAGAGCTGGACCAGCAGCATGCCGAGGGCGGACACGCCGAAGAGCCCACCGGTCAGGTAGGCGAGCGGTCCGCCACGCTGACCGGCGAACATCAGCGCGAGGGCCACCGAACCGGCGAGCATCGGCAGCAGCATCATCATCTGCGCCCACCCGCGTCCGCTCGGCGCCGGAATCTCCGGAGCCGGCTCGAGCACGATCTCGCCGGTGGGATACGGCGGCGCTGGCCGTCGGGCCGGACGCTTGCGGACTACCATGCTCACGGCCGAAACCTCCGTATGAAAACCGATCGTTGTGGAGCGTCATGGCGCAGACGGCAAGGCTGGGGCTGACCCGCATCGTACTGTTGAGTCCGCAGCGACGTGCCGACCTCTCGGTGCCCCGGCATCTACCGCTGGTGACCCTGCTGCCGACCCTGCTGCGGCACGGTGGCAACGGCCTCGCGGACGAGGGAATCGCCCACCACGGCTGGGTTCTACGCAGGCTCGACGGACGCGTGCTCGACTCGACCCGCTCGCTGCAGGCGTCCGGCGTGGTCGACGGTGAGACCCTGCTGCTCTCGCCGCAGGACCAGCACTGGCCCGAGCCCGCGTTCGACGACCTGGCCGAGGCGGTGGGTCAGGAGGCCAGACGTGCCGGGGCGACCTGGAGCGACCGGCACACCCGGCTCACCGGTGCCGTCGCGACGGCCCTGCTGCTCGCACTGGGGCTGCTGCTCGTCCGGTGGGCTGGTCCACCATGGACGGCGGCGGGCGTCTCGTCGGTCGGTGCCGCGGTCCTCACCCTGGTCGGCGCCATCGTCGTGGCGCGGCTGCCGCAGAGCGAGGGTGTTCCACTGGTCCTGTCGATCGCGGGATACGGGTACGCCGTACTCGGGTCCGTACTGCTGGTGACCGGTTCACCGCGGGTGGGTCAGGCCTCGTTGCTGGTCTGCTGCGCCACGCTGCTACTGGTCGGGGTGCTGAACCTGATCGCGCTCCGGGCACACCCCGAGGTCCACCTGGCGCTCGCCACCTGTGGTCTGCTCGGTGGCCTGGGCACCATGCTGAGTACGGTCACCACCGTCCCGGCCGTCGCGGCCGGCACCGCGCTGGTGCTGCTGCTCGCCTCACCGTGGCTACCCCGGATCGCCCTGCACCAGGCGGGCATGCCGGTGCCCAACGTGCCGAGGCCGGCCGCCGAGGTGGGCCCCGACGAACCGATCCCGCCACCGGGGCAGATCGCCGTCCTGGTCGGACGCGGCGACAGCGTGCTGACCGGTCTGCTCTGGGGGATCTGCGCGACGTTGCTGGGTAGCGTGGCCGTGCTGGCGGGTACGGGCGACCTGGTCGCCTGGTTGCTCGCCGCCACGGTGGTGTCGGTGTGCGCCCTCCGGACGCGCGCGTTCATCGCGGTCCGGCACCGGCTCCCGCTGTTGTCCGCCGCCGGACTCGGCGTCGTGGCGCTGGCGTTCATGACCTGGATGGACGTTTCGTCGACGGACCGGGCCAGGCTGGTGCCGGTCACGCTGGCGACGGCGCTGCTCGCCGGGGCCGGCGTGTTCGTGGCCGGTCGGACCTACGCCGTCCGGCAGGCCTCGCCGCAGCTCGGCCGGGTCGGTGACATCACCGAGTTCGTCCTGATCTCGATCAGCGCCGTACTGGCGGCGGCGGTGACCGGGTTCTTCGGTTACGTGCGGGGTCTCAGTGGCTGAGTCACCGGTCGACCGCGACCGGCGGCGTGGTGCGGGAGTGGTGCGATGCTGACCCGGCGGGACCTCATCCACTCCCGGCAGTTCCTGCACCAGCGGCTGGTCACGTCGTTCGTGACCCACCAGCCGGATCCGCTGGAATGGACCGGCCGTCGGCTGGCCGGCGCCACCCTGGTCTCGGTGATGGTGCTGGTGATCGCCGTGGCCGCGGTCGGCATCTACGGCTTCATCCGGCCCGCCGGCAACAAACAGTGGCGGACCTGCGAACGCATCATCATCGAGGCCGAGAGCGGTGCCCCCTATGTCTGTGGCGACGGGGTGCTGTATCCCGTCGAGAACTTCACGTCCGCCGCACTGCTACGTGGCACGTCGGAGAAGCCGATCCGGGTCGCCCGGGCCTCGTTGACCTGGCCGCGGGGCATGACCGTCGGGATACCCGGTGCCCCGTCCGCACTACCGTCCGCCCGGGACCTGCTGACCACCCCCTGGTCTCTCTGCGTCCGGCCGTCCGGGCGGCCGGGCGACCGGCCGCAGGCGGTGGTCCTGGTGGGCGTCACACCCTCGGCCGGTCCCGGCGGCCCGCCGGCACCGCTGAGGGCCGACGAGGCGCTCGCGGTCAGCGACACCTCGACCGGTCAACTCAGCGTCATCCACGCGGGACGCCGGCACGAGGTACGGGACCGCTCGACGGTGAGCCAGGCGTTGCGGATCAACCAGGTCGACACCCTGCCGGTCAGCCCGGCGTGGCTGGCCACCGTCCCGACCGGGCCCGCCCTGGGCAAGCTGGAGATCACCGGGCGGGGCGGTAAGGTCGCCGGTCTCGGCCAGCTGAAGGTGGGCCAGATCGTCACCGTGGCGGACGGCGACCGGATCCGGACGTTCGTCGCCCGGCCGACCGGTGTCCAGCCGATCTCCAAGATCCAGGAGGCGCTGATCCGCGCCACCGCTGACGACACCTCGCCCCCGGTCGCGCTCAACCCGGTGCAACTCGCCGGGGTCACCCAGCTGGAACCGGCGCCGTCGCTGCTGGGTGGGGACGACCCACTGCCCTTCATGGTGCCGGCCAGCCGGAGCCGCGGCGTGGCCTGCGCGGTGAGCGCGGACGGTACGGACCGGCGACAGATCACCGTCGGGGGGCTGGTGCCGACCCGGGACCCGTCCGCCGGGGCCCTGCCGGCCGCCCGATCCTCCGCGGCCGGCACGCCGCTCGCCGACGAGGTTGTCGTCGCGCCGGGCCGGGGCGTGCTGGTACGGGCGATGGCGACACCGACGGCGGCCGACGGCACGGTCTATCTGGTCACCGAAACGGGTTGGCGTTACCCGGTCGCCTCCTCCGAGGCGCTCGACCGGCTGGGCTATCAGGCCGTGCCGGCGGTGCCGCAGCCGAGCACGGTCGTCGAACGGTTGAGCCAGGGCCCGGTTCTCGGTGTATTAACTCTGGCGACCGACGGACCATGACCGTTAGCATCAGCTCCGCATCGATCATTCCGTAGCGCCAGCCATCCACCCTGGAGGTGGCGATGTTCTCCGGTGACGACCCGGTTCTGTCCTCGTCGGCGGAATACGCCGAGGACACCGTCAGGACAGACACCGCCGCACACGAGGAATTCGCCACCTGGCTGGTCGGTGGTCCCGGCCCGTTCGGCGGTGTCGGCGGCGAGTCCGAGGTGTTTGAACAGGACGTCGTCGGGTACGTCCAGGAGCTGCCGGAACTCGCTCGCGGAATCGACACCGAGCTCCAGGAGGCGAACTGGTTCCGGCGCGTCTCGGTCGCGCAGACCCAGGCCATGGCCGTCTTCGTCACCGAGGCCCGGCTGGGGTTGTCCGCACTGGGCAACGCGGCCGGTGCCACCGGCGACACCTACCACGCGGCCGACCGGGAGTCGCAACAGCTGTTCGACGTGGTGGCCGACGACCTGACCGGCCTCCCCCGCTAGGGCCCGTCGGTGCCGAGTCGCGACTACTTCACCTACGCCGAACGGCCCGACGGGCAGTCCGTCAGTGTGGGGTCGCCGCAGTCCACGCGGTGGGAGAAGTTCCCGACGTTCTTCCACGTCAAGGGGGTCATCCTCGCCGAGAAGCCGGACGGACCGGCCGCGCTCGCCGAGGCGTACTCCCAGGTCCGGGCAAAGCTCCAGAAGACCGCGGACCAGTTGGACGCCCGCGGCCACGGATTCCACACGGCCTGGTCCGACGGTCCGGCGTCGGAGAACTTCTTCCGGCTGACCGGCGCGACGCTCTACAGCCTGGACCACTGGGTCGAGAACCTCGACGACAAGATCGAGCGGCTGGCCCAGTTGGCCGGCGACATCTCCGACGCACACGGCAAGGCGGAAGAACTCGAACAGCAGTTCAAGGCCGAGTACGAGAGCAAGGCACCCGCCGGCGCCGGCTTCTACGGCTTTCCACCGAATCTCTCGCTGGACAACCCCGCCCTCGACAACGAGGCGGAGGAGAAGCTGAAGGCGCGGATCGCGGCGGTCTACCAGGAAGTGCACGACAAGTATCTGAAGCTCATCATCAAACTGGGACAGCGGCTCGCCAAGGACTTCGTCGAGGCGGCCACCTGGATGGGGTCGGCGGGAAAGGTGCCGGCCAGGTTCCAGGGACCCGACAAGGCGAAGCCGTGGCAGGGCTCCTCGTCGTCGGTGACGTCGACAACCGTGCCGTCGAGCCCGAACGGTCGGCCGCTGAGCCGGTCCACGATGTCGAGTCAGCCGTCCGACCGGTACGCCATGACGCTGTTCGCCGAAGACCCGAACAATACGGCGCCGATGGTCACGTTCGACGCCCCGGCCGCGCCGCCGACCCGGTTCGGCGAGTACGGGACCGAGGCACCGGTCCCGGGAGGCCCCTCGGTCGAACAACGCGGATTCGGCCCGACGACAGGTCAGCAACAGCCGGTCGGCACGGTCCCCACCGCACCTGCGGCACCCGTGGGGGTGCCCGGTTCGCTCGGTCGGGGTTTCGTCGGACCGCTCGGGACGCTACCGCCGCACACCACGACGCCGAGCAGAGCCGGGGAAGGCCCCGGTTGGTCGGCCCTTCCCGCCGGTTCTCCCGCTGGCCAACCCGGCCCGGCCCTCGCCGGCCGGTTCGGCGAGCCGGTGGCGGTGCCCCCCTCGACCGGGGAGCTGGCGCCGTCGGCGCTCTCCGCCCGCGGTGGGCAGCCGGCGCTTGCGAACCCGGTGGCACCGTCCGGCGCGTTGCTGCCCGACGGTCCGATGGCCTCGCCGGCCATGGCCGCGAGCGGCTGGTCGCAGGTGCTCAGCGCGCGCGCCGCGGTGACCACGTCGGTGGCGACCGGCAAGGGGCCGGCCGTACCGGAGCGGAACGGCGTCATCGGCGAACGCCGGGCCGGGCGGCCGGAACAGGTCGAGCCGGCGCGGCGGCCCACCCCGGTACGGACCGACCAGACGGCGAACTCGAGCGACCCTGTCGACAAGCGGCGTGGGGCGATCCGTCGCACCCCAGCGTGACGCGTGCCGGGCCACGTGTCGGAGGAGAGAGAAGGAGGCGGCATGCAGCAGTACGGTCTGCTCCAAGCCGATCACGGGGCCATCGATGCGATGGTCGAGACGATCAAGAGCACCAGCAACCAGATCATCGAACTGGCCGGCGAGCTGGCCCGCCAGCAGCAGCGGCTGGAAGGGGCGTTGGTCGGTCAGGCTGGCACCGAGTATCAGAACACCGCGAACAAGGGCCAGCAGATTCAGCAGAAGATGGCCCAGATTCTCCAGCAGTTGGGCACCGAGACCAGTAACAGCAACCAGAACCTGCAGGTCAACGACCAGCAGGCCGGCAGTGTGGTCAGCGACGCCGGTGTGGCGTACATGAGGGCGGGGTTGAGCGCATGAGGCTCGTAGTCGAATTCGGCGAGGTCGAGGCCGCGGAGCGGGTCTACCAGAACGTCGTGGACCAGCTCAACCAGCTGATGAACAAGCTGCGTGGGGAGATCGAGCAGCTCACGTCGAGCGCCTACGTGGGTGAGTCGTCGAGCAAGTTCCAGAGTCTCGGCCAGATGGTGGACCAGGCGCAGGGCATCCTCAACAACGACGGGCACCTGGGCGTCCAGTTGGCGCTGGCCGCCACCCGTAACCGGATGGCCCAGGCCGAGGCGGACAACGTCACCGCCCTCAGCCGGGTCCAGAGCAACTTCGCCTGAGGGTTCAGGCGCGAGCGCGGCGGCGGCGGCCGAAGGCAGCCGCCCCCGCGTACCCCCCGCCCACGACCCGCGCCCCCGCGCCGCTGGCCCCCGCCCCCAGTGCCCTGCGGGTGGTGGTGGACAGGCCCGGCCGCCTCGTGGGGTTCAGTGCGGCCGCCGGCACCGGGTGGGGTTCGGGGGTCCGCCCGGGCGTTTCGGCGGACTCGGTCAGCGCCCGGTACGGGTTCACCCCGCCGTACCCGTAACCGTCGTTACGCGACCCGCCCGGAGTGCCGTCGGCGGTGGCGAGCAGCCGGTTGGTGATCTGCGTGGCCGTCCACTTCGGATGGCGTGCCTTCAGGAGCGCGGCGGCGCCGCTGACCATGGCCGCCGCGGCGGCGGTACCGCCGACGGCGACGTGTCCACGGATCCGGGCCGCCGCGACCAGCTCGACTCCCGGGGCCACGAGATCCACGTGCGGACCGGAACCGGAGTCCGTCCACCGGTGTCCGGACGACTCCGCCGCGCCGACGCCGACCACTCCGGGATAGGCGGCCGGATAGGTCGCCCCCGCCGTCTTGTCGCCGACCGCCGCCACCACCACGATCTGACGCTTCGCCGCGTCCGCGACCGCGTCGCGCAGGGCGGCGGTGTTGCTGCCCACGGCGAAGGACACCTGGATGACGTCGGCGTCGAGGGCGACGGCCCGACGGATGCCGGCCGCCAGCCGTGCCGGGGTCACGTCCCGGTAGGAGGTGGCGCCGGATCCGTCCTCGCTGACCCGGATCGGCACGATCCGCGCGGCGGGTGCGACCCCGACCAGCGCGGCGTCCCCGTCCGGACGGGCGGCGATCAGACTGGCCACGGCCGTGCCGTGCCCGACACAGTCGGTCCGGCCGTCGGCCTCGTCGAGGACCACGTCCCAGCCCCGGTCCACGGCCTTGGCCAGTTGCGGATGCGAGGCGTCGACGCCGGAGTCGAGCACCGCCACCCGTACCCCGCTGCCGGTGCTCACCTGTCGCAGCCGGTCGGGGTCGAGCCAGCGCAGCGCCCAGTGGGCGCCCGTGGCCCGGGCCGCCGGCACCGGTCGGCTGTAACACGAGGCGGCGGCGGCCGGGTCGGATGTCACCAGCGGCGTCGCCATCCCCAGCAGAAGCAACGCCAGCGACCGCGTCAGCCAGCGACCGTGGTGGTCGGATCCACACACGACTTTTGCTTTCACGATCGGCAGCGTACCTTCGGATCGTGCATGTCGACGGCGAGATGGTGGCTGCGATGCGGGTCCAGGCGGAGGAACTCGCCAGTCGGCTGGAGAAGATGACCGGCCAGTTGACCGAGTTGCAGGAACAGGTCCGTCAGGTCTCGGTGACGGCGGTCTCCCGGGACAATCTGGTCCGGGTCACCGTCGGCAGCGACGGCAAGCCGCGTGACCTGGTGTTGGACGCCGGCATCTACCGGAACCCCGACTCGGCGCGGTTGGCCAGGACGATCCTCGACACCATGGAGGTGGCCGGGGAGGAGGCGCGTCGGCAGGTGATGGAGCTCTGTCGCCCGTTCGCCTCCGAGGAGGCCATCCAGCAGTACGCCGAGGGTGACCTCAACGGTGCGATGGAGCGGTTCCGGCGGCAGATGCCGTGGTTGGGGGAGTCGGAGCGATGACCCGGATCAGTGTCCACCCCGCCGCCGAGGCGGCCGCCGAGGCCCTGGCGATGCAGACTGCCTCGGCGTACCAGGAGATCCAGGGCGCACTCGCGGCGTTGCGGGCCAGTCCGTTCGTGGACGAACCGGTGTGCGCCGACGCGGCGAGGAACTACGAGCAGTCGACCGAGACGTTCACCAAGGTGACGGGTGGGTTCTTCGACGAGTTGAGGCGCAGCAGCGACGCGGCCGTCGGCGCGGTCCGCAGCGTGCTCGACGCCGACGCGTTGTCGGTGAAGCCCTTCGCCGAGGCCGACCGGGCGATAACCCGGGTCAACATCTCCTCCTGACCAGTTCGCTGAGACTCATATGGGCGTCCCTGTCCCGGAGCTCGGTTGGTGGCAGTGGGTGTGGACGTATGTCGTCTCGCCGATCGCCGGTGGCTCCACCTGGCCGCTGACGGACGAGGATCTGGTCCGGCTGAGGGCCCAGGCGTGGCGTGATCTCCAGGCGTTGTTGCTGCGGGTGGGCCAGAACACGTCGGTCTCGTTGACGGACATGGCGATGCTGTGGGACGGGCCGTCGGCGGAGGCGTACCGGCAGCGGGCGTACCGGGTGCTGGGTGCGGTGCAGCAACTCGTCGACGGCGCCGGCGATATCGCGGACCAGGCGGACGACGCCGCCCTGGCTATCGAGTACGAGAAGAACACCATCGTCCTGTCGGTGATCGCCTGCTGTTTCGAGTTGGCGGCGATCCTCGCCTCGATGTTCTTCACCGGCGGTCTGTCGGCGCTGTTCGGCGCCGGGCCGATTCTGGTGGCACGAGGAATCGTGGAGCGGGTTTTCCTCCAGACGATGCAGCGGTTGTCGGGGAAGTTCCTGGGCCGGCTGGCGGTGGAGGGCCTCCAGGAAGGCCTCCAGGAGGTCTTCACCTCCGTGATGGCGCAGTTGGCGCAGATCCTCGAGGGGACACGGGACGGATTCGACGGCTCCCTGATCCGGGACAGCGGGTTGGGCGGTGCGGCCGGTGGGGTGGCGGGTGACCTGACCGCCCCCTTCGTGCGGGGCGGCGGGAAGGCGTTGGACAACGTCAGCAACCCGGTCGCGCGCAACGTCGGGGACATCGCGCTCCAGGGAACCCACGACTCGTTCGCGAACAGCGTCGGCAACATCACGGTCAACGGTCTCGTCTACGGTCAGGCGCCGACCCTGGGGGACCTGGTGCCCGGGCCGGAACAGATCGTCTCCGGTGGCATCCGGGAGAAGATCGGTGACCGGGCACACCAGGCGTACGAGCAGATCGGTGACGCGGCCGGATGGTCGAACCTGACGGCGCCGGTGGTGGCGCCTCCGCCCGGCACCACGTCCCCGCCGACGACGACCGCCCCGCCCGTGGCGACGAGCCCGACGACGACCGCCCCGCCCGTGGCGACGAGCCCGACGACGACCGCCCCGCCTGCGGGCACGACCCCACCGGTTGCCACCAGGCCACCGGGTACGGCCGCGCCGCCCGTGGCGACGTCCCCGCCGGGTACGGCCGCGCCGCCGTCGGGTACGACCGCGCCGCCCGTGGCAACGTCCCCGCCGGGTACGGCCGCGCCACCGTCGGGTACGACCGCCCCGCCGTCGGGCAACGTCCCACAGAGTGCCGGGGACGGCCGGGTGGAGGCCGGCCCGTCGGCTTCGCCGCCCGGAGCCGATATCCAGGCTCCGCCCACCGGCGTCGACAGTCCAGGGCCGGACATCGGGTCACCCGCTGCCGACCCGACGGCCCGCCGTCCGGAGGTCGACCTCGGTGCCGGTCCCCAGGCGGGTGGTCCCGGTTCCTCCACCGGCACCCCAGGGCCAACGCCTGTCGGGAACTCGCCGCTGCCCGGTACCGGGTCGGGTCAACCTGACCTCGTCGGTTCCGGTGCCGGCCAGACCGCCCCGTCCGCCGGTCCGACCGGCGACGCCGGGTTGGCGCAGTCCCGTACCGACCCCGTCGGGTCCGCCCCTCCGGCGACCGGGGCAGCTACGCCGTCCGTACCGGCCGGACCGCAGCTCGGTCAGGCACCCGCCGTCGTGCCGGGCCCGGCCGCCGGAACGCCCTCCGGTACGTCCGCCCCGCCGACGTCGGCGAGCCCGTTGACGTCGACGCCGCCGTCGACCCCGAGCGGTCGGTCCTCGTCGACGACCGGCCAGTCGTCGGTACCAGGGCGGGACCGGCCACCGTCCGGGATCGGCCGGGTCGACGGGCCGCCGGCCGGTGATCCGGAACGCCCTGGACAGCACGCCACGGACCCGGCGGACGAACCACTGCTGGTGCCGGCCGACCCGGAGGCCTGGGCGGCGGCGGGTCCGCGCGAGCCGGTGTACCCCCCGGTTGGACGGCCCGATCCGGAGGACGATCCCGGGGCTGGGCCGGTGCTGGTCGGTGCGGGCCGGCCCGTCGACACCTCGTGGACCGCCCTCGAGATACCCGGCGCTCCGTCCGGCGTGGGCCGGCGTAACGCCGACGCCGTGTTCGCGGACCTGCTGTCGTCATTGGATCGCGGGATCGTGGGCGTTCCCCGGCCGACCCGGACCGATCGGGCCGCACGGACGGTCCGGGTGCCCCGGCTGGGAGGCGGCCCGGAACTGCTCTACACGGTGGGGCCGGCCCCGTCGGGCACCCGGGCGATGCGGAGCCAGGTGGTCGAACGCGACGTCGACGGCACACCGGTGATCCGTGTCGTGATCTCAGATCGGTTGCCCGGGGGCGCGGACCTCGGTCACGGGCTCCAACAGCGGGACCTGTGGCTCGCTCGGATCCTGGTCCACGAACCCACCGAGGCCGACGCCCTGCGGAAGACCGGGTTCGTCTCCCGGCTCCGTCGACTGGTTCGCAACCCCGGCGGCGGGACCTGGACCCCGCACGACGAGGGACACCGGGCCGAGGTCCGGTACCTGGTCGGGCAGGTGATGGAACTGGAGACGGCGGGCCGGCGACTCGCCGTCCGTGAGGCACGCCGCCAGCTCGGGCTGCTTCTCGATCACATGGGTGTGGGCATCCCGGATCCGGCCGCGTCGGCGGCCGCACGCGCCGCTGAGCGGCTGAGCCGCCTTGCTCTGCCACCGGCCGAACTGGCGGTCGTCACGCCGATGCTGGCGGCCGACGCGCCATGGCGTTCCGACCTGCTGCCCGGCGAGCGTCGTCGGGTCCGCCGGGCACTGCAGGCGGTCGCCGACGACCTGGTCTCGGTGGGCCGAGGCGCCCCGGGCCGGGATCCGCTGGACATCCGGTTCTCCTGGGTCCGGAACCAGGGCGTCGAGATGCGCATCGGCGACCGACCGCCGGTCATCGTGGACACCCGGCCACTGACGCTTCGACTCGCCCACAGCGGCCTGCACGGCTCGGCGCTCTCGGCGCTGGCCCTCGACGAGCTGGGTGTGGCACTGTCCACCGTGCTCGCGGCCGTGGATGACCCGGGCCTACGCCAGGACCCCCGGTTCGCCCGTTCCGACCTGCTCATCGCCCACGCGCTCGCGCATCGTTACGACCGCCTGGCGGCCCGTCCGCCGCAGCGGCCTGGGACGCTCGAGGAGACGCTGCGTCGCTTCCGGGTCCGAGTGGCCACACTGACCGCCGCCGAGGCGTTCGAGTTGGTTGGAGCGGTCCAGGACGCCGATCTGGCGTCGCCTCTCCGGCAGCGGACCGTGACCGCCCTGGTGCGGGAAACCGTCGCGACCGTCTACGGCGACGGCACCGACAGCGCCCCCGGCCAGGTGGAGGTGCTGTCCGGATCTCGGGTGCGGCTCACTCCACCGGGTCAACGTCCCGTCGAGCTGGCGCTGCCGCAGTCCGTCGCCGACCTGGCCGGTGCCGAAGGTTCGGACCTGGATGCCGTCCGGGCCGAGTTGGCCGGCCACCTCGGCGCCCGGCTTGCCGGCCCGTTCGACCGGGCGAGGCCGTGGCGACGGACCATCGGCGGTGACGTGGCCAGCCGCGGGGCGTTGACGGCGCTGACCCGGCTACATCTCGATCCGGCCACGACCGCCGGGACCCGGGCGGCCGCCGAACGGCAGTTCCACGCCGTGCTGACCGGTAGTCCGTACGGACGTGAGTCCGGTGCCGAGCGGGTGCTCGCCGGGCTGGCGCCGGAGGTGCGCAACCTCTGGCAGCGTCTCGCCGGACCCGATCCCGCCGGGTCGCCGGAGGAGACTCACGCGTTGCCGGCGCAGCGTCAGTCTCCGGCCAACCCTCGACAGGCGACTCCGCAGGAGGTGGAAGAGAAGCTGGCCGCGCTGGGGCAACAGCTGCGGACCCGCTGGGAGTCGGGTGGATCCGGAGGCCGGCTGCCGCGTGGCGGATCCGTCGTCCGGGGCATGGAACCGCTCGCCCTGACCGGCGAGAGCCTGCGGGTTCGGATCCACACCCGAGAGGGACGGTGGTACGACGCGGAGATCCGGGTCGGTGACCCGGGGGGTGCGACGGACCAGACGGGGAACCGGCTGCCGGCGTTCAGCCAGATCGTCACCGACCGGGGGTCGGGCGAGACCGAGTTCCGGATGTGGATTCCGGCGGATCGTCCGAACAACGACGACCTGGCTGCCATGTCCGAGCGTGAGGCCGAGGAACTCGTGATCGCGGCCGGACGGCTGAATGGGAGTCGCAATCCGGAGCAGGGCCAGGAGAGCAGCCTCACCCCGGGCGAACTGCCGGTGCGC
The DNA here is from genome assembly GCF_036422035.1 of Plantactinospora sonchi. Taxonomy (NCBI): domain Bacteria; kingdom Bacillati; phylum Actinomycetota; class Actinomycetes; order Micromonosporales; family Micromonosporaceae; genus Plantactinospora; species Plantactinospora sonchi. The sequence continues at coordinate 228,392 of NZ_JAZGQK010000007.1, forward strand.
TGGCTGCGGAGGGTTCGGCTGAGCCCACAGGACGTCGACGGTGTGACCGAGCTGGAGACGAAGGTCCGGCAGTTGGCCCTCGCGATCCACCCGGACGAGCGAGCCCGGCTCGCCCGGGCCATCGAGGCTCTCCGGCGTTCCCTCGGGTTGGACCCGGCCCGGGACGGCCGGTCGGCCCGGCGACGGTGGAAGATCGTCGACCGGCTGGTCCGGACGGGGGACTTCGACCCGGCCACCCGCCGTTACTGGGATGCGCTGCACCGGCCGGGGTGGCGGAACCTCGTGCTGCGGCACGGGGTCGCGGCGTACCTGGACGAGTACGCCGGGCAGCGGGTACGGGTCGCCGACGACGGCTACTTCGAGGTCTCCCGCGGCCCTGGTCGGGCCCCGGTGCGGCTGCGGCTCGTATTCGGGTTCCTGCCGCCGACAACGCTTGTGGAAACCCGTCGGCGGCGCGACGGTTCGTTCCTGGTCCGGGTGCCGCGCGCGCTGGGTGACGATGTCCGGGCCATCGGGCCACGGGTCGTGATGGCCGTGGCGGAGGCGACCAGCCGTGACGTGCGGTCGGTTCGCCGGGCCGAGCGGCAGCTTGACCGCCTGGCCGAGGACGTCACGGTGCCGGAACAGGTGCGGCGGCTGGGTCGGTCGGCGTCGGCGCAGTGGACGGGGGTGACCGCGCAGGCCCGGGCGTACCAGGCGTTGGCGCGCCGGCAGGCACCCGACCCCGAGACCGCTGTCCGACTGCACCGGGCTCGGCAGGCCGAACACACCCGGTTGGTCGAGACGCTGCGGTCGATGGCCGTGCTGGAGGGGCAGCCGGAATTCACCGAACGGTGGCGGGTGATCAGCGAGTCGAAGCGGGCGGTGCCGCAGGACCCGGGAGTCGCCGCTCTGCTGCACCGCTGGGAGCGACCGGAATCCGACCCGGAGCTGGTGCTGGACGCGTTGTCGGACGTCGCCTCCGACATGGCCCGGTACGCCGGCGCCCGCGGTGCGGAGCTGCGGGACGGCGGGCGCACGCTGCGGATCATGCTGGACGACGACCAGTTCACCAGCCACGATCTTCCGGTTCGGCTGGATCTGCCGGTCGACGGTCCCCGCTTCGTCGAGCTGGCCGGCGATTCACGGCAGGGATGGACGCTGCGGTTGCGTCCGGACGCCGGCATGGACGCGGTCGGGTCGGACGGGACAGCCGCGCTGGCCGACCTGGTGCGGCAGGGACTCGGTGAGCCGGATTCCGGCGATCGGGCCGTCGAGGCGGTCGCGGCCCAGTTGCGATATCTGTCGGATCGGCACCGGGTTTCCGACCGGCTCGCCCGGCAGGCGATCCGGGCGAAGGTCGGCGCGCTCGTCGACAGCCTGCGGGTGGGCGACCCGGATGGTTGGTCCGACCGGCGGAATCTTGTCGTCTCGGCCGGCGAGCGACTGGCCGGGCGGATGGCCGACCGGCGGCTCGACCGGGCCCGTGAGCACGTCGTGGACCTGCTGGTGGGCCGGTCCGCCCGCCAGACGCTGGCCGAGGTTGTCGCACCGCACGTTCCCGACACCGGTGCGCCGCCCCTGCGGCACTACTTCCCAGGCCGGATCTTCGGTGCCATGGCGTCGATCGCCGCCACCGTCACGTCCGGCACCATGGGCGGGCGGTCGCCGACCTTGATGACCGCCCAGGTGGCCTCCAGTACGGTGGGGAACGCCCTGGTGCAGCCCCAGCAGGACCACGCGCTGCGCAGCGTGGAGGAGCGGGCGAAGGCGGCGAAGGCCCACCGGGACCGGTTGGAGAGTCGGGTCCGTGCCGCGGCGTCGACGAACGCGGCGTCGACACAGCCGTCCACCCCGGCGCAGCCGTCCGGACCGCCCACGGTGCCCCGACCCGGTCCAGGGCCCTTCTACCGCAAGCGAATCCTGCCCGCGGTGACCGGGGCCCTCGTCCAGGCCGGCATGATGCTCGACGCGTACGGCGGCCGGGCGGCGACCGGTCTCGCGCAGCCGTTGCTCGCGGGAGCCGCGTCCGGGGCGAGTGACCATCTTCCCGAGCGGCCGGAGAAGCAGGCGCGGGCGGACCGCAAGCACGAGGTGGGTCAGCGGCCTGACGGCAAACGTGACGCGAAACTGGCGGAGTTGCACCACGTCGCCGCCGAGGCGCGGGCGCGGCTCGCCCGACAGGTCGGGGCCGGCACGCTGGACCCGACCGGCGGGCAGACCGAGCTCGACGGCTGGCGGCAGGTCAAGGCGGATCTCGAACGGGCCCGGCAGGAGCTGCGGGCGGACGCCGACGACCACCGGCAGGCGCTGCGGAAGCGGCGCCGGCTCCGCCGGATGCTGTGGAAGGGGACGCTGGCGAGCGAGGTGGTCGGGCGACCGGTCCGGGCCGCCGGCCGGGCGGCGGATTCGCTGGCCCGACGGGTCACCCGCCGACAGGCTGCGGCATCGTCCTCGACCGCCGGTACGCCGCTTCCACCCGGGATGGCCCCGGCCAGTCACTACCGGTGGCGGTCGGTGGCACCCACCACGATCAGCGCGGCGGCCACCGTCGGGATGAACTGGCTGCTCACCACCGACCCGTCCAGCTTCTCGTTCGTCGTCACCACCGGGGTCGCGTCGGCGCTGGCCGGGCTCGGTCTCGGCCAGGGCTGGGTGTACCACCGCCAGGACGAGATCGAGGACGAGTCGTCCCTCGCGGCGCTGCGCACGCTCCGGCACGTGGAGGACGGGCTCGCCGAGGTGGAGCAGATCCTCGGACTGCTCGGCGACCCGCACGCCGATCCGGGCGGACCACCGGCACCGGCCGGTGGTCGGGGCTCGCGGTCAAGGTGGCGGCGCCGGTCGACGGGGGCGGGAGACGGCCGGACGTCCACCGATCCGCAGGACAGCCACTTCCTGTCGGTGTCGCTGATGAAGCACGGGCCGGCGGCGGTGGTGCGGGTCGCGGCCATCGTCGTCGCCGGCAACCTCCTGCTTCCCGAGGTCATGACGAACGGCCTGGACCGCGACGTGCTGATCGCGGTCACCGCCGCGCTCGAGGCCGGCAAGGAGACGGTCTACGGGATCGGTGAGGCGCTGTACCGCAGGTGGGCCGCGTCACGGAGCGCAGCGGGCAAGGTGGCCACCGGGCGGGACAAGGCTCGGCTGCTGCCGTACACGCGGGCGGAGTTGGCCGCACACGCCCGGACGCTGGCGGCCGAGGGTGCCGACCTCGCGGAGCAGGCGAGGAATCCAGGTTCATCCGCCCCGGACCCGGATCCGGGCGATCCGTCGAGTCCGCATGTCCACGCCACGGAGGTGCCGTCGTCGCGGTTCGTCCAGGCTGTGCTGGCTGACGGCGAGGTGCCGTTGACCGATGCGGAGATTTTCACTACAGGGCTGGGACCGTTGTGGGCGGGGGTGTTCCTGGGCGACGTGCGGATGATCGCGGAGCAGTTGCCCAACGGGTTGCTTCCGGTGCATGTGGCTGGTTCCGCCGAGCCGGTGTATTTCCGGGCGGAGGCGGCCGACCTGCCGTCCGATCTGGTTGCCAGGACCGAGCAGCGGGCCGGTACGGTGGCTGATCCGTACGTCATCCAGGTCAGCAGGAACATCAGGCCGGCGGATCGGGGGGCGGTGTTGCCTCGGGCGGTGGCGCACGAGATCCGGCACACCCTGCTGCACCGGTCCGGCCACGCCGAGGAGGAGGCCGAGCGGGCGGCCCGGACGACCGAGCTGCTGATCGTCGAAGACCAACTGCGGGAAGATCCCTCCGACAGCCGGCTGGTGACTGACATCGACGCGTTGCGCGAGGTCGTCGCGGGGCTGTCGGAGCCTGGGGCAGCGGAGCCGAGAAGCAGTCCTGCGGCGGCGGAGCCGGGAACGGAGGGGGAGATTGCCGAACCGCCGCCCGCCGACTGGGAGATCACCCTGACCGAGGGCACCCCCGACATGGTCGTGCATCCGGCCGGACGGCGGAACCGTGAGGCGACGTCGTTTGTCATCACCGCCGACTGGGAGGCCAGGATCGGCGCGTACCTGCTCAGCGACCCGGCAAGCCGAGCGGCGGCCCGGGACGCCGTGGTCCGGCTGCGCGAGGTGCTCCGGGCTCTCAACCCCGGGGACCACGAAGCCGTCGACAACGCGTTCCTCCGGGACGACCCCAGGGCCTCCGGCCAGGTCGGGCCGGAGGTCCGGATCGACGCCCTGGTGGCCGACGGCACCACCCGAGAGCTGATGACAGCCCTCTACAACGCCGCGTTCCTCTCCGAGGTGCCGACGGACTTCGTACACAGCGTCCTTCGCCTCGCCGGCACCGGCGAGCCCGGCTGGCGGACCATGCGTGACGCCGGCATCGACACCGGGGCGCTGGCCGGGTACCTGGAGTTCGTCGCCCGGGCCAAGGGCTTCGCGGCCGGCGACCCGTCCTACCACGACGTGTTCGTCAGCCGGGACTTCACCAACAAGCAGCACCTCGCCGGGTATTTCGGGCGACACGGCGACGAGGCCGCCCGCGACCTCGCGATCGACCTGCTGCGCCAGAAGCGGCCACTCGACGCCCGTCGCCCGTATCAGGTCACCCGGGGCGACTTGCAGCGGCTCGGCGTCGACCTCGGCAAGTTCGAGCTGGCGTACCAGGCGAAGATCCTGGGCCACGTGCCGGAGAGCGAGACCGTCCTGCCGTGGGAGAGCGGCGAGGCCCGGTTCGTCCCGGACCACATGACCGAGTGGTACGAGAAGGTCGTGCACGAGCTCGGCATGCCCGTTCTCGCCGGTCCCGCGGGCAGCGCCTCCCGGCTGTACGTCATCAATGACCTGATAAACCCCGGCGCCGACCACGAGGCGTTCCTCGGGGCGGTGACCGGCTGGATGCTCGCCGGCCGTAACCACTCCTCCTACGAGATCGTCCAGGCGCTGCGCGGTGTCGGCTACGGCAAGGAAGGCGCGCCGACGAAAATCGCCGACCCCGCCGACCTGTACCAGTCGGTCCCCGGCCTCAAGGTGTCGCCGCGGGAGGCACCCGGTGCTGCGGCTGACGGAGCGGGGCGGCCGAGCGCACCAGGGCGTGCCTCGGATCCACACCACGGCACCGAGAAGCCGACCGGACACGCCACCGTCCCGACGGCCGCGTCGCCGGCCGGCGGCGAGCACCCCGGGTCGGAGCCCGAGCCGGACCGGGAGGGAACGACGTGGGACATCCCGGAGTTCCCGCGCACTCTGCCGGACGGCGATCCCCTGCTTGAGCCGACCTTCACGATCGACACACCGACGCGCCGAGCGTTCCGGCAGGGTCTCATCGACAAGGCGCTGGCCAACGCGACGCCGCCGGAGGACGGGCGGCCGGTGCTTTACCTGATGGGCGGAGGCGTCGCGTCCGGCAAGAGCACCGTCCTGCACATGTTGCAGGAGTCCGGCCAGGTGCCCAAGGAGAACGTGGCGTTCCTGAGCCCCGACGAGTTCAAGGAGCCGATCCCCGAGTACAAGTTGGTCATCGCGGCCGGCGACAGCATGGCTTCCTCGGCCGTGCAGTCCGAGAGCGGCATCATGTTCGGCACCGCACGGGACGAGGCGATCCGGCGCGGCGTGAACATCATCTGCGACGTGACCCTGAGCAACCCTTCAGGCGGACTCCGCACCATCCAGAAGGCGATCGACGCCGGTTACGAGGTCCGGCTCTACGGGGTGACCGCCGACGTCGCGAGCGCCGTCGTGCGCAACGCCGACCGGGCCGCCGAAACGGGCCGCTACGTGCCCATCGACGTCCTGCTGAAGGCGCATCAGGGCTTCAGTGAGGGATTCCGGGCCTACGCCGACGCCGTGGACCACGCCGAGTTGTGGGACAACTCCGGTGACGGCGGCCCGACTCTCATCGCCGGCAAGGCTCCGGGTGGCGAGCTGGAGGTGTTGGACGACCGGGCCTTCGCCGACTTCGAGCGCAAGGCCGAGCTCGACCCGATGGCCGCCGGACCGGACAGCTTGTTCCCCCAGCCCGACCACGCCGTTACGACAGCTGAGACGACGGATCACGCCGACCAGGCGGACCATGGCGCCCCGGCCGAGCAACCCGCCCCCCCGGATAAACCGGATCACCCGGCGAACCATCACTCTGACATCCCGCCGGCCCCGATGCCCACGGTCCACGACGTCCTCGGCGACGCCTTCACCAGCAAGCAGTACCGGCGCGCGCTGACCGACCGGGCCCGCGACGTGGCGCGGCACAACGGCACGACTCCGGAAGTGGAGCTCCAGCAGTTCGTGCTGCTCCGCGCGGTGTCCCGGATCTTCGCGGAGGCGCCGGACGCATGGTTCCTCAAGGGCGGCCTGTCCTTCCTCGTCCGGTTCCCGGACGGACGGCCGACCACCGACCTCGACTTCATCCGGCTCACCGAGGGCGGTGTCGAGAGGATGGCAGAGGACTACAACACCGCCCTCACCCGAGATCACGGCGACGGACTGCGCTTCGAGCTCGACTCCAGCGTGCCCGTCGCCGTCGGTCGCGGCGTCCGGATCGGCCACCGGGTGTTCCTCGGCGACGACGAGCTGATGCCGCTGAGCGCCGACCTGGTTCCGAACCGAACCGTCCCGGGGCGCCCGGAATCCCAGACGCTGTGGCGGAGCGAGGAGCACCCGTTCCCCGACCAGCTCTTCCGCTTCGAGGGGGCGAGCGAGCCGGAGAACATCAGGATCTTTACCCTCGACGGGTTCCTCCGCCAGAAGCTCGCGGCGATGTACACCTACGACAAGGACGCCGGGCTCCTGCCGAGGCGGCCGAACGACCTGGTGGACCTGGCGCTGCTGGCGGTGAAGACGTCATGGGACGGCCCGGCCACCCACGCGTCGGTGCGCGAGGAGTTCGACATCCGGTGGGAACAGGGCGAGAAGCTCCATCTCCCCGAGGAGTTCGCCAACCCCAACCCGGCCTGGGTCCGAGTCTTCGCCGATCGCGCGGCCACCACGCCAGGGCTGCCCTTCACCTGGCTGACCGACGCGCTGCCGCTGTTGAAGAAGTTCATCGACCCGTTCCTGCGCGAGGAGCCGCCGAACGCGGATTGGGACCACCGGGTGATGGAATGGGTACCGCGAGATCACCCCGCTGATGTTCACGGGCCGCAGCCAGCGCGGGCCGGTGAGACGATCGCGGCTGAGGGCGCCGATCGGACCACAGCACGGACCACCGGCGACACTCGCGCCCCCGGAAGACCCGTCGCCCCGCTCACCCGCGACATCCCGGCCGACCACGGCGCCATCGACCCAGCCTCGGTCAAGCTGATCGCCGCGACCGGCGACAGCCCGCCGTCCACGGTGTTCGCCGAGCCGTCGCGGATCGCGGAGTGGGATCGGCTGGCCGCCGGCGGAGCGGACGGCGTGGCGGCGAAGGTCAGTGAGGTGCTGGCCGACCCGACCCTGCCCACCCTGGAGTCGAAGCTCCGGCGGATCAACGACGACGTGCTGCCGGTCGCCGGCCTCCCGTCCCGGATCGAGTCCCTGGACAGCAAGAACCTGCGGTTCTACTCGTACATGGCCGGCGAGCTGTTCATGCACAGCAGCGCCCTGATGATCGACCCGCACACCACCACTGAGGTCGGCTACCACCAGGGCCAGGTGTTCCGCGACTACAGCAAGGAAGCACAGGCGAGGCAGCTCTCGTACACTGGCGAGCTGCCGGACGGCATGACAAGGGAACAGGCCGCCGCGGTCGCCCTCTGGCGCTCCACGAAGGGCCTGTCGACGGCGGACGTGCCACCGGAGGAACTGGTCCACGACTTCCTCACCATGCACGCCCAGCCACTTGTCGACGCGTTGACCATGCGGGACCGCATGATCAACGAATACGGCATCGCGCCGGAGCGCATCCGCCTCGCCTACGGCGGGCCGCCGGAGAGCGACCCGGGCCGCGGCAAGTCCCGGATGACCCGGGCCCACATCCACGCGCTGGCCGCGCTCCGCGACGACCCCGAGGGCGCGCGGGAGACCATGGTCCGGGCGATGACCGGAACCGGCGACGTAGCCACCGTCCGCGACGCCCGCGCCCAGGCCGTCGTCGACCGGATCGACGCCGCCGCCGAGGCGCTCGGCCGGTCGCCCGACAAGATCGCCCTGCTCTGGGTCCGTGACCACCGCGCCAATCCCACGGCCAACCGCAACGGCCTGGACACCCAGCCCGGTGTCCTCCGCCAGCTCATCGAGCTGACGCGCGCCGAAGATCCGGACCGGCACATCGTCCTGGTCGGCGACGACGTCTTCCAGAACCGCACCGGCCTGCGCGAGGCCTGGGAGCACGACGGAGTCCTCACCGGCGTCGACACGACGACCATGGTGAAGTTCTGGGACAAGGACCTCAACGACGGCCGGGCGCTCGGCATCGGCGAGCAGGCGCTGGTCTTCAACAAGCTGCTCAGCCGGGACGTGGTCCAGATCGGCACCGAAAGCGGTGCGCTGGAGATCCCGTTCCTCCTCGGCATGCCGACCGTGTACCTGGAGAACCTGGTCTTCCACCTCAACAAGGGCAACCGCTGGCTCTACATGTCGCAGGAATGGCACTACGGCCGCTTCGAGGTCGACACCGGCCCGACCGGCAGCGTCCGGCTGGACGCTGCCGGCCATCCGGTCTGGATCTTCCACGCCGACCGCGACCCGCTGCCGCCGCCGCTCCCGACCGTGGCCCGGGTGCAGTTCGGCCCGGACCTGGCGTTGCCCAGGGACCGCCAGCACGTGCCGACGGATTTCCCCCAGGAGCGGGTGGCGCTGACCGCCGACCGGATCTACCGGCTCGTCGAGTCCGGAGAGCTCGACAACTGGGCGGCGTGGCTCGGGCACGAGAAATCACCCGCCGACAAGGCCGACGGCGGGCCGGCTGACAAGGCCGACGGCGGGCCGGCCGACTGGACACCCGAGCAGTGGAAGCGGAGCGAGTACTACGCGGACCAACTCCAGCGCTGGCTGCACACTGACGCCACGCCAGAGGACGTCAGCCGCAAGTGGGACGGCATCCGGCTCGCGCTGCGTGGCGTCCTGGACCCCGGCTTCGACCGCGATCCGGAGATCAACAACGGCACGATCGTGCATCCATACTTCACCCTGCACACCGACCACGGCGTGCCGCCGGCCGAGGCCGACCTCCTCGCGCGGGCCTACGCGGCGGCGCCCGAGGAGCGCGGCGCGGCGGTCGTGGTGGCGCTCAAGGCTCTGCTCGGCGACCCGGGACTGCGCGAGCGGGCCGTCCGGGACGAGCTGCTCTTCCAGCTCAGTGCGGCCGAGCTTGCCGACCTTCGCGAGTCGGTCGCCCGGGTCCTCGCAGCGAGCGGCCGGTCGGCGTGGGGGAACGATGGCGACGGAGCGGCGCGGGCAGACTCAGGGAGCTGAGTCTGCCTCGTCCCCCGGGAGCCGGCGCTACCGGACCCGACGCAGCCGCCCGACGATCTCGGCGGCGATCTGCCGGCTCAGTCCGTCGTCGGCAAAGTGCTGAATACCGTTCGGATGACTCAGCTCGGCCAACAGGACCGCGACCCGGCTCTGCGCTTCAGCGACGCTGTCGGCAGCCGTCAGCTCCGCATAGGCCCGCAAGTTCCTTGGCGCCAGTCCGGACGGATCGAGGTCCGGCAGGAAGTAGGCGACGAAATCCGGTCCGGCAGTCGGGAAACTGTGGACCTGAGCGAGTGGCAGCAAGGCGTCATAGACCTCCTGAAGGTCCACCAGATCGCGCCGAACGGCGTCGTGGAGCGCGCGCCCGAAGTCGTCGTGGTCGGTGAAGTCCCGCATCAGATCCAGGATCGTCCGGAACGGCGTGGTCACCGGAAGGCCCTCGACGACGGTGACGTCCGCCGGCGCCAGCCGTTCGACACGGATGATCGTGGCCCGTGGCGCGGGCAGCTCGGCCGGCGCGGTGAAGATCCTCCGCGGCACGGCGAGCGCCCCGAGGCCGAGTAGCCGGGCCGCCGACTCGTGCGACAGCACGGCGTCGTCGGTCGCGGTCTGCGGCCGCTCCCAGCGGAACCGGTCGGGAGCCAGCGCCAGCCACGCGGCGTAGGAATAGCCGTACCTGGGCGCCACCGAGCTGGCGGCGTGCTGGTAGACGCCGTCGTCGAGCTCGGTCAGCAGCGCGGCCTCCCGGAGGCGATCCAGCTCGCCGTCGTCGACCCCGAGCCGGGCCAGTTGGGCGCGGGTCAGGAAACCCTGCTGCCGCGCCGCCGCGATCGACAGCTCGTAGTACCGCTCGTCCGACATGGGCCCTCCCGTGTGTCCGTCGCCGCCGACGGTACCCAAGGCGCAGGCGACAGGCATATCAGCCTCCGGCTAGTCTGGCCGACATGACCGACGCGAGCGACCAGGCGAAGCCCGGCACGGAGGACGCCGACGGGCAGCGCTGGAGCCGGCGGACTTTCAGCCCCGAGGTGGTCGAGCGAGCCCACGAGAAGATCCGCGGCGAGCAGGCGGAGCGTCGCCGGCGATTGTTCGGCGACCGGCAGCCGTTCGCGGTTCCCGAGGACGACGTCGACGTGGACTTCGACCCGAACGTCGACCCCGGGGCCTGACACAGCGCTCCGGCCAGCGTGATGCGCCAGATGGCGGAGTGGGCGCGGCAATGTGCGGCTCCTCACGGGTTCGTCGGCCATCGGATCGCGGCGCGGTCGACGAATTTTTCGTTGCTGACGAGCAGCTCCGACGGCGTCGGCACTTATGACTACGTCGTACGAATTACCATGGTCGACGGCTGAGCCCGCTGTCCGCGGCGGCTTGGAGGAACCGGAGGGCAAGGCGTGGCGTTGCGGCTGGAACGTTCGGTGGAGGAGGCACACCTCTACATGGCTATGCGGCCCTGCGACGTGTGCGGCGAGGCCGAGTTCGAGTGCCGCAGCGCGGTCATCATGGCCGAGGGTGACCTGGCCAGCCGGTACGACGGCCCGTGCGCGGGCTGCGGCACCAAGCGGGAGTTCGTCTTCCGGCTCCCCGACACGGTGCCGCCGCCCACGGCGGAGTTGCGGTTCGGCGGCCCCGAGCCGTCCGAGCTGCTCGACGCTGGTGAATGGTTGTGGGCGGCGGCCAACTTCGCGCACGAGCCGATCGGTGACCTCGGCGAGTTGGCCGCCGAGCGAGAGGCGGATCTGGCCGGGGCGGCTGTCGCGATCGACGAGGTGCTCAAGTTTGTCCCGGACGGTGCGGTCGGGCCGCCGGACGCGGCCTTCTGGACAGACCGGGGCCGGCAGATGCGTGCCGAGTATCCCGACGACTTCCGCCGGGACCGGCTGGAGGCGCGGCGAAACCAGTACCGGCGGGTGCTCGCCGTCAACTCCATGGGCGGTACTGACCGAGGCGCTCACCGGCCCGGTGCCGCCGGAGGCGTCGACGGGCCGACGCTAGATCGGGGCAGCGCGGCGGAGCCGTCGCGGACCATCGGCCAATAGGAGCTCCTCGCGGTGGGTGCCGAGTGGCCGAGCGCCGGCTACCGGCGCACCTCGTCGAGGTAACCGGCGCTGCTGGCGATCAACACCTGGAGCCGGCCCAGTACCTCGGTCAACCGCAGCTCCGGATCGCCCGGACGGCCGCCCGGCCCCGGGTCGACCTCGGCGAGTGCTCGGCAGACGTCCCAGATGCTGGCGTGCAGCGGTGCCCACTGCCAGAGCTCGTAGGTCGGCTCGTCGACCATCGCCAGCGGCCGCCCGAGCAGACCGAGGAGGAACCGTTCCGGGTCGTCGGGGCTCATCCCCAGCCCGGTCAGCAGCGAGCGGAAGCGGTGGGCGTGGGCGAAGGCGACCGCGTCCCCGGTGCCGGGCGTCACCTCGGCCAGCGCCCCCTCGGCCAGCAACTCGTGCAGGAGCGGCGTCACGTCGCGCCCGTCGCGCCGACGTACCGACTCGGCGAGGGCGGCCAGCGTCCACGGCTGGTCGACCGGACGGCCGGGCAGGCCGTGGGCCAGTACCCACAACCCGAACTCCTCCTCGGAGAAGAGCCGGACCACACTGTCCCCGACGCGAAGGCGATGATAGGCCGGTGGTTCTTCCGCGCCGGGATACACGGCGCCGAGGTAGTGCCCGACCGGGAACAGCAGCCCGCCCGGCGGGGGGTTGGCCGACACACCCGTACCGTCGCTCGCCACGTCGCCCACACTCATCGCAACCCCTCCAGGACGCTGTTGCCGCGTACCACGTCGAGGTGGGCGGCCTCGGTGGCGAGCAGCCCGGTCAGCGCCACGAGGAAGCCGGTCAGCACCCGGCGGGGATCACACAACTCGGGGTCGTCGCCGCCGGCGTCGCGTTCCTGTTCGGCGAACGACTCGCAGGCCGACCAGAGGTTGTCGTCCACCTCGGACCAGGCCCACAACTCGAACACCGCTCGGGTCACCCGGAGCTGTTCGGAACCGATCAGACCGATCGAGTACAGGTCCGGCTCCTCCGGCGAGTTGCCGAGGCCGTACATCGTCGGGACGACCCGGTGCGTGCGGGCGAAATCGACCGCCGCCGCCTCGTCCGTGGGAACCGTGACCAGCAGGCCCCGGTCGAGCAGCCCGTCGAGGATCGGTGCCGGGTCAACGACGTCCTGGGTGCGCAGTTCCCGCTCCAGCAGGCTCCGGCTCGGCGGCCCGCCGTCGGGTGTCCCGTCCGTACCGTGCGCCGCGACCCAGGCGACGAACTCCTCGTCCGACAGCGCGTGGATGTCGGCGCCTCGACGGACCTCGTGCCGCAACTCCGCGTCGTCGTCGACGTCACCCGGAAAGCTGCCGACGAAGAGGCCGATCGGCAGCACGGTCACCGGTACGTCTGGGCCAGATGCCACCGGCACATGCTAGTGCCCGACCGGCGGCCCCGGATACGACCGCCCTAGCAGTAGGGTCGGGCCATGACACTGCGGCTGGCCCGGACCAGTGCCGAGGCCTACCTCTACATGGAGTTGCACCCCTGCGACGCCTGCGGCGAGAGCGATTTCGAGCCGGACAGCGCAGTGGTCTCGGTCGAGGACGACCTCGCCAGCCGGTACACCGGTGCTTGCCCGAGCTGCGGGACCGGGCGGGAGTTCATGTTCCGGATTCCGCAGCAGCCGTTCCTGCCTGATCCGGAGGAGCCCCGGTTCGGCGCCGAGCACCCGTCGGAGCTGCTCGATCCGGGGGAGTGGCTGTGGGTGGCCGACCTGATCGCCCGGAGCGCTCCGACCGACCCGGCCGGGTTCAGCGCCGAGCAGCGCCGCGACGCGCGGGTCGACCTGCGCGGAGCCGCCGCCGCCGTCGGCGAGGTGCTGAAGTTCGTCCCGGCCGGTGCGGAGGCCGTACCACCGGAGGCGTTCCGCACCGACCGGGGACGCGAGGTCTACCAGCGGGAGCCGGGACGGTTCCGGGCGGACCGGTTGCGGGTCGTCGCGCGGACGTACCGCGAGCTGGCCGAGCGCTTCGCGGGCTGAGTCCCGCGGCGACCCGGGACGGGACACGTCCGGGCCGGCTGACCCAGGCCACCCGGGGCGACGGTTTCAGCAGGAGGACGGCCTGGACGCCGTACCGGATTTGGTCACCGTCGCGCCGTTATCGAGCCGTACCGTCACGCTCCAGCTCACCGACGACTGGGTCAGCTCCGGGTTGTCGCCGAGGTTCGGCGGCAGCTCACCCGAGTACGACGTACCTCCGCCGGAGAGTTGGTACGTGCCGGAGCCCCCGACGTTCCGGTCGTAGCCGTGGGTTCCGGACGCGGACCTGCCCCGTCCATTGCGTACGGTCACGTCCACCACGATGGTCCAGCCGTTGCCCGCATCCCAGCCCGTGCAGTGGCTCCGGCTGGTCGAGACGGTGATCGAGGGCTTTGGTGCCGTGGTGGTACGCCGTGGCGGTGGCGGTGCCGGCTTTGTGTCGCGGGGCGCCGGCTGCCCGGGCCGGCCGGTGCGATCGGGAGCCGTCGGGCTGGTACGCCGGGGCGTCGTTGCGGCGGGTGCCTTCGGAGTGGCCGACGGCGTGCCCGGTAGCGCGGTGGCCGACGGCAGCGGTACGACCGGCGCCGGGACCATCGCCTGGGTGGGCGGCTGGGCCGATCGTTCGGGATCGTCGTCTCCGATGACCCAGGGCACGGCTACGCCGAGGCCGGCCACCAGAGCCAGCGCCGCCGCGGCCGGCATCCAGCGGGCTCCGCCGCCGGGAGGCAGTGGCGCGGACCCGTCCGCGGGGTCGGTGGCGGGCTGTTCGGGCCGGTCGCCGGAGCGGGCCCCGCGGGTGGGAGTCGACCGGCCGGCGCGGAGCCGGGACGGAAGAGACCGGACCGCGGCGAGTTTGCCGGCCACCGCCCCGAGCCCGGTCGCCGACGCCGTGCCGCTGGCGCCCGTCGGCGCCGTGGCGGCTGTCCCGGGCGGTCCGGCCGGCGCCGCTGTGCCGCCGGGTGACGCGGCGGGGGTGCCGGAACCCGTGGCCGCGCCGCCCGCCGCACCAGCCTGTGTACCGAGCGCGGTCACGGAGTCGACGGATCCGTCGGCGGGTTTCCCGGACTGCGGCGGCGTACCGGTCGCCCCAGCCGATTCCCCGGGGACCGGCGTCGGATCGGCGGGCGCTCCGGTTGTCGTCCCGGCCCGTACCTCGGTCGGCGTGCCGGCCCGGGGCGCGGTGGTCCCGGTCCCGCCGGTCACCGGTGTGTCGACCGCGCCGGCTTCCGACGTGGCGGCCCCGGCGGTCGTCGGTGCGGTCGTACCGGCCCCGGCGGTGGTGGTCGGCGGGGTGCTGGCCGGTTCTCCGGCCCGGACGGTGGCGTGCGGCGGGGTGCTGGCCGTTTCTCCGGCCCGGGCGCTGGTGGTCGGCGGGGTGCTGGCCGGTTCCCCGGCCTCGGCTGCGGGCGTCACGGAAGAGGACGTCGGCTCGCCGGCCTTCGGTGTGGTGTCCGGTGTCGTTCCACGGGACTTCCGGGCTGTCGACCTCGTGGCTCGGTCGGACGTACCGGCGGCCGCCGCGCTGGCGGCCGGGGCATCGGATTCGGCGTCGGGCGGGGTGGTCGCCTCCTCGGCCAGCGAGGCCAACCGGGCGCCGCAGCCAGGGTTGAGGCAGTACGGGCTGCCGCTGTCGTCCTCGGTACCGCACGATCGGCAGGTCACCGCCACGTGGTCCTCCTCTGATTGGGACCGGCACTGCCCGGTGATCCTACTCACGTCTGGTCGGACCCGACCGGCACGGCGTGGGTAAGAGCGCAGAACTCTTCCACAGTGGACCTGAGCCGGGCGGGTGGCCGCGGACGTGTGGGTGTGCACGACGCGTGTCCGGGACCGCTGTCGGTTCCGGACGGAGGGTTCAGCCGGCGAGTCGGGCCGGGAAACCACCGGTGGCGATCGGGCCCCAGCTGTCGATGGTGACCCGGATCAACGACTTGCCCTGCCGGCGCATGGCCTCCCGGTACTCGTCCCAGTCCGGGTGCTCACCGGAGATGCAGCGGAAGTACTCCACCAGCGGCTCCAGCGCCTCCGGTAGGTCGAGCACCTCGGCGGTACCGTCGAGCTGCACCCAGGGGCCGTTCCAGTCGTCGGAGAGTACGCAGGCCGACACCCGTGGATCCCGGCGGATGTTGGCCACCTTGGCCCGCTCCGGGTACGTCGAGACGACGAGCCGGCCGGCGGTGTCGATCCCGCAGGCCACCGGGGAGGACTGCGGTCGGCCGTCGGCCCGGGTGGTCAGCAGGACGGCGCGGTGCCGGGAACGCAGGAAGTCGAGCAGTTCCGACCGGTCGACACGGGTGTTCGTCGCGATGTTGCGGGTCACCGCTCGTTTCTACCAGGTGGAGGCGCCATGGCGGCGGCGGAGGTTGCCGGCCGGGGTTCGATCAGTCGGCCGGGACCAGCCGGTAGCCGAGTAGCAGTTCCTGGCCAGCCTCGGGCGTCAACCCGCACCGCACCCTCACGGTGTCTGTCTGCACCGCGCCGAGCCGGTGGCGGGACCTCCGCGCCTGACGCCGCCCGCCGTCGTCCGCCACTGCCGTGGACCACGTCGGTGGCTCGGGACGCCGCATCGAGAACCGTTGCCGGCCTCGCGCCCGGGGGTTACCGTGGGGACACAATTCATCGTGCGATGAATAAGGGGGCGGGATGGGCGAGCATACGACTTGCGTCGTCATCGGGGGTGGCCCGGCCGGCATGATGCTGGGACTGCTGCTGGCCCGGGCCGGCGTCGCGGTGACCGTGCTGGAGAAGCACGGCGACTTCCTGCGCGACTTCCGGGGCGACACGGTGCACCCCTCGACGCTGCGGCTGCTCGACGAGCTCGGCCTGGGGGAGCGGTTCGCGAGACTGCCGCAGAGCCGGGTGGACGAGGTCGTCTTTCCGCTCGGCGACGGTCGGCGGATCGTCGTCGCGGACTTCCGTCGGCTGCGCATCCCGCACCCGTACGTCGCGATGGTGCCGCAGTGGGACCTGCTCAACCTACTCGCCGAAGCCGGTGCCGAGGAGCCCACCTTCACCCTGCGGATGCGTACCGAGGTGACCGGGCTGATCCGGGAGGACGGACGCGTCCGGGGGGTCCGCTACCGGGGGCCGGACGGCGGCACGGGCGAGATCCTCGCCGACCTGACCGTCGCCTGCGACGGGCGCTGGTCGATCGCCCGGCAGCAGGCCGACCTGGTGCCCCGGGAGTTTCCGGTGCCGATCGACGCCTGGTGGTTCCGGCTGCCCCGCGACCCGGCGGACGACCCGGCCGGGCTGACACCCCGGGTCGGGAACGGCCGGTTCGCGGTGGTCATCCCCCGGGAGGGGTACCTGCAGATCGCGTACATCGCCGCCAAGGGTTCCGACGCGCGGTTGCGGGCCCGGGGGGTGGAGGCGTTCCGCCGGGACATCGCGGAGCTGGGGCCCCGGTTCGCCGACCGCGTCGACGCCATCGCCTCGATGGACGACGTCAAACATCTCGACGTACGACTGAACCGGCTCGACCGCTGGCACGTCGACGGGCTGCTCTGCCTGGGCGACGCGGCGCACGCGATGTCCCCGGTCGGCGGGGTCGGCATCAACCTCGCCGTGCAGGACGCGGTGGCTGCCGCGACCCTGCTCGCCGGGCCGCTGCGGCGCGGCGGCGTCACCCCGGCCGAACTGGCGGCGGTCCGGGCCCGCCGACTGCTGCCGACGGTGCTGACGCAGCGGCTGCAGCGGTTGCTGCACCGCAACCTGGTCGAGCCGATCCTGCGGGGTCGGCGGGCCGGACCACCCGAGCCGGTGCTGGCCGTGCTGCGCCGGTTCCCGGCGATCTCCGTTGTCCCGGCCCGCCTCGTCGGCGTCGGGGTACGCCCCGAGCACGCGCCGTCGTTCGCCCGGCGTCCACCGGTCGCCCCGCCACCGGGCCGGACGCGACCCTAGACGCCGGTCGTTCCGGCGTACCGCGCGAGCCCCGTGGCGAGCAGGTCGAACGCTTGCCGGACGGCGGCGACCGCCTCCGGATGCAGTTCGTCCGCGCTTCGTCCCTCGGCCAACCGGCGCCAGATCTCCCTGGCCAGGACGCGTTGCACCGCGATGATCTGACTCGCCGCGAGCCGCGCGGTGAGGTCGGTGAGGTCGTTGTGCGTCGGCGGGGCGTCGTCCGGTGACGGCTGCGCCGGCGACGCCTCGGCGAGGGCCTGGGCGAGGGCGGCTTCGTCGTGCGTGGCGTACTCGGCGACGCGGGCGGCCAGGCTGGGCGTGCCGAAGACCATGGCGTGGAAGGCGAGGACCTCCGGGTGGTCGTTGAGTCCGGTCACCGGGTCCCGGCGGTCGAGACCGGCCAGGAAGTGCTGGGACAGCGCGGTGAGCGGGGCCTCGTCCACCGCCCGCTCGCGGACCACCCGGGCTGCCTCGCCCCGGTGGTCGAGGATCCGGTGCAGGACCAGGTCCTCCTTGCTCGGAAAGTACTTGAAGAGCGTGGGCTTGGATACCTCGGCGGCGGCGGCCACGTCGGCGACCGAGACGCGGTCGTATCCGCGCTCCAGGAAGAGCGCGATCGCCGCAGCGGAGAGCGCGTCGTGGGTGCGCTGCCGCTTCCGTTCCCGCAGTCCCGGCCGCTCTGTCATGTGGCCGATCCTAACACCTCCTTGACGGGGTCAATTTCTTGACTAAGTTGCTATCTTTACCTAGTTAAGAATTCGTCCTGGAGAGGGGCATCATGATTCCCCCTGAACTCGTAGAGGAGCGGGCCCGGCTGGCCGCCGTCCGATCCGCGCTCGCCGGAATGCTGGCCACCGCCCGGCTGCGGGTGGCCACCGGAGACGTCGTCGCCGGAGACCGGTATACGGCCGAGACCCTCGGGCGGATGCTCAAGAGCCACGCGAAGGAGCTGGCCGAGGAGCCCGACGGGCCGCTGTACTTCGGGCGGCTCTGGTTCGGCACGGCCCCGACCGCCGGGGAGCACCGGGGGCAGCGCTACCACCTCGGCCGTCGGCACGTCACCGACGAGTCCGGACAACCACTGGTCATCGACTGGCGGGCACCGGTCTCCCGCGCGTTCTACCGGGCCAGCGTCCGCGAGCCGCTCGGCGTACGGGAGCGCCGACGGTACGGCTGGACCGGCGGCCACCCGGCCGAGCTGACCGGCTTCGAGGACGAGCGGCTCGACACGGGCACGGCGCCGGACACCGTGAGCCGACTGGTCGCCGCCGAGATCGAACGGCCCCGGGTCGGACCGATGCGGGACATCGTCGCGACCATCCAGCCGGAGCAGGACGAACTGGTCCGCCTCGACCTCGACCGGACGGTCTGTGTGCAGGGCGGGCCGGGCAGCGGCAAGACCGCGGTCGGGCTGCACCGGGCCGCCTACCTCCTCTACACCCACCGGCAACGGCTGCGGCGGGGCGGCGTCCTGGTGGTCGGACCGAACCCGGCCTTCCTGCGGTACATCGCCGCGGTGCTGCCCACGCTCGGCGAGGTCGACGTCGCCCAGCGCACCCTGGCGGAGCTGATCGACCGACACCCGGTGACGGCCGTGGACAGCGAGGCCGCGGCCGTGGTCAAACACGACCCACGGATGGCCGCCGTGCTCCAGCGGGCCGTGCGGGACCGGGTCACCGAGCCGGCCGGCCCGCTCGTCGTACCGGACGGCTCGTACCGCTGGCGGCTGCCGGTCGAGTCGCTCCGCCGGCTGGTCGACGACGTACGCCGGGAGGACCTGCCGTACGGCATCGCTCGGGAGCGGCTCCGCGCCCGTGTCGCCGACCGGTTGCGGCGGCAGGCCGAGGCTCGGGGCGAGACCCCGGGCGCCGCCTGGCTACGGCGGACGGCACGCTGCCGACCCGTCACCACGTTCCTCGACACGGTCTGGCCGACGATCCGCCCGGAAGAGCTGCTGACCCTGCTCCTCGGCGATCCCGCCACGCTGGCCCGGGCAGCGGACGGCATCCTCGACAGCGTCGAACAGGCGGCGCTCATCCGGCCCCGGACATCCCGGAGCGCGATCGGCCGGAGGGCCCGGAGCGCGAACTGGTCCGAGGCGGACCTGGTGCTCCTCGACGAGATCGCCGGGCTGCTCGACCATCTGCCCGGACACGGGCACATCGTCGTCGACGAAGCCCAGGACCTCTCCCCGATGCAGTGCCGCGCCGTCGCACGACGCTGCCGACACGGCTCGCTGACCGTGCTCGGCGACCTCGCACAGGGCACCACCCCGTGGGCCGCCTCGGACTGGCGGGAGCAGTTGACGCACCTCGGCCGCCCGGACGCGACGGTCATGCCGCTGACCGCCGGTTTCCGGGTGCCGGCGGCCATCCTGGACCTGGCGAACCGGCTCCTGCCCGAACTGGGCGTCGAGGTCCCGGTGACCCGCTCGGTCCGTACCGACGGGGAACTGCGGATCCGGCCGGTGGCCGACCTGGCGGCCGCGACCGTCACGGCGGTTCGGGCCGCGCTCGCCCGGGACGGCTCGATCGCGGTCATCGCCACCGACGAGCGGCTGTCGGCGCTGGCGGTGGCGCTGGCCGACGCCGGGATCACCGCGACCGGGGTGGACGAGAACGCCGACGGCGCCCGGGTGACGCTACTGCCGGCCACCCTGGCCAAGGGCCTGGAGTACGACCATGTGGTCGTGGTGGAACCGGTCGAGATCATCGAGGTGGAGCCGCGGGGCCGGCAGCGCCTCTACGTCGTGCTGACCCGGGCGGTGTCCCGGCTCGACGTCCTGCACCACCGTCCGCTCCCGACAACGCTGCTGCCGCCCTCGGATCCGGGCGGCGACGGTCCCGGGCGGTGACGAGGTCATCAGGTTGTCCGGTGACGCAGCCGCCCTGGGTCGTCGAGTGAACCGGACCGTCCAGGGCGTACCGCCGACCCGACCGGTACCGGTACGGATCCCTTGTGCACGAAGGCGGACTTGTCCCACTTTCTGAGTCGCATTGCGTCGCATCGACCGACAGGACTACGGTCGACCCGGCTTGTCGCGAATTGGACTAAGACGACGGACGGGATAACGGTGACTCTTCTCGACCCACGACGTACCCGAACTGTTGCCGCCCTCGCCCTGGCGGGTGCGGTGGTCCTGCCGTCCTCGGCCGGCTGCGGCGGTGCCGGCGGTGGCGCCGCCGAGGCGCCGCGCTGGGCGGACGGGATGTCCGCGTCCGCCTCGCCTACCCCGTCCGCGACGCCGACCGGGCCGAGTCCGAGCCCGCCCGCCAGCACCCCCGGCCCGACCCGGAGCACCCGGCCGGCGGCCACCACCGGCGCCCCGACCAGCCGGCCGCGCACCATGGCCCAGCGCTCGACGGTGACGGTCGGCCTGACCGGCGGGCTGGGACAGTCGCAGGACTTCGCGGGCCTGCACCAGGAGGGATGCGGCGATCCGAGCTGGGCGCTGGTCACGATCCGGGTGGGCGGTCCGGGCGACGTCTCGGCGGCGAAGTTCCGCTACCAGGTCCGCACGCCGGTGCCGTTCGAGGGCACCCGGTCGGCCCGCAGCCTCGGCGGAGACAGCGGATCCTGGCTCGGCACGCTCGGCCCGTTCCGGGCCGAGGCGCGGAACGCGGCGGGCGGTCAGATCACCGTCACCGCCGAGGTCGCCTTCAAGGACGGCTCCACGCGGACCGCCCGCACCACCGGCACCCTCCGGCCCTGTCGGCGCTGACCCGCCCGTCCCAGGCGGACTAGATAAGGTACCGGCGGCGGGCGGCTCGTTCCGGTCACCGCTCCGGCTGCTCCGGGCGCCGACGCTGTCGCCATCTGGGCTGGTCGGAGCGACGGTTCAGGGTGCGCTGCCGAAGGGAGTGCATTCATGAACGACGTGACGTCGCCGGGACCGGGCGCGACGACGGCGGCATCGCGGTGGGTGGCGAGCTGGGCGGCGATGCCGCAGTTGACCGAGCCGGCCAACCTGCCACCCCTGCCGTTCACCGGGGAGCACCTGGTCATGACGGACAGCACCCTGCGCCAGACGGTGCGGGTCTCGGTGGGCGGACAGCGCCTGCGGCTACGTCTGGCCAACACCTTCGGCCGGGTGCCACTGTCGGTCGCGGCGGTCGCGGTGGCGCTCCCGGCCGGCGGTCGGGCCGGAGTCAGCGGAACCGAACCGGGTACGACACGGCCGGCGACCTTCGGCGGCCGTCGCTCGGCGACGGTCCCGGCCGGCGCGCAACTCGTCTCCGACCCGATCGACCTTCCGCTCCCGGCCCGGTCCAACCTGACCGTCACGCTCTATCTCGCGCAGGGGCATCCGTCGACCGAGGTGACCTCGCACCCCGGTTCCCGGACCACCTCCCACCTGCTCCACGGGTACCACGTCGAGCAGACCGGCCTGCCCGGGGCCACCCCGGTCGAGCACTGGTACTTCCTCGGTGGGCTGGAGGTGCCCGCGTCGTCGGCCACCGCCGCCGTCGTGATGCTCGGTGACTCGTTGACCGACGGCCGAGGGTCCACGACCGACGGCAACGACCGGTGGCCGGACCAGTTGCTCGACCGGCTGCAGGCGTACGACACCGATCTCGCCGTGCTCAACCAGGGCGCCGGCGGAAACCGCGTCCTCAACGACGGTCTCGGCCCGAACGCCCTGGCCCGGCTGGACCGGGATGTGCTGGCACAGTCCGGGGTACGGTGGCTGGTCGTGTTCGAGGGGGTCAACGACATCGGCACCGCCAGCGCCACCGAAGCCGCGCAGAAGGCGGTCACCGACGATCTGATCTGCGCGTACGACCAGATCGTCACCCGGGCCCACGCACAGGGGATCCGGGTGTACGGCGCCACCCTGGCCCCGTTCGGCGGCCATCTTGACTACGACGACCCGGCGGGGTTCCGGGAGGCTTCGCGGCAGGCGGTCAATGGTTGGATCCGTACCAGCGGCCGGTTCGACGAGGTGCTCGACTTCGATCTCGCCGTCCGGGATCCCGAGCACCCCCGCCGGCTGCTCGCCGCCGTCGACACCGGTGACCACCTGCACCTCAATCCGACCGGCTACCGGTTGCTCGCCGAGGCTGTCCCGGTGGACCTGTTCCGTCGATGATCCGGGTCGCCGGGTCGGCTCCGCCGGCCTGGTGACCTGGCCGACGCCGTCCTGCCGGCGGCGACCGTCCTTCGACGGTCGGTCCGGCTCTCCGCCAGTCCACCCAGCGGGTGTCGCACTCGGCGCCCGCTAACCGCCGTCCATGTTGCCGTTGCCGTTACCGGTCCCGTTGCCGTTGCCGTTGCCGTTGCTGTTACCGGTCCCGTTGCCGTTCCCGGGTCCGTTGCCGTTGTCGTTACCGGTCCCGTTGTCATTGCCGTTACCGGTCCCGTTGCCGTTGCCGTTGCCGTTGCCGTTACCGGTCCCGTTGCCGTTCCCGGGTCCGTTGTCGTTGCCGGGCGTCGGTTCGGCGTCCAGCGCCCGGCGGCAGTACGCGTCGACCTCGGCGCTGCCGCCGGCGGCAGCGACCAGGGCCTTCGCCGGTGGTTTCCCGTCGGCGTCGCCGTTTCCCGCGTCGTCGGCGAGGTGCCGACGGCACTTCTTCACGATCGACTGCGGTGGGGGCCAGAGACCCGAGTCGGCGGGGCCGGCGGCGGGTGTGCCGGTACCGGTGGCATCGGGCGGCACGGTGACAGGGGCGCTGGCCCGTGCCGTCGGGGTCGGGGTCGGTGGGACGGTTCCGGGCAGGGTCGGCACGGGTGCGGTGGTCGGTACCGGACCGGACGGTGGCAGGAGGTTCGGCGTCACCAGGTCGGCTGCCAACGCCACTCCGGTGGTCAGGGTGACGGCGGCGGCGGCTGCCCAGACACCGGCGCCGCCGGTCAGTCGGCGGCGTCGCGCGGCAGGCCGTGCCGGGCCGGACGGTGTGACACCGTCGCCGCCCACCGGGACAACAACACCGTCGCGGATGCCGGGGGCGGCGGTGCTGTCGCGGATGCCGGGGACGTTGTCGGGGGCTGTCGCGGTCGCCGGGGCCGGAACCTCGGTGCGGGCTCGCCGGGTTGTCCGGAAGGCCGCCATCGCCGCCTCCTCCCCGGCGAGTTCACCGGTGCGGGCGGGCGCTGCGGCGGCCGAGAGCAGCACGGCGAGCGGTTCGGATCCGGTACCGGCGGAGTCCAGCAGCCGTTCCGCCCCGGCTGCGTCGATCCGAGGCCGACTCCCTCGGCGAAACCCCGTCCATTGCCTTCTCAGCGCCATATCCGCCCAGCCTCGACATCCTTGTCGGAGGGTACGGCAGCCGGTCGCCCGGTCACCCCGTTGGTGGTGGCGGGCCCGTCGGCCCGGTTCGGGTGGTCCTGTTCAAGGAGGCGGGCCAGTCGTCGCAACCCACGGTGTGCGGCGGTACGCACCGCGCCAGGGCGTTTGCCCAGTACCCGGGCCGTACTCTCGGCGTCCAGTCCGATGACGGCGCGTAACAGGACGGCCTCGGCTTCGGTCTGGGGGAGCGTGGCGATCAACGCGATGGCCGCGTCGGTGTCGAGTCCTTCGCTGGCCCGTTCGGCGGTGTCCTCGGCGGAGGGCAGCTCGGCGAGCGCCTCGACCGGCACCGGCAGCGCCGGACGGCGACGCTGGTGCCGTAGGTGGTCCAGGGCACGGTTCCGGGCGATCCGGGTCGCCCAGGCCGGGAAGCCCGGACCGCCGACGAAGGTGCCGAGGTCCCGGGCGATCTGCAGCCAGGTCTCGGAGGCCACGTCCTCGGCGTCGGCGCCGACCAGCATGGTCAGGTACCGCAGCAGTCCCGGCTGGAGACTGCGGTAGAGCAGGCGGAAGGCTTCTTCGTCCCCGTCCTGCGCCGACCGGACCGTCTCGGCCAGGTCGTTCGGGACGATCGGCACCAGGTCGCTTCCCTCGTCTGGAGTGATGGCCGTCATACGCTAGGTGCGGAGCACACCCGGAGGCAAGCGGTCGAGCGATCCGATCCGGCGAAAGTTCTCGGCGCGGACCATCAGCGCGCCCGGTGACGCGGTCCTGCGGCGGGCCGCTGCGGCCGTACCCGGCCCGCCGTCCGGGCCGCGACGGGCCCGGGTGGACCGCTCGGGGGCAGCGTCGGAAGACGTACGGGTGCCGTCGGGAGCGGGAACTCCCGACGGCACCCGGTGCCGCTGCCAGCGGTGTTAGGACGGGGCCCCTCCACAACCGAATGCGATGAGAGGGGGCCCTTCCTTGCACCTCAGTTGACGGTGATGGTGAAGGTGGACGTGGTGTTGCGGATGTTCTGGTAGTTGTTGCTCAACCGCAGGTTGTTGAATACCGCCGTGCCGACCGCCGGGCCCTGGCCGGGCTCCGGCATCTCGTTGGCCCAGATCCCGAAGCCGGACTTGGCGTCGTACGCGTCCCCGCTGCGCTGCGCCCCGCTGATCGAGACGTTGGTGAATATCGTGTCGGTGACCGCGTTCTCCGGCTGGCCGCCGTTGTACTTGGTCTGGAACATGATCCCGTGGTACGTCGGGTCGACGATGTCCACGTCGGTGACCCGGATTCCCCGCATCTCCTTCGAGGCGGCGAAGACCCAGATCGCCGGGAAGGTCTGCGCTCCCCAGAAGTGGCCGCCGGCCCGGACGACCGAGGCGTTCTCGACCCGGGTCAGCCCCGGCCCGAACCCGATGAACGGATATCCGAAGTCCAGCGAGCTGATCGTGATGCCGGAGTAGGTGAGCTGGTCGGCGATGTACATGTTGCGGAAGATGTTGTCCTGGCCGCCGTACACCGCCACGCCCGCCGCCCGCCAGGTCAGCGTCGCGGTCAGGTTCTCGAAGACGTTGCCGGTGTTCGCGCCGCCACCGGCGTCGGTCGCCGAGAAGAGCGCGAAGGCGTCGTCGCCGTTGCCCCGACCCTCGACATTGCTGACCAGGTTGTTCGTGCTGCCGTTGGTCATGTTGACCGCGTCCGCGAAGGTGTTGCGGATCCGCGAATTGGTGATCTTGATGTTGTTGACGTGTACGCCCCAGAACATGCAGACGGTGTGCTCGACCCAGACGTTGTCGAAGGTCAGGTTCGAAACGTTCTGCAGTTCACCCCAGACCTTGCCGGGGCCGTCGATCCGGGTGACGTAGTTGCCGAAGAAGGCGAGGTGCTCGAAGGACGAGCCGTTCGCGGTGCCCTCCACCCGGAAACCGGCGTCGGTGTTCTCCTGCCCGGGCGGGGTGGCGAAGCGGGTGTACCAGATGCCCGCGCCGACCACCTTGACCGCCTTGCCGTACACCTGGAACTTCTGTGCCGTGCTGTAGGTGCCCGCCGGCAGGTAGACGCCGACCAGGGTGTTGGTGGTGTCCATCCGCACCCGGTCCAGGGCGTTCTGCACGTCCTGGTGGCTGGTGCCGGCCGGGGTGACGTAGCGGGCCGGGTCCGGGTTGGCCCGGGGCGAGACCTGCTCGGTGTTGATGAAGTCGATCGCGTAGGTGGTGGTGTTCGCCGGGTCCTTCTGCAACCGGATCCGGCTGCCGGCCGGCACCGACGAGTCGAGCATGATGTTCGCCTCGTCGTAGATGTGCCGGGGGCCACCGGAGCCGGGCGAGTTGTTCGGGCTCGCCTCGTTGCCGTAGAGCCAGGCGTACCGGGAGGTCAGCGGCAACGCCTTGTGGAAGGCGCCGTTGACGTAGATGTTGATCGTCGAGTTCTGGCCGCCGCCACCCGGGGCGTCCGGGATGGAGAAGCGGGTGACCAGGGTGTTGGTCGCCGCCCGGGTGGTCCACTCGACGTACGCGCCGGTCGAGTTGAGCGTCACCGCCCGTCGGCCCGACGCCTCGCCGGCGAGGTCGCCGATGGTCCGGTTCGGTCCGACGATCGCCGCGCCGCCGCCGAGCACACCGTCCTCGGCCTCGTACATCTCGTAGGGCAGGTTCGCGCCCCGACCGGCGAAGAACGGGCTCTCGCTGGTGTTGTTGCCCTGCTTCACCGGCAGTTCGTTGCCGTCGGCGGCGAGTACGGTCCGGACGGTGTACCGGCCGTTGGCTGCGGTCCAGGTGCCGAGGTTGACCGGGGTGGTGCTGCCCCCGGCCGCGATCGCCCCGGTGTACGACCCGGTCAGCGTGCGTACCGTGCCGCCGGTGGCGTTCAGCACGGTGACGGTGATCCCGTGCGACCCGCCGGCCGAGGCGACCGTGCCCTGGTTGCGGATGGTCACCGAGAAGGTCACCGTGGCGCCGGGCGACGGGTTGCTGGGCGTCCAGCTCACCGCGCCGACCAGGTCGGAGCTGGCGACCGGGTTCACGGTCAGCGTCGACGGGTTGGTGTAGCCGTTGTTGGTGTTGTTCAGTTCGACGACGTCGTCGTCCTCGTCGACCCGGGCGGTCAGTTGGTAGGCGCCGGCGTTGCGTGGCCCGATGTTCGCGGTGACGGTGCTGGTCGCCCCGGCCGCCAGGCCGCCGACGTTGGCGGTGCCGACCCGGGTCGTACCCAGGTAGAAGTTGACGGTGGTGGCGCCGGACGCGGCGGTGCCGGCGTTGCGGACGGTCGCCGACAGGGTGACGCTGTCGGTCTCGACCGGGTTCGCCGGGCTCCAGGTCGCGGCGGTGACGGTCAGGTCCGGGTTCGGTGCCGGGGTGCCGAGGACGACGAACTCGGCGACCTGACCGGCCGGCGAGCCCGAGTTCGAGGTGATCGACAGCCGGACGTCGGCGGCGGTGGCGCTGACCGGGATGGTCACGCTGTTGCCGCTGGCCGGGTCGAAGTTGTAGAGGGTGGCGGGGGAGAGGCTGGTGAAGCCACTGGCGTTCTGCTCCCGGCCGAGCACCTGGATGGTCTGGCTACGCGGTCCCCAGGACGCGTCCGGGTTCAGCCGCACCTGGACGGAGTTGACCGAGGCGTTCGCGCCGAGCGCGACGGTGAGCTGGCTCGGGTACGTCCCGCCGGCTCCTTCCCAGTACGTCGACACGCTGTTGTCGTTGGCGTTCGCGGCGACGAAGGTGTGCACCGTCGACGAGGCCGTGATCGGCTTGCCGAGCGCCAGGTTCGTCCCGCCGCCACCGCTGCCGGTCCTGGTGACGGTGTTGCTCGACGGCGAGAGGTTGCCGGCCGCGTCCCGGGCCCGGACGTGGTACGAGACCGTGGCGCTGGCCGGCTGGTTGTCGGTGTACGTCAGCACGGTGCCGCCGACGTTGCCGCGCAGCGCGCCGTTGGCGTAGATGTCGTAGCCGACGACACCGACGTTGTCGCTGGAGGCGTTCCAGCTGAGCCGGATCTGTCCGCTGGCCGGCTGGGTGTAGGCCAGGTTCGTCGGCTGGCTGGGCGGCTGGGTGTCGGTGCCGCCGGTCGGGCCGTGCACCTCGAACTCGGAGAGCTGCCCGGCCGGCCAGCCGGTGTTGGCGGTGATCTGCAGCCGCAGGTAGCGGGTGGTGGTCGTGGGCAGGGTGATGCTGACCGTGTTGCCGCTGGCCGGGTTGAAGGTGTAGCCGGTGGAGGCGACCAGGGTGGCGAGGTTGTTGGGGTTGTCGCCGGACTGGACGGAGAGGGTCTGGGTCCGGGTGCCCCAGCCGGTCGGCAGCTTGAGCACGACCCGGTTCACGGTGCTGGGCGCGCCGAGGTCGGCCTGGATCCAGTGCGGGAAGTTTCCGCCGCCGCTCTCCCAGTAGCTGGCCTGGTTGCCGTCGCCCGCGTTGCCGGCCGGGTACTCGGCGTGCGAGCTGCTGGCGGTCAGGCTGGCGGCGACGGCGATCTGGGCCCGCTGTGGGGAGCCGGTGCCGCCGTCGGGGCGGGCGGCGGCCGGGCTGGGGGAGAGGACCCCGGCCAGCAGTGTCACGGCGGCGAGCGGTGCCGCGAACAGACGTGCCCGGACGCGCGGTCGGTCCGTGCGGTGTGGAGGACGGGGCTGCGGTGGTGGTTGGTGGCTCATGGCCTTCCTTCGGCGCTGGTCGGAACCGACGCGGGGTGGTGCGCGGGACCGGACCTGGTCGGCGTCTGGTCCGGTCGCCGCTCGCCGCCCGGGGGCAGGCGAGGGCGCCGCCCGTCCGCCTGTCCACCGCCGCCGCGGCCCCGCGAGGCCAGGTCCTCCCGCGCGGCCAGGGAAGGGGTACGGAGCGACTGTACGAGAATTCCGGGGGTTGGAAGGGTATGGAGCAGCCCGTGGTCTGAAACTTGCGCGGGCTCGTTCAAATGTTGCAGACGTGCTACGCGTCAGTCAACAGTGGATGCAGATCACCTTTGTCGATCCCGTGCGACCGCCGGAGATAACCGGCTCTCGATGGGTCAGGCGCGGCGTGCGTCGACCAGTCGCCCGGCGGCGATCAGGACCGTCGCCCAGACCACGTTGCCGACCAGCATCGCGACGGTGAAGGCGTCGCCGTGGTCGCCGAGGGCGGTGCGGACCACGGCGGGGGTGACCGGGGCCGGCGGCAGGAGCGCGAGCCCGGCGAGCAGCGCGACGGGCTCGTAGTCCGCGGTCGCGACCCAACCGCCGACGATCATGGTGAACCCGCCGTACGTGACCGTGGCGACGACCGCGAGCAGGGTGTTGGCGACCGTCGACGCGCGCAGCATCGGGGCGACCAGCGTGCCGAGGCCGACTCCGGCGATCGCCGCCAGCGGGTACCCGGCCAGTCCGGCGGCCAGGACACGCTGGAATCCGTCCTCGGCGAGCAGGTCGGTGGGGAATGTCGCCGAGGCGTTCTCGGACCACCAGTCGAGCCGTCGGCGGGTGTCGGCGGAGACCTGCCAGGCGACCGCGAGGTTGACGGCCGCGAGCAGCATCCCGGCGGGTACGGCCGCGACCAACGCCCGGGAGATCCCGCGCAGGCGGGACGCGAGGAACACGCCGAGGAACAACGCGACGAACTGGTTCCAGAAGAAGCCGGACGTGAGGGCCATGAACAGGTCGACTCTGAGGTTCTGGTACTGCTCCTCCCCGGTCTGCGGGTCGAAGTAGACCCAGAGTTGGTAGAAGTCGGCGTTGTGCGGCCCCAGTGCCGCCGCGACGACCGCGACCAGGACGATCGCGACGAGCACCGCCAGCCACGACCCTGACACCCGCCACCGGTGGGGCGCCCGACGGAGTTCCGTCGCGCCACCGCTCGTCCGCTCGGACACGCTCACCCCCTGACGGGTCGGGATCGTCGGGCACCGCCGCATCCGTGTGGTGCGCGGCCGGGATCGCCTCTTCCAGGGCAGCATACGGAAGCGTCCATATCGACCCGCGCCATTGAGGCACAAGATTCACTCAAGGTTGTCATCGGGGCGGCGACTTCCGGCCCGGTAGGTGGTTCAGTGTGAGCCACACCCGCCGCGGTCGCGGCGGCGACGCGGTCCCGACCGTGGCCGCGACTGTCCACATAGGAGTGCAACTGTGCCTGCCACCTGGAAGTCTGTCCGTCCCAGCAAGAAGACCAGCGCCGTGCTCGCCACCCCGCTGCTGACCCTGGCCGCGGTGGCCGCCACCGCCACTCCGGCCGCCGCCGCGCCGACGACCCGCTGTTCGGCGTACCAGTACCAGTCGGCGCCGGTGGTCACCAACGTCGCGATGAAAACGTGTGTGGTGAAGAACGGCAACTCGCGCTACGCGTACGTACTCGTCGAGCAGGCCAGCGCGTACAGCGGATCCACCTGGGATCTGTTCAAGGTGCACGCGCGGCTGGAAAAGAGCGACGCCAACAAGGCTACCAAGTGGTGCGACTTCACCGACACGATGAACCGTCACCAGAACCCCCGGGTCACCTGCCAGACCGCGACCGTCACGTCTTCCTCGACCGGCGGCTGGACCAGCGACGCGGTGGTCGTCTTCAACTTCAACCTGGACGGCAAGGGCGACAAGTCCCGGGCCCTCACCGGCTCGCCCAGCGTGAGCTGACCGGCTCGTGCCGGTGGGACCCGGCCAGGATCGCGGCCGGTCCCACCGTCGCATTACCGAACCGAGACATCGGGCCGGCCCGGGGGCTGGCCACGGCACCCGACACTGGAATACACACCGCCTTTTCCCGAAGGGGGTCCGCCGATGTGGCATCTCTCGATTCCGATGTTCGTCTGGGCGTACCTGGGGGTGGCCGGGGCGGTCTTCGCCGCCGGACTGGCCCACCGCCGCCGGACGGTCAGCCGACCCGTGCGGCTCACCGCCGACGACCTCCGACCCGAGCAGGTCGGCTATCTCAACATCGGCGAGCAGCTCGCCATCTACACCTCCCTGACCGGGTTGCGGGCGGCCGGCGTGGTCCGGCTGGGCGACGACCGGCGCACCTTGGTGGCGGCCCGTCCACTCCCGTACGACGCGACCCGGCTCGACGCGGCGGTGTACGAGGCGGCCGCGAACGGGACCGCGCTGCAGTCCCTGCCGGTGCACTTCCGGGTACGTGCGGCGGCCGGCGAGATCCGCGACGAACTCGAAGCCGCCGGACTGCTGCTCGACCGGAGCACACGACGCTCCGCCGGACGGGGTGCCCTGGCGATGTTGGCCGTCCTGGCGGTCGGTGTCAGCCGGCTCGCGATCGGCATCGGCAACAGCCAGCCGGTCGGCTATCTCTTCCTCGCGCTGCTGCTGGTCGGGGCCGGGCACCTCTTCCTCATCGCCCGGATCCCCTCGACGAACGCCGCGGTCGGGCTGATGCTGCACGAGCTGCGTGAGCGTTACCGGCACCTGCGCCCTGACCAGCAGCCGGCGTTGGAGACCTACGGGCCGTCCGCGGCGGCGATGGGGGTGGCGCTCTACGGCGCCAGCCTGCTCCAGCACCTCGACCCGGACATGGCGGCCGAGGCGTACACCCGCCGTCAGGCGCTCAGTCCCGAATCCACCGGCAGCAGCGGAGTCTGGGGCGGCGGGGCCGCCGGCAGCAGCGGCTCGGACTCCGGCAGCGGCTGGGGCGGCTGCGGCGGAGGCGGCAGCGACGGCGGTGGCGGGGGAAGCAGCTGCGGTGGCGGCGGTGGTTGTGGTGGGGGCGGCGGGGGAAGCTGACCCCTTCTCCCGGCGTGATCGGACTAGACTGCGCCACCATGCAACCTGCGAGAGTGCATCCGGGCTTCATCGTGCTGATGCTGCTGGCGTTCCTCGGCCCGCCGATCGGGTTCGTCATGACCATGGCCGCGGCCGACGGTTGCGACATTCTCGGGCCGGAGTCCAACGCGGTCGCCATGGTCGAGTGCGAGCGCGAGGGACACGCGCTGGAGACCGGGGGCCTGGTACTGGCGCTCGGCGGCCTGACCACGATGGTCGCGGCGGTGGGATTCCAGGTGGTCCGGGCCGGGGTGCGGATCGACGGCCGGCCGCCGTGGCCGCCGGCCGGACCGGGTGCGGGTGTGCCGGGCCCGGGCGTGCCGGCACAGCTCCCGCCGCCCGGGCCCGGCGGATACGCCCCCGGATACCCACCACCCGCGCATCCCACCTCAGGGGCGGGACAACCGCCGTACGCGTGACCGCCGCGGAGCCGGCCGGGCATCCGAGAGCTCCGGTGGTCGTCTCCCGACCGGTCCAGGCGGCCGGGAACGGTCGGGACGGGTCCGCCGGCAGGCCCGTGAACGGCGGCCTTCGCGAGGCACGGCCCGGCTCCCGTTAGCATTGCCGGGTCCCGAGGCGGCTGCGGAAACGAGGCGACATGCGGTGGCTCCAGCGTCTGCTGGGTAAGAAGCAGGTCGAGTTTGATTCGGCACGGCAGGAGGCGTTGCTCCAGGACGCCCGGCACCGGTTCGGCGCGCGTGCCCAGATCCGGTTCCCCGATCAGGTCGACGCGGTCACCCGGTTGCTCGACGGAGACGACGGCCTGCTCGTGGCGGCCAGGATCGTGCGCGAGTTCACCGACGACGCGCACGCGGATCTGCTCGGCCAGGCCGCCGAGCTGTACCGGCGTACCGGTTACCGGCTGCTGGTCGACCGACGGAACTACCGGCCGCTGTGGCGGGAGGCCGGCTCACAGCTGCGCTGGTCGCTGTTCGGGCTGCGGTGCGGCTTCCACCCGTACGCGCAGGTGGCGGGGGCGGTCGCGGTGCTCGGCGAACGGGCGGACCGGCTCGTACGGGTGACCGACCCGTTCCCGCCGCTGGCCCAGGTGTTCGAGGTGCTCGACCTCAACGCCAACGGCTGGGACCACTCCCGGGTACGGGTGGACACCGACGCCGCCGCCCTGGCCAACCGTCTGATCGCGACCGCCCGGGACATCCGGGCGGCGATGGACGACCCGCCGCCGATCCCACCCTCCGCGCGGGAGATGATGCGCCGCAACAACAGCGTCCACGTCTACGATCCACACCTCGACCGGGTGGTCGGCACGATCAACCTGGGCGGCGAGCTGCGACCGGCGCTGCTGACCTGAGCGACGGCGGGAGAGTGCCGATGGGCGGGGTGCCTCCCCGGGTGGTGCGGGCGGAAGAGCTGTCCGGCTTCACGACCGCCCGGTTGATGGACGTGACGACGGCGGTGATGGCGATCCTGGCGCTGCCGCGCCCGGTCGGTCAGGTCGACGCGGTGGTGGTGCCGACCGGGCAGGGCGAGCAGTGGCGGATCAGCCATGCCATCCGGCGCTGGGAGGCGGACCGGGACATCCGGTGCCTGCTGGTGGCGAACGGGAACCCGGCGGAGCGGACCTATCACGAAGTCACCATGCCCTACCTGCGGCGTCTCGGCCTGCGCCGGCTCGACGGGGTGCACCTCCAGGCCGAAGCCGCGCCGAACACCGGCCTGCAGGCCGCCTGGGTCGCCGACCGGGTCGAGGCCCTCGGCGTCACCAGTCTGGCGATCTCCGTCTCGGCGTACCACCTGCCGCGGGTGTTCCTCACTCTCCTCCGGGCGCTCAGTCAGCGCGGTGTACGGGTACCCCTCGTCCCGGACCCGGTGCCGGTCTCGTCCGGCGCGGCCGTTCCGGAGACCGGGGCGACCGGCTACGACCTGCTGCCCGGCGAGGTGGAACGCATCCTCCGGTACGCCGACGAGGGCTGGCTGGCCACGCCCGAGGAACTGCGGCGGTACCTGCGGTGGTGGTGGGACGAGCACGGCGGCCCGCTCGGCGGATCGGCGACCCTCGGCGGGGCTCCGCGCTAGCGGACCGGGAACCGGATCCTTCACCCGGTCGGGCACGACTCCACGAATCGCCTGTGGGCCGCCCCGGACGTCACTAGCGTCCGGTCGTGAACAGCCCGAGTGGTCGTGCCCAGCGGCGACGCGGCGCTGCCGAACTCCTTCCGCTGCCGTGACACCCCGCCTTGAAGGTCCAGGAGCCGCCATGTCCAACCACTTCAGCGCCGACAACCTGGGGTTTCCCGGCGACGATCGCCGCCTCGAACTCACCGACCTGTACGCCTTCGCCTCGATGGAGGACCCCGGCCGGACGATACTGATCATCGACGCGAATCCGACGGTGGCCCCGCCCCCGGTGCCACCGGCCACCACCGGCCCGGAGTTCTGTCCCGGTGCGGTCTTCCGGATCAACATCGACACCGACGGGGACGCGCACGCCGACATCGCGTTCACCTTCACGTTCTCCGACTACGTCGACGGCCGCCAGACGGGAACCGCGTGGTACGCCACCGGCGCCGACGCCCGCCAGCCGGAGCCCGCCGGTCAGGTGCTCGCCGAGTCCTTCCCGGTCAGCTTCGACGGCACGGTCCAGCCGGTGCTCATCGACGATCCGGCGCCGATCCGGCTGTTCGCCGGGCTGCGCAGCGACCCGTTCTTCGCCGACGTCGAGGGCGCCCTGCACGGCATGAAATGGACGGGACACGACGACTTCGCCGGCAACAACGTCGATTCCATCGTGCTGGACGTACCCGCCGAGTTGCTCGGCGGCCCGGAGATCGGGATATGGGCCTCGATCAGCCGGCGACGCGACGGCGTGCTGGAGCAGATGGACCGCGGTGGAAACCCGACCATCAACCCGTTCATCAACCCGGACGGCGAGAAGAACCGGTACAACTCCCGGCAGCCCGCCGACGACGTGGAGAACTACCTGGGCCCGTGGTCTCAGCTGTTGGAGCAGGGCGGCTACTCGCCGGAGGAGGCCAAGCGGACCGCCATGCAGTGCCTGCCCGACATCCTCCGCTACGACCGGACCAAGCCCGCCGCCTATCCCAACGGTCGCGCGCTCGTCGACGACGTCTTCAGCTACCGCTTCGCCTGGCTGAGCAACAACAAGCTGCCGCCGACCGGCCTTCGGCCGCACGACGACATGTTGACGTACTTCCCCTACCTCGGCCCACCCAACCCCATGCCGTGACCGCCAGGTTCGGTTCCGCGGATGGTGCAGGGGCAGCGCTGCGCGGTGTGCCCCCACGGTCCGGTGGATCGGGTGGTGGGGAAGAGTCAGCCCATGACCTCTCCACCACCCGCCTACGCGGTACCCGGTGTCGAGTCCGCGGACGGCACCGACGACCCACGTAGGGTCTGGTACTGGGGCTCCCAACTCGCCAGCTGCGTACCGGTCGCCGCCGTCCTCGACCGTGTTCCGGCGGTCCTGACGACGGTCGAGGAGGCGTGGCCGGGACACACCCTGACCACCACCCGCGCCCAGCTCTGCGCCGTACTCGGGGTCGGCACCGGTGACGGCCTGCTCTGGGGACTGAGCTTCGCCGACGAGGTGGGGTTGCTCGTCCAGCCCTACCAGTCCCGCCAGGAGTCCGACCCCGACCTGGTCGTGGAGGCGCTCGCCGTACAGCCCGACGTCGACTTCGCCGACCAGGTCGACACGGCGTGCTTCGAGGTGCGCATGGCCCGGGTGCACCGTGCCGACGAGATGCTCGCCCGCTGGCTCGACACGATCATGACTGCCCACCGTGAGTTCGCCCGCCGCCGGAGCATCGACCTGCCGTACTGAGGCCGGCGGCCGATCGCCGCCCGCGCAGGGGGGCCACGCCATCCTCCGGCCGATCGGCGGTCTGACGTCCGGCCCGCCCCGAACCACAGCGGCGCCGGACACTGGCGCGTCCCGGTAGGGTGGGGGACTGCGAAGGGGGACGGATGACGGAACGGGCCATCGCCGACTTCTGGTTCGACCCCGCGTGTCCGTACACCTGGACCACCTCGCGCTGGTTGCTGGAGGTGGCGAAGGTCCGGCCGGTGGAACCGCGCTGGCACGTGATGAGCCTCTCCGTGCTCAACGAGGGTCGGGACGACGATCCGGAGGGTGACCCCGAGGGCTATCTCTGGGTGCCGGTTCGGATCTGTGCGGCGGTGGCCGACCGGTACGGACAGGAAACGCTCGGCCGGTTCTACACCGCACTCTGGACGGTGGGCCGCGACGCCGGGCACGACTGGCTCGGCGACCTGCACACCGCCTTGACCCGGGCCGGCCTGCCGACCGAACTCGCCGACGTCGGCCAGACCACCGAGTACGACGACGCGGTGCGCGCCTCGCACGCCGAGGCGATCGCCCTGGTCGGCGAGCACGTCGGCACCCCGATCATCGCCGCCACCGGCCCGGACGGGCGGCGGGTGGCGTTCTTCGGCCCGGTCATCTCCCGGATTCCGGTGGGGGAGGAGGCTGGCCGGCTCTGGGACGGCGTCCTGCTGGTGGCCGGGGTGTCCGGCTTCCACGAGCTGAAGGGCCCGCCGCACGCCCCACCGCAGCTCGACGTCCCGGCCTGACGTCCGGCCCGACGTCCCGGGCGGTGCGCCAACCCAGGCGCCGTCCCGACAACCACGACCCGTGGGACGTCTCCGCATTGTCGAGGATCGCTCCGCCCACAGGGGACACATTGTCGACCGGATATGTGGCAGCATGGCGCGGCGCCCACACCGGGCGCCCGGACGTCTGACGCCGCGCTGATCAGCCTGTGCCTCGCCGCTGGTGTCGCGCGCGCACCGCAGGTCTCGGCCAACGCGGGCTCGGCCGCGTCGACGTTCGGCGAACCAACGGGGGAACCACCTTGCGTACTCGAATCACCCGCGGACTGGCCGTGCTGGCCAGCGCGGCCACCCTCCTCGCGGTGGGCCTCGGCTCGCCCGCCTCGGCTGCGTCCGACGACCCACCAGTGCCATATCCCGTGCTGGGCTACCAGCTGTCGGTCGACGGGGCGAATCCCGCCGCCATCGAGCTGGAGTCAGAGGTGGAGCTGGAGGCGCTCCTCCAGAACGGATTCAACGTTCCGGCCCTGGTCCACTACCGGTTCTCGGTGCACTGCTACGAGGGCGCCGAGGTGCAGAGCCCCGACATGGTGGTGCTGGTGCCGCCGGCGCCGTACATCGGCGGCGGCGTCAAGGTGCCGGTGGAATACGACATCACCGTCCCGTGGGACTGCGTCGCACAGACCAACCCCCTCTGGGGCTACAACGGCTACTTCTACCTGGAGACGGGGCGGGCGGAGGACGACTACAACCAGGCGTCCATCATCTTCTTCAGCATCAAACTGCCCGAGTTCACGGCGACGCCGTACCAGCTGCAGAAGAAGTACAAGCACGCCAAGGTCTTCGACATCACCGCGAACTACAACCCGGCCATGGGTCTGGTCTTCGGACAGGCACTCAGGGACTTCGTCGCGGCACCCGGCACCCTCCGGGTCACCGGTACCTACCGCGGGGCGCCGTCGATCCTGAGCTACAACCCGACCGACCGGAGGGTAGTCGTCCAGAGCATTGACGGCGCCTTCGTCACCGCCCTCAGAATGAGCCCGACCAAGCTGTGGCACGTGCAGAGAGACAGGGCTCTCGGCGGTTCCGGAAGCAACCGCTCCGCCGACGAGTCGGACGTCTCCGCCGGGTCTGCCGGCCCGACCGTGTACCTGGCGCTGCTCGAAGACTTCGTCGAGGGCAGGACAACCGCCGACCAGTTCGAGGTGGGCTTCCTCGATGCGTTCCGGACGGACGACGTCCAGCATCCGGCGGCGACGAGCGCCGTCCTCGACGCGTTGTTCTTCCCGGTCGACGTCTACTACGGAGATCCCGCGCTCCGGGCGGAGGGCGACATCGACGCGGATCAGCTCAAGACCGCCGCCACCGCGGCACTCGCCAGCCTGGGCGCGGCGGTGAACTGACCGGAACCTTTCGGTCAGCGGGCGTCACCGGGCTCCGTGGGGAGACCGTGGGCGTCCACTGCCGCCGGCTGCGGCGGCACCCCGTCCACCAGCGCGTTCGTCGCCGCCGGGTACGCCCGGGTCTCGGTCGCCTTGACCGCGACCCAGACCGGCTGCCCGGCGGCGAGACGCAGCTGGGCGGCGGCGGCCGGAGTGATGTCGGCGGCCACCTCGACCGGGCCGGTGAGCCGCACCCGCAGGTTGTCGCCGTGCCGTTGGATGCCGTCGACCGTCGCCGGCCAGGTGTTGCGCGGGCTGCCGTCGGGGCGCTCCAGGTGCAGCGCGACCGCCGACGGCGGAAACGCCACGAAGACCTCGCCGCGCGGCACCTCGGCGATCGTGAGCGCGAATTTGTCGGTGATCCGGACCAGGGCGCCGTCGGCCCGCCCCCGATAGAGGTTGAGCCCGACCAGCCGGGCCACGTAGTCGGTGCGCGGCCGGGCGGTGATGCTCGCCGCGTCGCCCTCCTGGACCACCCGGCCGTCCTCGACGATGACCAGCCGGTCGGCCAGCACCAACGCGTCGAGCGGATCGTGGGTGACCAGCAGCGTCGCCCCAGGATGGGCGGCCAGGTGCCGCTGGAGTTCGGCCCGGGTGTCCAGCCGGGTCCGGGCGTCGAGTGCGGCCAGCGGCTCGTCGAGCAGCAGCAGTGCCGGTTCGACGGCCAGCGCCCGGGCCAGCGCCACCCGCTGCGCCTGCCCGCCGGAGAGCTGACGGGGCTTGCGCCGGAGCTGCTCGGCCAGCCCCATCCGGTCCAGCCAGCCGGCGGCCAGCTCACGGGCACGCCGCCGGTCGACGCCGCGCCGTCGGGGCCCGAAGGCGACGTTGTCCAGTGCGGACAGGTGTGGAAAGAGCAGGTAGTCCTGGAACACCACGCCGATCGGACGCCGCTCGGTCGGCGTCCAGCGCCGCACGTCCGGCCGGTCGAGATCCTGGCCGCCGAGGGTGACGTGCCCGGCGTGCAGCGGGGTGAGGCCGGCGAGGGTACGCAGTGCGGTGCTCTTGCCTGCCCCGTTCGGCCCGAGCAGCGCCACCACCTCACCGGGGTCGATGGTCAGCCGCAGGTCCAGTCGGAACGAACCCCGGTCGACCACCAGGTGGGCGTCGAGCAGCGGCCCGGTCCGGGTCTGCTGGTGCAACGGGTCACGGAGACTGGTCACGGGCCGCTGATCCAACGGTCGCGGAGACTCGCGAGGATCACCACCGAGACGGTGAGCAGCACGAGACTGAGTACGATCGCCGCCTCCAGATCGGTCTCCAGGGCCAGGTACACCGCGAGCGGCATGGTCTGGGTGCGTCCGGGGAAGTTGCCGGCGAAGGTGATGGTGGCGCCGAACTCGCCGAGCGCCCGAGCCCAGCAGAGCACCGTACCGGCGGCGATGCCCGGGGCGACCAGCGGCAGCGTGACATGGGTAAAGGTGGTCCACCGACCGGCGCCGAGGGTCGCCGCCGCCTCCTCGTACCGGACGTCGGCACCGCGCAGCGCCCCCTCGACGGCGATGACCAGGAACGGCATCGCCACGAACGCTTCGGCGAGCACCACCCCGGCGGTGGTGAACGGCAGGGTGACCCCGAACGTCGAGTCGAGCCACGAGCCGACCAGCCCCCGGCGGCCGAAGACCAGCAGCAGCGCCACGCCACCGACCACCGGCGGCAGCACGAGTGGCACGGTCACCAGCGCGCGGACGATCCGTCGGCCCGGGAACTCGACCCGGGCGAGCAGCCAGGCCAGCGGTACGCCGAGGGCGAGACAGAGCAGCGTGGCGAGGGTCGCGCTCTGCACCGAGAGCCGCAGCGCGGTGAGCACGGCCGGTTCGGCGAGTCGCTGCGGGAGCGTACTCCAGGGGGCTCGGAGCAGCAGCCCGGCGACCGGCAGGACAAGGAGGACCAGCCCGAGTACGGCCGGCACGAACAGCGCGACCGGGATCCGGCCGGGCCGCCGGGCCGGGCGCCGTGGCGCGGCCGTCGTCGGCCCCGCCATCTCGACGTTGTCGGAGACCGACACCGGCTACGGCGCCTGGAATCCGGCGGCGGTGAGCACGCCGCGAGCGGTGTCGGAGAGTACGTAGGCGACAAACGCCCGGGCGGCCGGGCGGTTGGGGGCGTCCTTCAGCACGACGATCGGGTAGTCGTTGACCGCGCCGGCCGACTCGGGGAACTCGATGCCGTCCACGTCGGCGGCGGCCGCCCTCGCGTCGGTGCGGTAGACCAGCGCCGCGTCGACCTCACCGAGTTTCACCTTCGCCAGCGCCGCCTTGACGTCCTGCTCCAGGGTCACCGGGGTCAGTTTCACCCCGGCGGTGTCGAGGGCCTGCTTCGCCGCCGCCCCGCACGGCACCTGTTCGGCGCAGAGCGCGGCCTTGACGTCCGGCCGGGTCAGGTCGGCCAGTCCGGTGACCCCGGCGGGATTTCCCTTCGGTACGGCGATGACCAGTTGGTTGCGGACGAGCGTGGCCGGCGTTCCGTCGCCGTTACCGGCGTCGGTGACCGTCCTCATGTTGGCCGGGGCGGCGGAGGCGAAGACGTCGGCCGGTGCGCCCTGGTTGATCTGGGTCGCCAACGCGGAACTGCCGGCGAAACTGAACGTCACCCGCACCCCGGGACTGGCCGCCTCGAAGTCCTTGCCCAGCTGGGTGAACGTCTCGGTCAGCGAGGCGGCGGCGAACACGGTCACCGGACCGGTGACCGTCGAGCCGCTGCCGCCCGGTGCTGGACTTCCGGTGCCGTCCCCACCGCCGCAGCCCACGAGGCCCAGCAGGGCCAGTACGGTGAGCGGGGCCAGGGCGGTGCGTAGCCGGGCTGCCTTCACGCGCTCGTCCTCCCTCGGACAGCCGCGGTCGTCGAGGGCTTCTCCACGACAACCGTGGTCGACTTGATCACGGCGACCGCCACCGAACCGACCTCCAGGCCGAGGTCGTCGACGGCTTCCCGACTCATCAGCGACACCAGCCGGAACGGGCCGGCCTGAATGTCCACCTGCGCCATCACCGCGTCCTTGACCACGGCGGTGACGATGCCGCGCAGCCGGTTGCGGGCCGCCGCCCCCTCGGCCCGGGTGGACGCGGCGGCGGCCCCGGCCCCGGCGCCCCCGGCCAGCGCGATGCCTTCGATGACCCGGTGGCCCTGCCCGTCCCGGCTCGCCGCCAGACGCCCGGCGTCGACCCAGCGACGGACGGTGTCCACGCTGACGCCGAGCAGTTCCGCCGCCTCGCCCATCCGAAACATGGTCACGAAGGCACGATAGCCCGCCCGCAACTGCGAGCGCTAACGCCTCTTTCTGGCCGAACATCCGGTCGGTGTTCCCTTATTCTCATCGCATCTGCATGATGAACAGATGACTGTCGCGTCCACCTCGTTTCCCGGCTGGCCGGACCTGACCGAAGCGCAGAGCCGACGGTGGAGGCAGGTCCTCGACCGGATCGTCGGCGTGTTGCCGTCGGGCGCGGTCGGGGTGGTGGTCGACGGCAGCGCGCCGCAGGCGGGCGCCGTCGCCGACCGGTTGGCCGAGACACTGCTGGCCACCGGCCGCCCGTGCATCCGACTGGCCGACGGGGCGCCCCCGGCCGCCGACGAGGATCGGCGGCGGACGGAACGGACCGCGCGGACGGTGACGCTCGCGGACGGTCCCCGGTGGCGCCGGTACCCGCCCGACGGGCACTGGGACGTGGTCGTCCGGCTGCGTACCCCGGCCGACCGGACCGGCGGTGACGGTGACCGGCGCCGCGACGGTGACGTCGTCGTCGACCTGCACGATCCGGCCTGGCCGGTGATCCGGCACATCGCCGACCGGCTCGCCCCGGACGACTCCTGGTACCTGGGCGAGTCGCAGGCGTTCTTCGCCGTCCGCGCGCCGCACTGGGACAGCAGGTTCGGTGACGACCTGCCGGTGTACGCCGAAGCGGTCGCGGTCGCGGGCCTGCCGACCGGCGGGACGGTCGTCGACGTCGGCTGTGGCACCGGGCGGGCGCTGCCCGCTCTGCGCGACGCGGTCGGACCCGAGGGCATCGTCGTCGGCGTCGACGTCACCCCGGAGATGCTCGCGGTCGCCCGGGCACCCGCCGGGCGGGCGTCCGCCACCCTGCTGCTGGCGGATGCCCGGCGCCTGCCGTTCTCCGACGCCGGGGTCGACGCGGTCTTCGCCGCCGGACTGCTCACCCACCTGCCGGACAGCGACGTCGGCCTGCGGGAACTCGCCCGCATCACCCGACCCGGCGGGCGGTTGGTGCTGTTCCACCCCTCCGGGCGGGCCGCGCTCGCCGCCCGGCACGGGCGCCGGCTGCGTGCCGACGAGCCGCTCGCCGAGACACCGCTACGCGACTCGACCGGTCGGACCGGTTGGCGGCTCGACCGGTACGACGACGCGCCGCACCGGTTCCTCGCCATCGCCGCCCGGACGTCCGACCGGGCCGGCTGACCGGGGACGTTGGTCGCCTGACGCGCTCCGGCGCCGCCCGGTCACCGACCGGCACCTCCGGCGGATCCACCGCCGCCGCACGGTCGGTGACCGCCCTCAGCGCGTTTCCGGCCGGTCCGCCCGCCAGGCACGGAGCCGGTGGTACGCCTCCAGCCCGTCCGGCACCCACGTCCACTCGGGCAGCCGCTGCGCCAACTCCGCCTCGGTGAGGAAGGCGTGCCAGGCGACCTCCTCCGGCTGCGGGTCGACCGGCCCGTCCCAGCGCACCTCGTACACCGCCGACCACCAGGTGTGCTCCGGCGTGTCGTAGAGGAACCGGAACAGCGGCGTCGGGGCGGGCAGGCCGGAGACACCCAACTCCTCCTCGGCCTCGCGCAGCGCCGCCTCGTCGTACGTCTCGCCGGCGCCGAGCACGCCACCCACGAACATGTCGTACGCCGAGGGGAAGACCAACTTCCGTGCGGTACGCCGGTGCACCAGGATCCGGTCCTGGGCATCCCGGACCAGCACGAACGCGGCCCGGTGCCGCAGCCGCCGGGCGTACACGTCGGCGCGCCGCGCCTGCCCGACCACCCGGTCCTGCTCGTCGACGACGTCCAGGATCTCGTCCGCGGAACGCGGGGTCTGCTCGGTCACCAGATCATCCAAGCAGAGCCGCCGCCCGGTGCGACCGTGGCCGGCCCGGCCGGGCGGAAAGCTTCCCGCGAGTCGGTGCGCGATCACCAACCTGCCCGCGACCCGGCGCGACGCCGGCGACCTCGTCGACCGGCTGCCCGGACAGCGCACCGTCGAGGTTCCGCACCAGATCCGCGGCGGGTCTTGCGGCTCAAGTCACTTGAGACCGCAAGGTGTGGGTATGCATCAGGACGGTCTCTACCCCATCGGGGACGTGGCGCGCCGGACCGGGCTGACGGTCAGCGCCATCCGGTTCTATTCCGACGAGGGCATCGTGCGCCCCGCGGGTTCCACCGAAGCCGGTCACCGGCTCTACGACCTGCGGACCATCGCCCAGCTGGAACTC
The DNA here is from genome assembly GCF_036422035.1 of Plantactinospora sonchi. Lineage (NCBI taxonomy): Bacteria > Bacillati > Actinomycetota > Actinomycetes > Micromonosporales > Micromonosporaceae > Plantactinospora > Plantactinospora sonchi. The sequence continues at coordinate 271,019 of NZ_JAZGQK010000007.1, forward strand.
CTCCGTACGCTTCGCGACCTGGGAACCGGGCTGGACGACATCCGTCGGCTGATCGAGGGTGGGATGACCCTGCGTGACCTTCTCGCGGAGCATCTGACGGCCGTCGAGCGCCAGGAGCGCGAGCTTCGGGCCAGGCGGGCCGTGCTCAGAGCCCTGAACAAGCAGGACGGCCCGGCCGCGCGGGCCGCCCTGATGCACAAACTCGTCTCGATGGCCGACGAGGAGCGGGAGCGGCTCGTCGACGAATTCTGGACCGACGTCGGCGCAGAGTTGCCCGCCGACTTCGTCGAGCGGCTCCGGACGATGCGGCCACGGCTACCGGACGACCCCACCGCCGCGCAGCTCGAGGCCTGGATCGAACTGGCCGACCTGCTACGGGACGCGGAGTTCCGCGACGGGGTCCGCGGGTACCTCCGGGACACCTTCGCCGGCGACCCGGGGCTGCGGCTGACCGTCGCACCGGTGCAGGACTTCATCCACGGCGTCGGGACGCGGATCATGGAGGAGATCGTGGCGGCGCACCGGTGCGGACTGCCGGCGGAGGCGCCACACGCCCAGGAGCTGGCCGCCCGCCTCGTACGTGGGGCCACCGAGGCCGCCGGCGTACCGGCCACCGCGGAACTCCGTGACCGGATGGCCGAGGGTTACCTGATGATCGGTGAGGTGTACGAGGAGGCGGGGACCGATCCACGGTACGAGGCCACGCACGGCCGGTACCTGTCCCTGGTGGCCGTGATCAACGAAACGCTGCCGGACGCCCGGGTCTCCTTCGACGTCGACCTCGGCGAGTTGGGCGGGTGGATAGCGGCTGCCCTTCGTGCTTCCGTCCCGGCGGCGCCGTAGGACGGGGGCTCGTCGCCGCGCCGGTGTGCCCTGGGTCTTTTCACCGGTGGCCGGCGAGCTGGTCTACTCACCTGGTGACGGTGGCCGAACTCGGACCGGAGGTCGTCTGGCTGCTCGCCGGCCGCGCACGGTGAGCAGCCGTCGAGCCGGTGGTCGGACGGGCGGGCGGGCGGCAGCGGATCACAGCGGGCGCGACCAGACCTCTTCGACCACCTCGAAGCCGTAGTTGTCGTGCCGGCTCTGCTCGCGCAGCTCGAAGCCGGCCTTCTGGTAGATCCGTCGAGCGGCGGTCAACAGGTCGTTGGTCCCGAGCGTGATCTCGCGGTAGCCGGCCTGCCGGGCGAAACGCAGGCACTCGTCGACGAGCCGGCTGCCGATGCCCAGGCCGCGGGCGCTCGGCTCGACCAGCAGCAGACGTAGCTGGGCCACGTCGTCGTCGCGGCGTACGCAGAACACGCTGCCGACCGGCTGGCCGTCGATCTCGGCGATCCAGGCGTTCTCCCGCCGGATGTCGTGCCCGCCGAGATAGTCGGCGACGATCCGGGCCACGTACGCCTCGAAGTGGAGGTCGTAGCCGTACTCCGCGGCGTACCGTGCGCCGTGCCGGTGCACGACCCAGCCGGCGTCGCCCGGTCGAAGTTCACGGAGCAGGTACGCGCGGGGTGGCGGCGTCGGGCTGAGGACCGTCCGGATGGTCCGCATCGCCTCGACCAGTTGTCGGCCGTCCTCGTCGGAGAGCTCGGAGAGCATGGCGCTGACCTGCGCCTCGGACCGCTCGTTGAGCATGTGGTACGCCGCTTCGCCAGCGTCGGTCAGTTCGACCACCTGACGCCGGCTGTCGGTCACCGACGGGACCCGGGTGACCAGGTCGTCGGCGGTGAACCGGGCCAGGATGCGGCTGAGGTAGCCGGGGTCGAGGGCCAGGTCGCGGCGGAGGTCCGGTACCTCGGTCGGACCCCGGCGGGCCAGCTCGAAGATCACTCTGGCCTCGGTCAGCGAGTACGACGTGTGCAGCAGCCCCTCGTCGAGAACTCCGATGACCCGGGTGTAGAAGCGGTTGAAGTCCCTTACGGCACTCACCTGGCTGACGGCGGGCGTACTCATGTGACCACCTCAACTAAAAACTTTGACTCCGTCAAAGGTGGCGGTTGTCGGCTACGGCTGTCAAGGCCGGATGTCGAAGGCCTGGCTGTCGAAGGCCCGGGGGCGGGAGCGCTCAAGGGCTTCGGGTGTGAGGAGGGGGCCCTTCCTTTACCAGAAGCGATAACAGGGGGCCCTTCCTTACCCCCAGTGCCAGTCGGCGACCATCGGGTGGTCCTCGCCGTACGTACGGGTGTAGTCGCGGCACTCCTGCCGGGCGTCGACCATCGCCTGGCGGAGGTGGGCGGCGGTGGGGCCGAGTTGCGGGACCCGGTCGATGACGTCGATGACGAGGTGGAACCGGTCGAGGTCGTTGAGCATGACCATGTCGAAGGGCGTGGTGGTGGTGCCCTCCTCCTTGTAACCCCGGACGTGCAGGTTGGGGTGGTTGGTGCGCCGGTAGGTGAGCCGGTGGATGAGCCACGGATAGCCGTGGTAGGCGAAGATGATCGGCTTGTCGGTGGTGAAGATGGTGTTGAACTCGGAGTCCGGCAGCCCGTGCGGGTGTTCGGATTCCGGTTGGAGTCGCATCAGGTCGACGATGTTGACCACCCTGACCTTCAACTGGGGCAGGTGGTGGCGGAGCAGTTCGGCGGCGGCGAGGGTCTCCAGGGTCGGTACGTCACCGGCACAGGCGAGGACGACGTCGGGTTGGGTACCGGTGTCGGTGCCGGCCCAGTCCCAGATGCCGAGTCCCCGCCGGCAGTGCAGGATGGCGTCCTCCATGCTCAGCCAGGTCGGGGCGCCCTGCTTGCCGGCGATCACCACGTTGATGTAGTGCCGGCTGCGGAGGCAGTGGTCCATGATGGACAGCAGAGTGTTGGCGTCCGGGGGCAGGTAGACCCGGACGACCTCGGCCTTCTTGTTGACCACATGGTCGATGAAGCCGGGATCCTGGTGCGAGAAGCCGTTGTGGTCCTGCCGCCAGACGTGGCTGGAGAGCAGGTAGTTCAGCGAGGCGATCGGACGGCGCCAGGGGATGTCCCGGGTCACCTTCAACCACTTTGCGTGCTGGTTGAGCATCGAGTCGACGATGTGGATGAACGCCTCGTAGCTGGTGAAGACGCCGTGCCGGCCGGTGAGCAGGTAACCCTCCAACCAGCCCTGGCAGAGATGCTCGGAAAGCACCTCCATGATCCGTCCCTCTGGCGCCAGATGTTCGTCACCGGGCTCGATGGCGCCCAGGAACGTGCGGTCGCTCGCCTCGAACGCGGCGCCCAGCCCGTTCGACTCGACCTCGTCCGGGCCGAGGAGCCGGAACCGGTCCGGGTTGGCCCGGATCACGTCCCGCACCCAGTCGCCCAGTACCCCGGTCGCGCCGACCACCGGTTCGCCGCGCTCTCCGACCGGCACGCCGTACTCCCGGTAGTCGGGGAGCACCAGGTCGCGGAGCAGTTCACCGCCGTTGGTGTGCGGGTTGGCACTCATCCGTCGGCCGCCCAGGGGGGCCAGGTCGGCGATCGCCGGCACGGGTGCGCCGGTCGGGTCGAAAAGTTCCTCCGGCCGGTACGACCGCAGCCAGCGTTCCAGTTCGGCCCGGTGCTGCGGATTGGTCCGAACCTCGGAGAGCGGCACCTGGTGGGAGCGGAAGGTTCCCTCGACCGGTACGCCGTCGACCTCGGCCGGGCCGGTCCAACCCTTCGGCGTACGGAGCACGATCATCGGCCAGCGGGGGCGTTCCACCCGGCCACCGCGACGGGCTCGGGACTGGATCTCGGCGATCTCGTCGAGCGCCCGGTCGAGGGTGGTGGCGAGGGTCCGGTGCACCTCCATCGGCTGGTCACCGGCGACGACGTACGGCTGGTAGCCATAGCCGCGCAGGATCGACAGCAGGTCGGTCTCGGGGATCCGGGCGTACACCGTCGGGTTTGCGATCTTGAAGCCGTTGAGGTGCAGGATCGGCAGTACCGCACCGTCCCGGGCGGGGTTGAGGAAGACGTTGGAGAGCCAGCTCCCGGCCAGCGGCCCGGTCTCCGCCTCCCCGTCCCCGACCACACAGGCCACCACCAGGTCGGGATTGTCGAACGCAGCCCCGTACGCGTGCATCAGCGAGTAACCCAGCTCGCCGCCCTCGTGGATGGAGCCCGGTACGTCCGCCGCCACGTGGCTCGGCACCCCACCCGGGAAGGAGAACTGGCGGAACAGTTCGGTCATCCCAATCTCGTCCCGCCCCACCGACGGGTACCGCTCGCTGAACGTCCCCTCCAGCCAGGTGTTCGCGATGATCGCCGGGGCGCCGTGTCCCGGCCCGGTCACCAGCATCATGTCCAGGTCGCGTGCCACGATGGCCCGGTTCAGGTGTACGTACACCAGGTTCAGCCCCGGGTCCGTACCCCAGTGGCCGAGCAGCCGGGGCTTGATGTGTTCCGGCGCCAGCGGCTCGCGCAGCAGCGGATTCGCCAGCAGGTAGATCTGTCCGACGCTGAGATAGTTGGCCGCCCGCCAGTACGCGTCGATCCGGTCCAGTTCCCCGTCGGTGAGCCGGACCCGTGGGTCCGTCGAGGTCTTCACCATGTGCGCCTCCTGACCCTCCCGGGCCGTTTCGTTGCCTGGACGTGCCCGCTCAGTGCGGAATGTGCCCGCTCACTGCGGATGTAGTCGCCTTTCCCGGACGCGTCCGCTCACTCCTGGATGTACAGGCCGTGCGAGCTGCGGACGACGATCACCGGCGCCGGTGAGTGGTAGAGCATCGCCTGACTGACCGCGCCGAGCATGCCCCGCCACGGCTCGTCGCCCCGGGCGCTGACCACCACCACCTCGGCCCGGCGTGCCTCCTCGAGCAGAGCCGCCTCCGGCGCACCGGTCCGCACCTCCTGCCGGACCGACACCGACGGGTACTTCCGCTGCCACGGCGCCACCGCCTCGGCCAGCTGCCCGGCGGCCTCCGCCGGGACCTCGCCGGTCCGCTCGTCCGGATCCCAGACCTGCACCACCACCAGCTCGGCGGCCCGGCGGGTCGCCGTGTCGAAGGCGTAGTCGAGGGCGCACAGTGAGCTGGCGGAGCCGTCCACCCCGACCATCACCGGCCCCGGGCTCGGCTGGTCCTCCCGGACGACCAGCACACTGCAGCCGGCCCGGGCGGCGATCTGGACGGCGGTCGCGTCGGAGTCGGCCGGCACGTCCGGGTTCAGGGTCAGCCCGCCGTCCCCGATGACCAGCAGCGCGGCCGAACCCGACTCGCGCAGCAGCGTGGTGATCACCGGTCCCTCGATGAGCGCGGTGCTGACCGGCACCTCCGGCCGGGTCTGCGAGGCGACGGCGATCGCGTGTTGGAGCAGTTCCTCGGCGGGACGTCGGGGCTCGGCCGGCATCGGCTCCGACGGGTCGGCGACCCAGTTGAACGCGTGCACGACCCGCAGGGGCCGGGAGTGCCGGCCGGCCTCCAGCGCGGCCATCCGGACCGCCGTCAGACTGAGCCGCGAGCCGTCCACCCCGACCACGACGACGGGCGTCTCGACCGGGTCCTCCACGGGGGCCACCGGATCAGGCCGCCGGTCAGCCGCGTCGTGCCGACGCGGGGTATCCACTCACAGGCCGAGGATATCGAGGCAGCTTGCCGGATGTGCCCGATTTGGCCGGTGCGGTGTCCGCCGGCCGCCGCTCAGCGGGATTGGACCCGGAGCACCGCGAGGGTGGCGTTGTCCCGCCCGCCGGCCGCCAGCGTGTCGGCGAGGATGCCCCGGACCGATTCACCCGGACTGCCCGCCCCGCCGAGCCGGCTGGCCAGCCGCTGGTAGTCGAGTTGCTCGGCCACCCCGTCGGTGCAGAGGCAGTAGACGTCACCGGGACGCAGTGACACGTGCAGCAGGTCCGGCTCCGGGGCGCTCGGATGGCCGACGTACCGGGTGAGCTGGTAACGGGCCGCGGCCGCGGCGGCGGAGTCGGCCGGGTACCAGCCGTAGACGGCACCGAGCCAGGCCGCGGTGTGGTCGACGGTGAGCAGTTCGAGCAGCCCGTCGCGGAGCCGGTAGGCGCGGGAGTCGCCGATCTGCACGATCCAGGCGTACGCCTCGTCCGGCGGGGCGGGTGCGGTCGGTCCGGGTGGCCCGCTGACCGGCGCCGTACGGGCCATCGGGGCGCTCCGGGCCGACCACGTACCCGGACCGGTGTCGGCGCTGTCGGGCCGGCCCGTGGCGTCGACGGGATACACCCCGGCGGACCCGTACGCGACGCCGCCGGCCGACTGGCCCCGGTCGCCGTACGCCTGGGTCTCCGGGGCACCGATCAGCCCGGTGAAGGTGCACCCGGTCAACTCGCCGAGTTCGAGGCCGGCCGCCCGGACGCGGGACTGCGCCTCGGCGACCGCCGCCCGCAACCGGGCGGGGCCGATGTCCGGGGCCGCCGCCCGTACCGCCGCCACGATGGTCTCCATCGCGGTGTCGCCGGCGACGGTGCTGCCCCGGCCGTCGCCCATCCCGTCGGCCACCGCCACGAACGGCAGCTTCGGGTCGACGTGCAGGACGTCGAAGTTGGCCCGGTACCGGTGACCGACCCGGGTACCGGCGGCGACCTCGAACCGGTGTCCGGCGTGCTGGAAGACGCGGGTGACGTCGCCCTCGACGGGCATCCGATCCGGACCCGACACAGGGCTTCGGTGCATGGCGGGGAGGTTAGCAAAGTTCGGCGACACCTCGGGCGGTATGGCTGAATTGTCCGTTACTGGAAGGCGGCCCCGAGCGCGGACCGGACTGCGAGGATGGAACGGTGAACCTGCCCGACGTACTGCGACGGCATCGTCTGTTGGCGGTCGTCCGGGCCGACGATCCGGACGCGGCCCTGGAGTGCGTGCTGGTTCTCGCCGAGGCCGGGATCGGCCTGGTCGAGGTCTCGATGACCTCGAAGGACGCGGCCGGGGTGCTGGTCCGGGCCCGGGCGGCGCTGGGACCGGACGCGCCGCTGGGTGCCGGTACGGTGCTCACCGAGGCGGACGTGGTGCAGGCGGAGCAGGCCGGCGCGTCGTTTGTGGTTACTCCCGGGGTGGTACCGGCGGTTGCGGAGTCGGTCCGGCTCGGGCTTCCCGCCTTGGTCGGAGCGCTGACCCCGACCGAGGTGGTGGCGGCCAGCCTGGCCGGGGCGACGGCGGTGAAACTCTTTCCGGCCTCGCTGGGTGGCCCGACCTACCTGTCGGTGCTGCGGGAACCCTTCCCCGAGGTGCCGTTCGTACCGTTCGGCGGTGTGGACACCGGTTCCGCGGCGGGTTACCTGGCCGCCGGCGCGCTCGCGGTGGGCGTCGGCGCCCCGCTGCTCGGCGACGCGCCGCGCGGCGGTGACCTGGCCGGACTGCGGTTGCGCGCGACGGCGTTCCTGGCCGCCGTCGCCTGACCTCCGCGTTCCCTCTCCCGCCTTCCGCCGCGCTGACCTCTCGACTGGCGGCTCAGCCGGTCCGGGCAGGTCAGCCGGTCGCGGTACGTCCCGGGGTGGTACGACCGGTCCGGGGTCGGCCGCCCACCACCCGTAGCGACCCCGGCTGCCGGCCGGCCAGGTGGTCGAGTGCCGTCGCCGTCGCCTCGTCGGCGGGGAGAAGGACGAACAGCCGCTGGTCCTCGCTGTCGGGGAGGTCCAGGCTCTCGAAGGCCAGGCTGAGTTCGCCGACCTCCGGATGCACCAGACGCCGCACCCCGGTGCGCCTCGGGAACGCGAGTGGCGCGCCCAGCCTGCTGGTGAACGGCGTCCCGCCGGTGGCGGTCAACTCCTGGACCAGCGCGGCGGCGTACGGGTCCGCCCGCCTGGAGCCGAACTTCAGGTACGCGACCATGTCGTCCGCGACCCGGCCCCACTCCGGATACGCGGACCGGGCGCGCGGGTCGGTGAGCACGAACCGGACGAGGTTGGCCGGTCGGCTGTCCAGGATGCCGACCGGGCCGGCGAGCCGCTCGTAACCGCTGGTGTACGCGATGATCTCGCCCAGCCGGCTGAGGACGTACGCCGGACCGGGTTCGAGCCGGTCGAGCAGCGCGACGAGGCTGGGGCGCAGCGACCGGGTCGGTGGTTCGGGCCCGGCGGCCTGGCAGGGGATCTGTCCGCCGGCGGCCTTGGCGACGATCCGGAGCAACTGCCGGTCCTCCTCGGAGAGCCCCAGCGCGTCGGCCAGCGCGCCGAGCACCTGAGGGGAGGGGTTGCGGTCCCGGCCCTGTTCGATCCGGGTCAGGTATTCGACGCTGACTCCGGCCAGGGTGGCCAGCTCGGCGCGACGCAGACCGGGGGTGCGGCGTCGGGCATTGACCGGGAGCCCGACCATGGCCGGTGAAACCGCCTCCCGACGGCTGCGTACGAAGGCGGCCAGGGCGCTGCTGTCCATGGCAGCGAGGTTACCCGCGGTGTCGGCCGGCAGCGTGGCCCTGACAGGGCCAGCATCAACGCGGTCTGCCTCGATCGCGTCCGGACCGGCAGATTCGACGGCATGACAGAAGCACTCACCGAAGCAGGCGACACCGGCTCCGCTGCCCCACCCTCGTCATCCGGGACGGCGCGGAACCCGGAGCGGGAACTCAACCTACTGGTGGTCATCGCCAGCGTCCGGCAGGGCCGGTTCGGGCCGGTGGTGGCTCGTTGGTTCGAGGATGAGGCACGGCGGCACGGCCGGTTCCGGATCGACGTTCTCGACCTGGCCGAGACGCCGCTGCCGGCCGACCTGCCGGCCGGTCCGGCCTGGGAGTGGCCCGCGCAGCGTTCCGCGTCGCAGCGGGAGCTGGCGGATCGGTTGGCCGGGGCCGACGCGGTGGTCGTGGTGACGCCGGAGTACAACCACAGTTTCCCCGCCTCGATCAAGCACCTCGTCGACTGGCACTTCACGGAGTGGCAGGCCAAGCCGGTCGGCTTCGTCTCGTACGGCGGGGTCAGTGGCGGCCTGCGGGCGGTCGAACAGCTCCGGTTGGTCTTCGCCGAGATGCACGCCGTCACGATCCGGGACACCGTCAGCTTCGACCGGTTCTGGGAGAGGTTCGGTGCGGACGGCCGGCCGGCGGACGCCGACGGTTCGGGTACGGCGGTCAAGGCGATGCTCGACCAACTCGGCTGGTGGGCCGGGGTGCTGGCCGAGGCGCGCCGGCGCAGCCCGTACCAGGACGGCAACTGAGCGCCGACTACCCTTTCGCCCGGCTGGCCCGGGACTCCAGGTAGCGCTGCTCGGCGAGGCTGGCGGTGGACTTCGCGGCACGCCGGTAGTCCTCGTACGCCCCGGTCGTGTCGCCGGCTTTCTCCCGCAGGTGCGCCCGTACGGAGAGCAGCCGGTGGTGCCCGGCCAGCCGCTGGTCGCTGGCGAGTGTGGCGAGCAGGGCCAGACCGGCCCGCGGACCCTCGGTTTCGGCGAGCGCGATCGCCCGGTTGAGGGTCACCATCGGATTGGGCGCGATCCGTTCCAGGATCAGATAGAGGGCGTGCACCTGCGGCCAGTTGGTCTGCTCGGCCGTGGCCGCGTCGGCGTGCGTGGCGGCGATCGCCGCCTGCAGTTGGTAGGGCCCCAGCGCCTGGCCGGCCAGTGCCGCCTTGACCAGTTCGGTGCCCTCGTCGATCATCGCGTGGTCCCACCTCGTACGGTCCTGCTCGTCCAGCGGCACCAGGTCGCCGGCCGCCGTGGTGCGTGCCTCCCGGCGGGCGTGGGTGAGCAGCATCAGCGCGAGCAGCCCCGCCACCTCGCCATCCTCGGGCAGTTGCGCGTGCACCATCCTGACCAGCCGGATCGCCTCCTGGGCGAGATCGGGACGGTGCAACCGGCTGCCCGAGGAGGCGGTGTAGCCCTCGTTGAAGATCAGGTAGAGCACCTGCAGGACGACCCGTAGCCGCTCCTCGCGCTCGGCGCCGTCGGGCAGGCGGAACGTACTGCCGGCCGCCTTGATGCGCTGCTTCGCCCGGCTGATCCTGGCCGCCATCGTGGCCTCCGGCACCAGGAACGCACGGGCGATCTCGGCAGTGGTCAGGCCGCCGACCGCGCGCAGTGTCAGGGCGGTCTGCGAGGCCGCGGTCAGTGTCGGATGGCAGCAGAGGAACAGCAGGACGAGCGAGTCGTCGGTGTCCGGTACGTCCTCGGGCACCACCTCGGTCGCCGTCGCCGCCTCCCGCTCGCGGCGCGCGTGGTCACTGCGCATCTCGTCGATGAGTCGCCGGGACGCGACGGTCACCAGCCAGCCGCGTGGATTGTTCGGCACTCCCTCGGCCGGCCACTGGGCGGTGGCGGCAAGGACCGCCTCCTGTACGGCGTCCTCACACCCTTCGAACCGGCCGTGCCGGCGTACCAACACGCCGAGGACCTGCGGCGTGAGCTCACGCAGCAGGTCCTCGACAGTTGGTGCCGTCATGCCTCCAATTGTCCGTCGGCGAACATCACCTGCCGCACCTCGACCCCCAGACCCTCGATCGAGGTGTCCGGGATCTGCGCCGCCAACTCGATCGCCCGCTCCCTGTTCTCGCAGTCGACCAGGTAGAAACCGCCCAGGAACTCCTTGAACTCGAGGAAGGGTCCGTCGGTCACCACCGGCTGGCCGTTACGTACCGACACCACGGCGGCCTGGGACGGGTCGACCAGCGCCTGCGTGGTGATCAACTCTCCGGACGCCTTCAGCGCCTCGATGAACCTGCCGTGGCCGCCGCCGATCGCCGCCTTCTCCTCGTCGGTCAGCGCGTCCAGCACGGCCGGGTTGATGTACATGCTGATCAGGAACTGCATCCTGTCACTCCTCGCCGTTCACGGGTCCCCACCGGACCCCTCGGCCAGTTGGTCGGAACCGCCGCCGTGGTCTTGACATCCCCCGTCCGAACTTACGGATGATTTTTCCGCCCCGGCGTCGTCCGGACCGGGAAATCTGCCGCCGCCGGTGCCGGGGGCGGGGGCGGGGGCGGGGGCGGCACGGACGGGAGACGAACCGGGCGTCCACCCCGGGTCCGGTCGAGGAGCGTCGGCTTCCGGGAGCACGCTCTCCGCCAGACCTGCCCGACTGGCCGATTCGCGCCGATTCGGCGGCCGACCAGCCGGGCACGTACGCGGGCCGACCGAACCACCCCCGTGCTGAGCGGCACAACCAGGCATGATGTCGCCGTGCGCTACCTGATCTCTCACCCCGACGCGGTGACCGAGCTAGGCGATCTTGACGTCGCGCTGTACGACGGCACTCAGCCCGTGCCCGAGAACCTGGACGACGTCGAGTTCTACGCGGTTCCGTACGGGATCATCGATCCGCGCCTCTGCGAGCCGATCGCCCGGATGCCCCGGCTCAGGGTGGTGCAGACCGTGACCGCCGGCTACGACCACGTCCTGCCGTTCCTGCGGCCCGGTCTGATCCTGGCGAACGGCCGAGGCGTGCACGACGCGGCCACCGCCGAGATGGCCGTGGCGCTCACCCTGGCCGCCCGGCGTCGGCTCCCGGACTTCGTCCGGGCGGGCGGCGAGGGCCGCTGGACCTCGGGTTGGTCGACCGGGCTGGCGGACGCCCGGGTACTGATCGTCGGGTACGGCTCGATCGGCGCCGCGATCGAGCGCCGGCTCGCCGGGTTCGAAGTGGAGATCAGCCGGGTGGCACGGACCGCCCGCCCCGGCGTACGGCCGGTCTCCGAGATCGCGGAGATGCTGCCGCAGGCGGATGTTGTCATCCTCACCACCCCGCTGACCCCGGAGACCGAGGGTCTGGTGGACAAGGACTTCCTCGCCAGGATGGCCGACGGCGCCCTGCTGGTGAACATGTCACGGGGGCGGGTGGTGGACACCACGGCGCTGCTCGCCGAACTCGACGGGCGCCGGCTGCACGCCGCCCTCGACGTCACCGAACCTGAGCCGTTGCCCGCCGACCACCCGCTGTGGTCCGCGCCGAACGTCCTGATCAGTCCGCATGCCGGCGGCCTGACCGACGCGATGGGCCCCCGGGCCCGCCGACTGCTGGTCGACCAGGTCCGACGGTACGCGGCGGGCGAACCGCTCGTGAACGTCGTCGATCGGGCCGGGGCGTAGGGTTCGCGAGGCTGGACAGCGACCGCGGGCACGGCGGCCGGGTCAGCGCGAAGTACGAGGCGGCGGCGATCAGCAGCCCGACACCCCACAGCGTGTAACCGCCCAACTCCAACAGCAACGGCAGGAACGGGCCGTCGATGTCCCCGCTGATCCAGGCCGTCATCCCGGCGATGCCGAAGTACGCGGTCAGGCTCGCCCCGATGAACAGGCCGGTACCGAGCACCAGCCAGCGCGGCACCGGCCGGCCTCGCAGCGGCACCACCCAGGCCGGCCAGATCCGGCCCCACCGGTGTGCCAGAGCCAGCGGCAACAGGGTGCCGGCCAGGCTCATCAGCACCATGAACACCACCATCGCGGTCCACGAGACGTTCGCCCGGCTGGCCGGGGAGGGCCAGTGCCCGGCGAGCGTGTCATACAGCCACATGCTCACCCGGGCCACGAACCCGGCGACGGCGAGGTAGGCGCCGGCGAAGGCCCAGCGGGGTGCCGGCTCCGCCCGGTTCTCCGGTGACCTGCCGTGGACCCGCCCGCAAGCCTCGCAGGGACGGGCGGCCAGCCGCCGCTCGGCTGCCGCGATGATCAGGCAGAGGACTCCGCCGACGACACCGCCGCCGGTCGCCAGCAGACTGGTGACGGTGCCGGTGCCGGGCCCCACGAAGAGCAGCGACACCACGATCACCGGGAACAGGAACGAGTACACGCACAGGGCGGTGCCCGCGACGGCGTTGAGTCCGGCGATCATGTGGTGGCCGGTATCGTCCAGTTCTCGGCGACTGGTGGTCGCGGCGGCCAGGCACCCGACCGCCGCCAGGACGCCCAGGGCCACGGGTACCCATCCGCCGGGGAAGTAGGACTCCCGGCCACTCAGGAAACGCGGGGCACCAGCGACCGCCCACCACAGGTGGACCAGAAGGTAGGTGATCTGCCAGACCGACGCGACAAGCCTGATCCGCCCATTGATCTTCATGTCCACAGTCTCGGCGCCCCGGATGAGACGACGCTGAGGCTCTCAGCGACCGCTCAGCCGCGCCGCCGGGTCACTCCTGGACAGAGCGCGCCCGCCGACCGTGCCGGGCAGCCCGGCGCTCCCGGTCGGGTCATCGCGCGGTCGTCCGGCCTCGCAGGATGTGGTCCCAGTCGACCGTGCGGGCCCAATCGGCATAGCTGTGCCAGGCCACGTCCGGGTAACCGGCGTGCAGCGCGTCGATGTCGACGAAGTCGGTGTTCTCCTCGAACCGCTGGAACATGTCGGCGATCTCGTCACCGGCCCAGCGCCGGACCTGGTCCAACGGCAACTGCTGGTACGGGATCTCGCGACCGAGTACGTCGCTGAGGATCCGGGCCGCCTCTTCCCCGGTCACCCGGTCGGAGACGACGTCGATCCGCTGGCCGACGAACCGGTCGGGGTGCTCGACGGCGTGCACGGCAAGGCCGGCGATGTCCAGGACGCTCACCTGGTCCAGCGGCTTGCCCGCGGAGAGCGGGTTGGCCAGAACGCCGTCGGTGAGGCGACTGAACCCGGTGTTCAGGGCGTTCTCCATGAAGTACACCGGCCCGAGGACGGTGGCGCGTACCTGCTGATCCCGCAGGTACGCCTCGACCTGCTGTTTGCTGTCGGCGTGGTCGATGTCGGTTTCGACGAGCCGGTCGGCACCGCGTACCGAGGAGTAGACGAGGTGCGCGTCGGCCCGCGCCGCAGCGTCGACCAGGAGGCGCCCCTGGGCGACCTCCTGGTCCTTCCCGCCGGATCCGAACGGTACGGACAGGCCGAAGATCGCGTCCACGCCCTTGGCGGCGCCGGTGAGCGCCTCCGGGTCGCCCAGGTCGCCGGTGACGAGCCGTGCCCCGGCGGTGGACAGTGCCTGGGCGGATGGCGACTCGGGTGACCGCACGTAGGCGGTGACCTCGTGGCCGTGGTTGAGCAGCAGGTCGGCGACGGCGCCGCCCTGCTTCCCGGTGGCGCCGATGACGAGAACGGTGGTCACAGACGGGCTCCCTGGTCGCGATGGCGGACGACGCCGATTCTCTGCCCTCAACCTCGGTTGAGGGCAAGCGGTACGGTCAACCCCATGCCGAGGCAGCGCACCACGTTCCACGAGCTCACCGTCGGCCAGGTCGCCGAGCGCAGCGGCGTCGCCATCTCCGCGCTGCACTTCTACGAGCGCAAGGGCCTCATCCGCGGCACTCGTACGGCAAACAACCAGCGCCGGTACAGTCGCGACACGCTGCGGCGGGTCGCCTTCATCCGGGCATCCCAGCACGTCGGCATCTCGCTCACGGCGATCCGGGAAGCCCTGGACCAGCTACCCAGTGAACGCACCCCGACCCGCGACGACTGGGCCCGGTTGTCCGCCACCTGGCGGACCGAGCTCGACGCGCGCATCGCGCAGTTGCAGGCGCTCCGGGACGACCTCACCGAATGCATCGGATGCGGGTGCCTGTCGCTGCGGGCCTGTCAGTTGACCAATCCACGTGACGTACTCGGTCGTGAGGGCTCCGGCGCACGCCGCCTGCTGCGGACGCGGTAACTCCGCCCAGGGTGAGAACGGATCAACTTCACTGAAAACCCACAGGCGCCGCGACGGCTGACGGTCGGCGGCTGTCAATCGGGGTTGACACGCGCCGTCCCTGTCAACCATAGTTGACAGCATGAGTCAGGCAACGGATCTGGCGGCGGCGGCCGGCAGCACCGACCCCCGGGTCGGGCTGCGAGCCGTGGTGGCCCTGCGTCGGCTGTTGGAGCGTCTGGAGATCATCCAGGTCGACAACGCCCGCCGGCAGGGCTGGTCCTGGCAGGAGATCGCCGACGCCCTCGAGGTCAGCAGGCAGGGAGTCCACAAGAAGCACGCCGGTCGATCGGCGACACGCAGCCCGGGAGGATCATGATGTTCGAGCGCTTCACGACGTCGGCCCGCGAGGTGGTCCGGGGTGCGGTGGCCGAGCGCGAGCGGCTGGGGCACCGACTCGTCGGCACCGAGCACCTGCTGCTCGCCCTCCTCGACGAGGAGATCAGTTCGGTGGCGCCGATACTGCGGCAGGCTGGCATCAACGCGGACCACGTCCGTGCCGATCTTGAGCGGCGGGCGTACGGCATGGCCGACCTCGACGAGCGGGACGCCGAGGCGCTGCGCGCGATCGGCATCGACCTGGACGCGGTACGGTCCAAGATCGAAGAGTCGTTCGGTCTCGGTGCCCTGGAGCCACCGCCGCAGCGGCGTGGCCGACGCTGGCCGTTCGGCGGCCTGGAACTGTCCAGCCGCTTCTCCAACCGGGCGAAGAAGACGCTCGAACTCGCCCTCCGGGAGGCGATCCACCTGCGGCACCGGGAGATCGGTGCCGAGCACATCCTGCTCGGGGTGCTTCGGGAGGGCAAAGGTCTCGGAGCCCTCATCCTGACCGAGGCCGGGCTGGACCTCGACGAACTGCGCAGACGCACGCTCAGCGGCTTCAGCCAGGCCGCCTGAGCCGCGACCGACCCGGTCCGGGACGGCGGCAGGCCCAGGTCGCCGCCCCGGGCCACCCGCCGGGACCACGCCGGCCCGGGCCCGGCCGGGCCGGAAGCGAAACACGTCACGTCCGCCCGGGTCGCTCCGGACGGCCGGCTGCTGCACACTGGCGGCCGTGAAGGGACACGGCGAGAGCGCGAGCGGTACGACCACCGGCGGCAGTGGGCCGAGGTCGGCGGTGGTGGTGAACCCGGTGAAGCAGTCCGACCTCGACGGGCTGCGCCGGACCGTCACCGAGACGCTGGCCGCGGCCGGCTGGCCGGAGCCGGCCTGGTTCACCACCACCGTCGAGGACCCAGGGCGGGGCCAGACCCGGCAGGCCATCGAGGGCGGCGCCGAGGTGGTGTTCGTCTGCGGTGGTGACGGCACCGTCATGTCCTGCGTCGGTGCCCTGGTCGACACCGACGTGGCGCTGGCCATCCTGCCGTCCGGCACCGGCAACCTGCTCGCCGCCAACCTCGGGCTCTCTGGCGATCTCGCGGCCGGCATCGAGGTGGCGATCGAGCAGGGCCGCCGCCGGATCGACGTCGGCGAGTGTGAGGACGAGTTCTTCACGGTGATGGCCGGGATGGGTTTCGACGCGCAGATGCTCGCGGCCACCTCCGAGACGACCAAGGCGCGGGTCGGTTGGCCCGCGTACGTCGTCGGCGCGATGCGCCACCTGCGGGACCGACCGATGCGGGTCTCGATCCGGATCGACGACGCGCCGCCGCTGCGGCGTCGGGCCCGTACCGTACTGGTGGCCAACGTCGGACGCCTGCAGGGCGGCGTACGCCTCTTTCCCGACGCCGAACCGGACGACGGCTACCTGGACGTCGCGGTGCTCACCCCACGGACGATCCGGCACTGGCTCTCCCTCGGCTGGGCGGTGCTGCGCCGCCGCGAGCGGGTACCCCGGATGGAGGTGCTGCGCGGTCGGCGGATCACCATCGACAGCAACCGTGCCCAGCCCCGGGAGTTGGACGGTGACCTCATCACCCCGGGCCGCGCGCTGCACGCCGTCATCCGTCCGGAGGCGCTCTGGCTCTGTGTGCCGCAGCCGGCCACGGCGCCGGACCTCTCCGAGGACGCCGACGCGGTGGCGGAACGGGGCGAGCGCCGGATCGAACGCACCACCGGTCGGTGAGGGTGAGGAGTGAGCGGGGTGTGCGAGCCCCGCAGCCCGAACGGACGGTCGGAACGGTGAGGGTGAGGAGTGAGCGGGGTGTGCGAGCCCCGCAGCCTGAACGAATGGTGACCCCGTGAGTAGTACGAGAATGGTCCCGGAGACCCGGGTGATGGCGGACGACGATCTCTCCGCCGACGACGCCTGGCACACCCTGCGTCGGTACGGGGGGTGGCACCTGCTGCGGGACGCGTTCATCCGGTTCCGCTACGGCGACGCGTTCAGCCACTCGCGGGCGTTCGCGCTCCAGCTCTGCCTGGCGGTGGTGCCGTTCCTGATCGCGATGGCCGGCCTGATCAGCGACCTCGGCGTGCAGGAGGGCGGGGTGGTGGTCGCCGACACCGTGGTGGCGCTGACTCCGGGCACGAGTGACGAGGTGGTCAAGGAACTGCTCGTCGACTCGGAGCCGAACGAGGACGCGGGTGAGCTGGCGCTGACTCTGGGCCTGCTCACCGGCATGGTCGCGTTGACCACCACGATGGCCCAGGTGGAACGGGGCGCCAACCGGATCTACGGGGTGGAACGGGACCGGCCGGCGCTGCGGAAGTACCTCCGGGCCGCGATCCTGGCGGTCAGTGCCGGGGCGCCGGCCCTGCTCGGCTTCTTCATCCTGGTCGCCGGGGGCGCTCTCGCCGACTCCGTGGACCTGCACTACGGCTGGTGGGGATCGGGCTTCGACCTCGCCTGGGACATCGTGCGCTGGCCGTTGAGCCTCGGGTTGACCGTCTTCGCCGTCGCCGTGCTGTTCCGGTACGCGCCCCGGCGCCGTCAGCCGGGGTTGTCCTGGCTGTTGTTCGGTGCCGGCCTCAGTACCGTGCTGTGGTGGCTGGCCAGCGTGCTGCTCGCCGGGTACGTGAGCTACAGCGACGCGTTCGGCGCCACCTACGGGGCGCTCGCCGGCATGATGGCGCTGCTGCTCTGGGCGAACCTGACCGGCGTCGCGCTCTTCGGCGGCCTCGCCTTCGCCGCCCAGTTGGAGGCGCTGCGGATCGGCGACCACGAGCCGGCGGAGCCGGACCACTGGGAGCCGACCCCGGACCCGGATCCGGTGGACGGCGCCGTACCGGCACAGCGACACGACACGGCCGACGCCGTGTAGTTCCGCGAGCCTCGCCCGCCGTCCTCCGCCGGGCGCCGGGTGTCCGCGGGTGGCGGCGGGTGTACGCGGGCGGCGGCGCGGGTACCGGGCAGGCCAGACGCGGGAAGGGAGCTGGCGTGGCCACGGTCGGCGAGGTGTTACGGCGCCCTCTCGGGCATTTCGCGGAGCGGAGCCTGGCCGGCTTCGCCCTGGTGGTCGGTACGGGTACCGGATTCGGCATCCTCCTGTTGCTGGTCCGGCTCCACTGGGACCCGCTGCACCGGGCCGACCATCAGACCGCGGAATGGTTCAACCAGCTGGTCTCCCGGCACGACGGGCTGGTCACCGTGATCACCGCGGTCAGCTCGCTCGGCGGCCGACCGATCATGCTCTGGCTGGTCACCATCGCCGTGGTCGGCCTGCTGATCCGCCGGCAGGGGCGGCTCGCCGTCTACCTGATCGTGACCGGGACCGGTGCGCTCCTGCTCGACCCGTCGGTCAAGGAACTCGTCGGCCGGCTGCGGCCGGTGGTCGACGTACCGGTGGCCTCCGCGCCGGGCAACAGCTTCCCGAGCGGGCACGCGCTCGGCTCGATCGTCGCCTACGGCGCGTTGCTCCTGGTCTTCCTGCCGGCGATGGCACCGCGCTGGCGGCGGGCCGCGATCGGTCTGGTCGCCGCCGTGGTGGTGCTGGTCGGGGTGACCCGGGTCGCGCTCGGCGTGCACTACGTCTCGGACGTTCTCGCCGGCTGGCTGCTCGGCCTGGCCTGGCTGGGCGTCACCGCGTACGCCTTCCGGCTCTGGCGGCGCGAGCGTGGCCGACCGGTACGGCCGCTGGGGGAGGGGTTGGAGCCGGAGGCCGGACGCGAGGTCGCGCCCGCGCCGGCGGAGGAGCGGGTGCTGCCGCACCCCCGGGCCGCCGTCGCCGAACTGGTCACCGGCTGGGTACTCGTCTTCGGTGCTCTCTACGCCTTCGGCATCCTGGTCAGCTACCACCTCGACGGCACCTTCGTGGACACCCTGGACCGGGAGGTGCCGGAGTGGTTCGCCGCGCACCGCACCGAGCGGCTGAACGACATCAGCCACTGGTGGAGCAAGGCCGGCGACACCCACGCGATCCTGCTGGTGTCCCTGGTCTTCTGCCCACTCGCCCTGGCGTTCTGGCGGCGGTGGCGGCCGGTGCTGTTCCTCGCCGTCACCATGTTCGGCGAGCTGAGTCTGTTTCTCGCCACCGCCCGGGCGGTGGAGCGGCCCCGTCCCGAGGTACCGCACCTGGACGGTCCGCTGCCGACCGCGGCCTTCCCATCCGGGCACATCGCGGCCACCATGTGTCTCTGGGTGGCGATCGCGTTGCTGGTCATGCCGCGTACCGATCGGTGGTGGCGGTGGCTGACCGTGCTCGCCGCAGTGGTCATGCCGCTCGGCGTCGCCACCTCCCGGATGTACCGGGGTATGCATCATCCGAGTGACTTCGTCGGCGCACTGCTGCTCACCGCGCTCTGGATCGGCCTGCTCTGGTTTGTGCTGCGACCGAACGAGGAACTTCGCACCGGGACGCGGGGGAGCGGTGGAACCGCCGACAGCCGACCGGAGCCGGCGGAGGTGGAACCGTCGACATCGTCGGGACCAGCGGGTCCGGCATCGGTGGCGACCGGGACCACTCCGGCCCCGCTGGACCAGCTCGACGACGAGTTGACCAAGGCGGCCCGGCCCGGCTGAGGGTCCGGTCCGCCGCCCCGGACAGCATCCGCACCTCAGGCCGGCGGAGGGAGTCCGCCCGGTGCGGGCCGGCGTGGAGAGCGTCCGCGCGGCTGCGGCGTACCGGACGGGACAGCGGGGGGACAGAGGGGCGGCCGGGATGCGGGTGATGACGTACAACATCAAGAACGGCGGGCGGGACGGCGGCGATCCCGGCCGGCTCGACCGGGTGCTCCAGGTGGTCGGGGAAGTGCGGCCGGACGTACTGGCCGTGCAGGAACTCGCCGGTCTGCGGGGCGACCGCCGACGACTCGCCGCCGTCGAGGACCGGCTGTCGATGCGGGCGTACCTGGCCCGGGAGTGGTTCGGGCAGCCGGTGGCGGTGCTGGTCCGGCCGCCGGCGGAGGTTGTCTCGGTGGCACCCGTCCGCCGGCCCTTCCACCACGCGGCCCAGCGGGTGGTGCTCGGAACCGACCGTGGCCCGCTCACCGTGGTCGGTACACACCTGCACCCGTACTCCGGGCGGCGCCGGCTGCGCGAGGCACGCTGGCTGGTCACGGCGACCGGGCGGGGTGACCCGGACCGGATGGTCCTGCTGATGGGCGACCTGAACTCACTCGATCCGTGGACCGGGCACGCCGAGCGGCTCGCCCGACTGGCGCCGCGGTACCGTGCCCGGCACCTCATGCCGGACGGTGCGACCGTGGACACCCGGGCCGTGGCCGCCCTGCACCGGGCCGGCTATGTCGACCTGGCCCGGCAGTCGGGTCAGGCGCCGGCCGACACCGTGCCGACCACCGGGGGCGGCGGCGCCGAGTTCTCCGGCATGCGACTGGACTACCTGCTGGCGACGCCGGCACTCGCGCGGCTGGCCGGCCCGGTCCGGGTGGTCACCGGCGGCGTGGCGGAGTCGGCCTCGGACCACTATCCGCTGGTCGCCGACCTCGACCTGCGATTCCGCTGACCGAGCGTAGGCGGTGGAGGCCGGACTGCCGGCCGTGGAGACCGACGGGCGGCAGTGGACGCCGGACCACGAGCAGTGGAGAACCGACCGCGGGTGGTGGACGCCCCGGGCTCAACCGCCCAGACCGATGTCGCGGGCGAGCAGGGCGGCCTGCACCCGATCCGCGACCCCGAGCTTCGCGAAGATTCCGGAGAGCTGGTTACGGATCGTCTTCTCGCTCAGGCCGAAGTGGCGCGCGATCCGGGCGTTGGTGTCACCGAGCGCGAGACGTCCGAGGATGTCCCGTTCCCGGGCGGTCAGCTGGTTGAACGGCGCCGGCAACTCGGCCGGCGCGCGGTTGAGCGAGGCGAGCACCGACGGCCCGATCCCCGGACCCAGCACGACACCGCCCTGCGCCACCGTCCGGAGCGCGTCGATGACCGCGTCGGGGTCGGTGTCCTTGAGCAGGTAACCACGGGCACCGGCGCGCAGCGCCCGGACCACGATCTCCTCGTCGTTGGCCATGGTCAGCATCAGTACCTTGGCCTCCGGACAGGAGAGCAGGATCCGCCCGGTCGCGTCCACACCGTCGCCGTCCGGCAACGTCACGTCCATCGCGATCACCTCAACCCGTTCGGTGACCGCGAGGGTGACGGCCTCGGCGACGGTGGCCGCCTCGAAGACCTCGCTCACCCACGGCTCGCCCTCGAGCATGGTTCGCAGGCCGCGACGCACCACGGGGTGGTCGTCGACGATGAGAATCCGTCCACCGTGCACCATGCTCGTCGCCCGCCTCTGCACACCGCAGCGTCGTGGGGCGATGTCGCCGGCCGGCATTCCGAACCCGCGACGCCGGCCTCGGCCATCGCGGGTTCAGCGTAGCGGGCTATCCGATGCGACCGCCCTCGCCATCCGGTGTCTGGATGCTGGCGCCGTTGATCCGTCTGTCATGGTTGGTGCGTTCCCCCGCCGTACGGGGGCTGGGCAGGCCGTACTCCCGATCGGCCGGTTGCCCGTCGGCCCCGGATCCGTCCACCGTCCGGTTGGGGTCGGTCGGCTGGAACGGCAGCCGGACCCGGATCGAGGTGCCGTGCGGCGTCGCTGCGGCGATCTCGAACTCGCCGCCGAGTTCGGTCGCCCGTTCCCGCATCGAGTCCAGGCCCACCCCGCCGGGCCGGCGCGGACCCAACCCGACACCGTCGTCGACGATCTCCAGGGTGAGTGCCCGGTCCAGACACACCGTCACCCGACAGGTGCCGGCCTGGGAGTGGCGTGTCACGTTGGTCAGCGCCTCGGCCACGATCCGGTACGCGGCCACCTCGATCGCCGCGGGAAGTCCCTGCAGGTCGTCGTCGACCTGCAACCGGACCGACAGCGTGCCGCTGTCGAACCGGGCACACTCGTTGCGTAGTGCCGCCGCGAGACCACGGTCGAGGGCGGGTGGCCGGAGCTGGTTGACCAGTTGACGTACCTCGCCGGTGCAGGTCTGCAGGTCCACCGCGAGCGCGTCGAGGATCCGGGCGGTCCGGGGCTGTTCGGCGACGAGCTTCTGGGCGGCGCGTACCTGCATCGCCATTCCGGCGAGGGTCGGCCCCAGACCGTCGTGCAGGTCGCGGCGCAGCCGGCGCCGTTCCTCCTCCCGGGCGGTGATCAGCCGCTCCCGGGAGTCCTGCAGGTCGTGGACGAGCCGTACGGCGTCGGCCGCCACCGCCGCGTGCAGGGCCAGGTCGTTCAACAGTCGTCGCTCGACGGTGGTGAACCGGCTGGTGGCGCTCCGGTTCGCGACCAGCAGCCGGCCCACCCGTTCCCCCCGGGTGACCATGTCGAACGACTCGACCGGTGTGTTGGACGTTCCGTGTGCGGCGAGGATCCGGGGCCCCTCCCGACCCTCCACCTCGACCGCCACGTGCGGCACCCGCAGCGAGCCCGCGATGGTCCCGGTCAGCAGCGGCAGTACGGCGTTCGGCTCGACGGTACGCCCGAGCAGGTCACCCAGTCGCGTGATCACCTGGTACGGGTCGTCCCGGTCGCCGTAGAGCAGCCGGTTGACGCCGCGTTGGACCCGTCCGCGTACCGGCTCGAAGGCCACCGCGACCAGCCCGGTCGCGACCAGCGAGGCGTTCGAGGTGCTGCCCGACATCAGCAGGTCGCGGAGCAGGGTGACCAGTCCCACGAACCCGGCGATCACCAGCAGGCTCATCACCAGCCAGACGATGGTCCGGTTGATGACCTGGTCCAGCCCGTACAGCCGGTAGCGGAGGATCGCGATCGCCATCCCGGCCGGTAGCGCCACCACCATGATGATCCAGGCGCCGGTCAGGCCCAGCACGTGCAACACCAGGCCGATGACGAGCAGGATGCCCGCGGCGAGGAGGCACGCTAGCTGCGCCCTGGTCTCGCCGTCGGCCCGCCGCCAGCGCGTCAGCAGCGAGACCAGTACCGCGACCAGCGCCGCCATGACCACCGCGATGGTGAGCAGCCCGATCTGGACCAGCAGCTGGGCACGGTCGGTGGCGGCGATTCCCGCTTCGTCGGTGTTCATCAGGTTCCGCGGATCGTCCAGGGCGGCGACCGCGAAGGCCACCGACGCGACCACGGTACCGATGATTACGAGCCAGGCGACCGGGCGCCAACGTGGTGACGGCAGCTGTCCGTCCGGAAACACCAGCAGAGCGAGGACAATCAGCCCGTACGCCGGCCACCAGGACCACTGGCTCAGCCAGTCCAGCGCCAACAGGCTGGTCCAACTCGCCGTGAGTACGCTCATGCTCGCCGCCCCCCCGGCGGCGAGCATGAGCCGACCCACTAGGTGGCCAGGCATGCTGACCAGCACCATCGCGCCCATCGTGGTGAAGGCGACGGCGACCACGCTGCTCTGACTGGTCAGTACCCCCGTCGTGTTGTCAGCGTTGAACAGTTGCCCGATGACCACCAGCGCGATGACCGCCGATGCCCCGGCCAGCAGGCTGATCCGACGTGCCGACCAACGACTGGCATTCTCCGTGGACCTCACCCCAGCGACCCCTGACCGCTCCGATTCTCAGTGTGCCCAGCCGGCGGCGTGCATCGCGTTGTGGAACCATCCGTCCGAGTGCATCAACCTGTTGGGCCCGTCCGACGACGGCGCCGTGGGACCGGGGAACTGTGCCGCGTCCTCGACCAGCGTCCCCTCGCCGATCTTCGGCAGCGCGGCGATCGCCGCCTTCAACGACAGTCCGGAGCCGGCCACCAGGTCCGGATGGCGGCTGATGTAGTCCCGGACGTGCTGGACGACAGCCTGCAGCCGGGCCTGGACCAGCTCCGGGTCGGCATCGTCCAGTGTCGGGACCAGACTCTCCAGCTCCCAGGCGTCGTTGAACACCGGCGTCAGCCGACGTCCCGCCCGGTCGAAGAACTCCAGTCCACCCTTCCCGCCGAGATCCTTTTCGCCCAGCAGGTCCGTCACGCTGTCGTAGGCGTGCGCGAAGCTGTTGTCGCTGGCGATGACGATCGGCTGGACGTCCGCGGGCGAAGCCGGGCCGCTCGGCAGTCTGGTCATGACACTCCCCTCGTGAATCCATCTTCGACAGTGATCGGCGCTGGTCGGCGACGGGCTGTCCACCCGCAGCCTAGGCCCGGAATTCAAGGTGCTGCGGGACCAGCCGTCGGCTAGGAATCATGTCCGCCCCGACGTCCCGGTGACCCGGGACCACCGTCCCGGCGCCGTCGGGAGAAACCGGCGGCCGGGTCGGAACCTCTGCCGCGATGCTGTTGTTCGGCCGGGTCCGGGCCGATACCAGGTCGATGGCGAGGCGATGCCGGTCCTCGGCAACCTGATGTTGCCGCCGGCCGCCACTCACCACGGCCGGCGCGTTGTCCACCAGCAACCGGGGAGACCGATGACGGCCAGGCTGTCCCGCACCATCCTGCACCGGGGTCCCGGCGACGTTCCGTCGACCCGGCCAGAAGAGCGCAGACCGGGCGCGGCTGCCCACCGGACCGGCCAGGACCCGGTCGGGTCCGAGGCCACCGCCCGGCCCGGCGTCGCCGCTGTGGCCGCCGAGCGCCGGGACACACTCGCCGCGCCGGCCGAGGCGGTCGCCGACCTGCTGGCCCGGATACAGCTGGCCGGCTGGACCGTGTACGGGCGGTCCGGCCGTACGGTGGTCACCCCGGCGCTGCCCGCCGCCCGGCTGCAGGGCTGGCACCTGCAGGTGTCGGCGACCGTGCTCTCCGCCCCGGAGGTGCTGGCCGCCTGCGCGCCGTTGCTGATCGAGACGGATACGCCGTTCACGTTCGTCAGCACCGTGGAGGGAGTCGTCCGACTCAACGGCGCCCGCGCGCCCCGGGCCGCCGCCGGCCGGTTCCTCATCGCATATCCCGCGAACGACGACCTCTTCCGGAATCTGGTCCGGCGGCTCGACGAGGCGACGGTCGGGATGCCGGGTCCGACCATCCTCTCCGCGTGGCCGTTCCGGGCCGGCGGGGTGGTGCACTACCGGTACGGCCTGTTCCGGGACCTCGCCGTGCGGGACCTGGACGGGGTGCACCGTCGGTGCCTCGTCGACCCGGACGGCAACCTCGTCGAGGACGCGCTGGAGGTGGTCTTCCGACCCCCGGCCTGGGCCGGACCAGCATTCGACTCGCCGCCGGGGCACCTCGTGCCACCGGCGGTCGGGACGTCCCCCGCCACGGCGGCGAGCACATCGGTCGGATCGATGTGGTCGGTCACCGCGATGCGGATGATGGGGCCAACGGGGGCGGCCGGACCGGTGGACGTCTCGTCCACCGGCCCGGCCGAGCCGGCCGGGGCGCTGGTCGGCGGCCGGTACGCCGTCACCGCCGCCCTCCGGCAGGCGAACCAGGGCGGGGTGTACCGGGCACGTGACCTGCGTACCGGGGCAGAGGTGTTGATCAAGGAGGCGCGTCCGCACGTGGCCACCGACGCCCTCGGCCGGGATGTCCGTGAGCTGCTCGGCCACGAGGCGCGGGTGCTCCGGCACCTGGCGCCGCTCGGCGTGGTGCCCCGACCGCTGCGCGAGTTCGTCCAGGGTGACCACCGTTTCCTGGTCGAGGAGCTGCTGCCGGGACGTCGACTGGCGGAGCTCCGGCCAGATCCGGTCGGCACCGGTGGGAACGTCCCGGAGACCTCGGCGTCGCCCGACCCGGTGCTCCAACCATCCGACACAGTCGAGCCGTCCGAGCTCTTACCGCCCGACCCGGTACGGCCGCTCGACGTGGCGGGGCTGCTCCCCGTGGTGCACCGGCTGGCCCACCTGCTCCGTGCGGTGCACGCGATGGACGTGGTGGTCCGGGACCTGAGCCCGGACAACGTACTGGTGCTGCCCGACGGGACGCTCCGGTTGATCGACCTGGAGTCGGCGGCGTTACGTACCGGCGGCCCGGACGACTGGGCGCGGTTCGACGGCGCGGGTGCCGAATCGGCGTACCACGCGCCGGAGCAGGTGCGGGGCAGCGCGCCGGATCCCACGGCGGACCTGTTCAGCCTGGGCATGACCGCGCTGCACCTGGTCGGCCGGGCCGCACCGGCGCACCACGCCGCCGACCTGCCGCCCCGCCGGTCGCTGGAGGAACGGGTGGCGGCACTGCTGGAGCCGCCGCTCGGCGGACGGCCGCTGCCCGACCCGGTACGGCGGATCATCAGCGGCCTGCTCCGGACCGAGCCGACCGACCGGATCGGGCTGGACGAGGTGATCTCCCTTTGCGCCCCCGTCCCCGCCGTGTCGGATCCGGTGGATACGCCAGCCGACGTCGAGACGGTGGACGAACTGCCCACCCTGCCGCACGAGGACTGGGCCGAGCTCATCGACGGCATCGTGGGCCAGTTGGCGCACGACCTCGGGGGTGAGCGGCGTCGTGCGGGTGCCGACTTCCGCTGGGCCGAGGCGCGGGCCGAGCCGTGCACCGTGCAGGACGGCATCGCCGGCCCGGTCGCGGTACTGGCCCGACTGGTCGCCGACGGCGGGTCGCCCGCCGGTCCCGATGACGCCGAGCTGCTCGGCCCGGGCACCGTACGGCGGGCGGGGCGGCTGCTGGACAGCCTGCTGGACCGGTTGCTCCGGCACCTGGACCAGGAGCGCCACGCCCAACCCGGGCTGTACGCCGGTGCCGCCGGGACCGCCTGGGCGCTCTGCGACGCCGGTCGACTGCTCGGCCGGCCGGAACTGGTCGACCGGGCGGTGGAACTGGCGCTGCGGCTGCCGGTCGTCTGGCCCGATCCGGGACTCGGACACGGCGTCGCCGGGCTCGGCACCGGACTGTTGCAGGTGTGGCGGCACACCTACCTGCCGGCGTTGCGGGATCGGATCACCGCTGCCGCCGCCCATCTGCTCGACACCGTGCAGCCCGGCCCGGCGATGCTCTGGACGGTCGACCCGTCCTGCGGTTCCGGGTACGCCGGACACCGTTCGTACGGCGCCTTGCACGGTACGGCGGGCATCGGCGGATTCCTGCTCGCCGCCGGCCACCGGCTCGGGCGGCGGGACCTTGTCGCCGCCGCCGTACGCTGTGGCGACACCCTGCTCGACGCCGCCCGGTACGACAACACCGGCGCCGCCCGCTGGCCAGCCGAACCCGGCCCCGCGCCGGAGTACCTGGCCGCCGGTCCGGACGGTCCCGCAGGCCTCGCCGCCAGTTTGCACCGGTGCACCGGACCAGCCGGGATCGGCAGTTTCCTGTGCCGCCTGTACGTCAGATCCGGCGAGCGTCGACATCTCGACGGGGCGGTGGCCGCGGCCCGGACGGTGTTCCGGGGCCGCTGGTGGTCGGACACCGGCTACTGCCACGGCCTCGCCGGGGACGCCGACTTCCTGCTCGACCTGGCCCGGGTCACCGCCGAAAACCGTTACGCCCGCCAGGCGGAGGCGCTCGGCAGGAGGCTGTGGGCGATGCGGTTCCACCGGGACGGCCGGGCGGTGTTGCCGGACGGGTCGGACCAGCGGGTCAGCCCCGGCTTCGGGGCCGGGCTGAGTGGACACCTGGCGTTCCTGCTCCGGCTCCGGTACGGCGGCCCACGGCTGTTCCAGCCTGATCCCGATCCGGTCGGACAACCCGGGGTCGGGGAGGGGAGCGGGGCCCGGGTGTTGTCGGGCCTGTCGACCGGCGCCGACCGGACGCTGTGCGCCGGCGGACGGGCCTGCCGGTGTTGACGACGCCGAACCGCCGCCTCCGGTGACCGGTCCACACCCGTTCCGGAGGACGTCGTCCCGACGGGGGCCACCGGGTCGTCAGGCACCCGCCCCGGCGCCGGTATGTCGCGCGGCGACGGGCCGACCAGGGTGTCGTCCACCGGTCCGGGTACGCCCACAGCGCAGGCAGACACGGTCGCGACGTCCACAGCGGCCGGTGAGCCTGCCGGGGTTGACCCCGGCAGGTCCGGTTGACCCGGGTTGTCGCGGGCGTCGGAGACAACGCCCTCGTCCGCGTACACCACGACGACCTCCGATGGCCCCTGGACCGACCAGCCCGGCCCCGGCGCGCCCGGGCAGGCCGGCACCGGGTCACCGTCGGCCGGCGGCGTACCGGCTCCGGCCGGTCCACCGGTCGCGGGCTCGGCGTCTGTCCGCCGGGCCGACCGTGCCGAATCGGCCTGTGCCGGCGGAGCCGACCGTGCCGAACCAGCTTCGTCCGGACGGTCCGGCGTCAGGTCCGCCGGGCTTACCCGGTGGACCGTCGGGTCGCCCTGGGCGGGTGGATCGAGCGTCGGATCCCGGTTGAGGATCCGGCGGTGCAGTCCGCTGAGTTCGGTACCCGGTTCGATGCCGATCTCGTCGCTGAGCAGGTGCCGGAACTCCTGGTAGGCACGCAGCGCCTCGGTGACCCGACCGGACCGGTAGAGCGCGATGATCAGATATTTCCGGAGCCGCTCGTTGAACGGGTCCGTGTCGACCATGTCCAGCAGCTCGGCGACCAGCCGGTGGTGTCGTCCGAGGGCCAGCTCCAGTTCCACACACCTGGCCCGCGCACCGGTCCGTGCCTCGGCGAGCAGTGCGGTCGCCGTCCGGACCAGCCGGCTGGGCATTCCGGTCAGGGCCGGCCCACGCCAGAGGTCGAGCGCGGCCCGGAGCGTCGCGGCGGCCGCCGCCGGGCGTCCGTCGTCGGCCGCCCGGTCGGCCTCCACGACCAGGTGCCGGAACAGCAGTACGTCAACGTCCGCCGTCGGTACGCAGAGTCGGTATCCGGTCGGTTCGGTGCGGACCACCGCTGGCGGTATGCCGGCCTGACCGAGCAGTCGGCGCAGCTGGGACACCACGATGGTCAGCTGGCTGCGGGCGGTCGCCGGAGGATGCCAGTCCCACACGGCCTCGGCCAGCCGCTCCATCGGCACGGTGCGGTTCGCCTCGAGCAGAAGGGTCGCGAGCACGGTGGCCACCCGGGCGCTGCGGATCCGGACCGGGACACCGGCGACCTCGACCGCGAGAGGACCCAGGATTCTGAATCGCATACGCGTCTCCGCCGTCGTGGCCGCGACAGCCGTACGGCTGCCCGTCGCTGAGCCTGCGGCAACCGGCGGGGGAGGGCCAGGGACACCCGACCCGGCCCGGTGGGGAGGAACGCCCGGCCGGTGGACCGTGCGGGGGGCGACGTGGCGGGCCACGATCGGGGCGCGGGACAGTCCACCAGCCACACCGGGAGTGCCTAGAACACCAGGTTGAGCAGCACGGTGAGCACGATCGAACCGACCACCGAGATCAGGATCATGAGCAGACAGCCGAGGCCGCCACCGAGCGGGCGGATTTCCACTCCACCGAACCGCACGCTCCTCAGAGCTCCCTCAGTCGGGGCAGCAGTTCGTCCCGCGCCCAGTCCAGGAACATCGGCTGGCTCTCGACACCCACCTGCACCAGGGCCACGTCGGTGAATCCGGCGTCGATGTACTTCTGAAAGGCCGCGACGTGGGCGTCGAGGTCCGGGCCGCAGGGCACGGTCTGTGCGATGTCCTCGGGGCGGATGGTCTCGCTCGCCCCGACGAACGACTCCGGGCCGGGCAGTTCGGACTTGACGGTCCAGTTCAGCGCGGCCCAGCGCCACTGCTCGTGCACGGTTTTGCGACAGTCGTCGGCGTCGGGGCCGTAGCAGACCGCGACCTGGCCGTACCGTGGCTTGCCGGCGCCGCCGGCCTCGTCGTACAACTGGATCACCCCGGCGTCGGGGTTGTCGCAGACCACCGCGTCGGCGTACTCGGCGGCGAGTTGGACCGAGTGCGGCCCGGAGGCGGCGACGGCGATCGGCACCGGCGTCTCCGGCCGGTCCCAGAGGTACGCCTCCGGCACCTCGAAGTGGTTGCCGGAGTAGGAGAGGTTGTCCCCGTCGAGCAGCGGCCGGATGATCTGCAGTGCCTCCTCGAACATCTCGTGCCGCTGGTGCACGTGCGGCCAGGCGCCGACGACGTGTTCGTTCAGGTTCTCCCCGGCGCCGAGGGAGAGGGTGAACCTGCCGTCCGACATGACCCCGATCGTCGCCGCCTTCTGGGCGACGACGGCCGGGTGGTACCGCCGGATCGGGCAGGTCACGAAGCTCATCAGCTTGATCCGGGAGGTGGCGTGGGCGACCGCCCCGAGCACCGACCAGGCGTACGGTGAGTGGCCCTGTGACGCCAGCCAGGGGTAGTAGTGGTCCGAGATCACCAGGTGGTCGAAGCCGGCCTCTTCGGCCCGGATCGCCTGCTGGACGAGTTCCTTGGGCCCGGTCTGTTCACACATCAGGGTGTAGCCCACCGACACCATGCCGGCCTCCTCTGCCGTCCGATTCCCGTTGACTACCCCGGATGGCCGTGGTGAATCCGGATGTCCGCAGGACGGCGTGTCCGGCGACGGTCGGGACCGGTGGGGACGTCCGGCTGCCGAGGCGTTCCCGTCCCATCCGTCACTTCCGACGCCCTCACCTCCGCAACCAAAGACAGTGATGTACTTGACTATCTGCCGCTGCTCCGGGTACGGTCGCCTTAACCGGTTAAGGTTGCCGGTGCATCATCCTTGTGGTGGGGATGACGGCACCCGTGGCGGTCGGCTTGCCCGGCCGCCCGGGCGCCACCCGGTCGCGGCGTCTTCCCCGGGATCACCGGCGGGACTACCGTGTCGGACCATGGTGATCTTTCGACGGTTGGGTGCCGTGCTGACGGCGGCCACGGTGACGGTCTCGCTCGGTGCCGCTCCAGCGGTGGCCACCGGACGGGGCCACGGCGCCGGCCACGGCGGGAGCGGCGGAACCGGCGCCCCGGGCGTCGGTGACGACTACTTCCCGGCCGCCGGCAACGGCGGGTACGACGTGCTCCACTACGGACTCGACATCCGGTACGAGCCGGTCAGCCGTGCCTTCACCGGGGTGGCCACGCTCAGTGTCCGGGCCACCGAGCGGCTCTCCCGGTTCAACCTCGACCTGCGGGGCTTCGAGGTCCGGTCGGTGACCGTGGACGGGCGTCCGGCCCGCCATGACCGCGACGGCCAGGAACTGCGGATCTCCCCGAGGTACGGCCTCGCCCGGGGTGAGCGGTTCACCGTGGTGATCCGCTACGACGGCACCACCGGTCGTCCGACCGACAACGAGGGTGCGCTCTACGGCTGGGTCTCCACGCCGGACGGCGCGTTCGTG
Organism: Plantactinospora sonchi; assembly: GCF_036422035.1. Classification (NCBI taxonomy): domain Bacteria; kingdom Bacillati; phylum Actinomycetota; class Actinomycetes; order Micromonosporales; family Micromonosporaceae; genus Plantactinospora; species Plantactinospora sonchi. Next base: position 301,918 of record NZ_JAZGQK010000007.1, read on the forward strand.
GCCAACGAGCCCGACGGGGCCCCGACCTGGTACCCGGTCAACGACCACCCGACCGACAAGGCCAGCTACGACTTCCGGATCACCGTTCCGGCGGGCAGCACGGCGGTGGCCAACGGCGAACTCGTCGACCGGCGGACCAGCGGAGGCTGGACGACGTTCGTCTGGCGGGCCCGCGACCCGATGGCCAGCTACCTGAGCACCGCCTCGGTCGGCGACTACGACCTGCGCTTCTCGCGGGGACCCCGGGGACTGCCGATCATCGACGCGGTCGACCGCGACCTGGGCCCGGACGCGGCCGCCGGGCTGGATCGGACGAAGGAGATGATCGCGTACTTCTCCGACCTGTTCGGTCGTTACCCGTTCAGCTCGTACGGCGCGATCGTCGACGACGACTCCGACGCCGGGTACGCCCTGGAGACCCAGACCCGGCCGATCTACTCCGGCCCGCCGTCCGAGTCGACGGTCGCGCACGAGCTGGCCCACCAGTGGTACGGCAACAGCGTCAGCCCGGCCAGCTGGCAGGAGATCTGGCTCAACGAGGGGTTCGCCAGCTACGCCGAGTGGCTCTGGGAGGAGCACACCGGGGGACGTACCGCGCAGGCGCGGTTCGACACCAACTACGCCCGACCGGAGACGGCCAGCCTCTGGAACCCGCCGCCGGGCGACCCGGGCGCGTCGAACCTCTTCGCCGGCTCGGTCTACACCAAGGGCGCGATGACGCTGCACGCGCTACGAAAGAAGATCGGCGACCGGGCGTTCTTCGCCCTCCTCCGGACCTGGTACTCCGGCAACCGCAACGACACGGCGAGCACCGCCGACTTCGTCCGGCTCGCCGAGCGGACCGCCGGACGGCAGCTGGACGCCTTCTTCCAGACCTGGCTCTACACGCCCGGCAAGCCGACGTCCTGGTGACCGTCGACCCGGCGGGTTCGGGGGCCGGCTCGGCCGGAGCCCGACCCGCCGGGGTGGTCGGCGGGACCGATCCGGGGCCGGTCGACCGCCTCGTTTGACGCGGCCACACCCTTGGCCGGTTACTTAACCGGTTGCGTTAACTCCTTCATCGGCCTACCCTGATCCGTGCCGCCACAGGGAGTCGGCTGGTAACTGTCGGGCAGCAGTTGCCTACCCCTCACGTCTCCCCCCGTCACGGGGGTTCCTCCCTGAGGTAGGTCATGAAGAAGAGAGTCTCGGTCGTCGCCGCAGCCCTGTTCGCCCTGATCGTCGCCGTGGTCGCCGCCCTCGTCGTGGTCTCCGCGCCGGCACGGGCCGCAGCCGGTTTCACGGTCAGCGGCGGGCGGCTGCTCGACGCGAACGGCAATCAGTTCATCATGCGCGGGGTCAGTCACCCGCACGCCTGGTACGCGAGCCAAACCGGTTCATTCGCCAACATCAAGTCGCTGGGCGCCAACACCGTCCGGGTGGTACTCAGCAGTGGCGCCCGCTGGACCCAGAACAGCGCCAGCGACGTCGCCAACGTGATCAGCCTCTGCAAGCAGAACCGGCTGATCTGCGTCCTGGAGGTGCACGACACCACCGGCTACGGCGAGGAGAGCGCGGCGATCACCCTGGACCAGGCGGTGAGTTACTGGATCAGTATCCAGAGCGCGCTGACCGGCCAGGAGAACTACGTCATCCTCAACATCGGCAACGAGCCGTTCGGCAACAACGAGAGCGTCAGCGCGAACTGGGCGACGCACACCCGCAACGCCATCAGCCGGCTGCGTAGCGCCGGCTTCGACCACACCATCATGGTCGACGCACCGATGTGGGGCCAGGACTGGCGCTTCATCATGCGGGACAACGCACAGTCCGTCTTCAACAGCGACCCGGACCGCAACACCGTCTTCTCGATCCACATGTACGGCGTCTTCGACACCGCCGCCGAGATCACCGACTACCTCGGCCGCTTCCGTAGCGCCAACCTGCCGATCGTGGTGGGGGAGTTCGGGCACAACCACTCGGACGGCAACCCGGACGAGGACACCATCATGTCGTACGCCCAGCAGAACGGGATCGGCTACATCGGCTGGTCGTGGAGCGGCAACGGGGGCGGGGTCGAGTACCTCGACATGGTGACCAACTTCAACGCGGGTCAGCTGACCTCGTGGGGTCAGCGGATCTTCAACGGTGCGAACGGGATCCGGCAGACCGCCCGGGAGGCGACCGTCTACGGCGGAGGCAACCCACCGACCACTCCGCCGACCACCCGGCCGCCGACCACTCCGCCCACCAACCCGCCGACGACTCCGCCGACCAGCCCACCGGGCGGAACCCGCGGCTGCTCCGCGACGTACGCGATCACCGGTCAGTGGCAGGGTGGCTTCCAGGCCGACGTGCGGGTGACCGCCGGCAGCGCCGCGATCAGCGGCTGGACCGTCAGCTGGACCTTCGCCAACGGACAGCGGGTCAACCAGTCCTGGAACGCGACCGTCACGACCAGCGGATCGAGCGTCAGCGCCCGCAACGTCTCGCACAACGGCAGCCTCGGCGCCGGGGCGAGCACCGCCTTCGGGTTCCTCGGCTCCTGGACCGGCAGCAACAGCGCACCGACGGTGAGCTGCGCCGCGAGCTGACCCTCGTGCTCCACCGGCCGGCATGTCCGGCCACGCGGTGCCCGGCCGGGCCCGGATCCGGGCCCGGCCGTCCCGGGTACTCACCGCTGCGCCGTCGGCGACGGTCCGACGACTCAGCCGGCCCGACGCAGGCGCGGTAGGACCTCCGTCGCCACCTCTTCGAGTACCGCCTCGTCGCCCGCGTACCAGCTCGAGGCGCGCGGCCAGTGGGTCACCACGTCGGTGAAGCCCAGCTCGGCGGCCCTACCGACGGCCTCGGCGAAGTACTCGGCGCTGGACAGTGAGAACACCGGTGCGGAGTCGAGCGACAGATAGCGGTCCAGGGTGGCCGGGTCGCGGCCGACCGTGGCCAGGGTCTCGTCCAGCCGGGCGGAGAACTCGGCGACCGACCGCCACCACGCGGCGAGGTCGTCGGAGCCCTGCGCCCCGGTCGTCACCCAGCCCTGACCGTACCGGGCGGCCAGCCGCATCGAGCGCGGCCCGTTCGCCGCCACCACGAACGGCACCCGGGGCGACTGGACACAGCCCGGAGTGCTGCGGGCGTCCACCGCCGCGTAGTAGTCGCCCCGCCAACTGACCCGGTCGGTACGCAGTACGAGGTCGAGCAGTTCGGTGAACTCGCCGAACCGGTCCACGCGTTGCCGTGGCGGCAGCGTGTCACCGCCGAGTACCGCGGAGTCGAAGCCGATCCCGCCCGCGCCGAGTCCGAGCAGCAGCCGACCGCCGGAGATGTCGTCCAGCGCGGTGACCTCGCGGGCGAAGTGCACCGGGTGCCGGAAGTTGGGGGAGGCGACCAGTGTGCCGAGCCGGATCCGGCCGGTGACCGAGGCAGCCGCGGTCAACGTGGTGACCGCGTCGAACCACGGCCCGTCGACCAGGTCACGCCAGCCCAGGTGGTCGTACGTCCAGGCGTGGTCGAAGCCCCACTGGTCGGCGCGGCGCCACCGCTCCGCCGCCACGGACCAGCGCTGATCGGGAAGGATCACGATGCCGACACGCATGCGCGGAGTCTACGGCGGCCCCAGGTCAGCACCGGCGGGCCGGTCCCGACGCGGGAGCGCGGCGCGTGGGTCACTCTAACGAGTGACCGTACGAGCGCTTTCAGCAACCTCACAGCTACGGTGAATAAGGTCACCCCACGGTGTGATGATCCACCGTGGAGGACTGTGCCGAGATCCACGGCCATCCGCCGTCACGAGGAGTAACCCTCCGTCCACAGGAGCAAACCCTATGGTCTTCAAGAAGATGTTGAGCGCGCTCGGCGTCGGTGGTCCGAGTGTGGACACCGTGCTGACCAACCCGAACACCCGGCCTGGCCTGGTGCTCGACGGGCAGGTGAACCTGCGCGGCGGTGACACCGCGGCCGACATCGAACAGATCACGCTCGCCCTGGTCACCCGGGTCGAGATGGAGGCCGGTGACAGTGAGTACGCCGGCACCATGGAGTTCTACCGGCTTCCGGTGAGCGGGGCGATGCGGCTGGACGCCAAGCAGGAGCTGTCCATCCCGTTCCAGCTTCCGGTGCCGTGGGAGACGCCGATCACCGACGTCTACGGCCAGCGGTTGCGTGGCATGACCATGGGGTTGCGGACCGAACTGGCGATCGCCCGCGCGGTCGACAAGGGCGACCTCGACCCGGTCGCCGTACATCCGCTGCCGGTGCACGAGAGGATCCTCGAGGCGTTCGCCCAGCTCGGGTTCCAGTTCAAGAGCGCGGATCTGGAACGGGGCCACATCCACGGTGTGCAGCAGACCCTGCCGTTCTACCAGGAGATCGAGTTCTACGCCGCACCCCAGTACGCGCACGCCATCCGCGAGGTCGAGCTGACCTTCGTGACCAACCAGCAGGGCGTTGACGTCATCATCGAGTGCGACAAGCGCGGCGGCCTCTTCACCGCCGGGCACGACACCGTCGGCCGGTACACCGTCTCGCACGCCGGCGTCGACCAGGTCGACTGGCGTCAGCAGGTGGAGGCGTGGCTCGGGCAGACGGTGTCCAGCTACGCCAGCCGTCCCGGTTTCGGCCACGGCGGCCGGCCGGGCAAGCAGGGCCACCAGGGCCACCACGGCCACCACGGCGGCATGGGCGGCATGGTCGCCGGTGCCGCGCTCGGCATCGGCGGCGGCATGATCGCCGGGGAACTGCTGGAGGACGCCTTCGAGGGCGACTTCGGCGACGAGTGAGAGCGCTCGGATTGACGCACGGTGACGGCCCCCGCCGAGTTCGGCGGGGGCCGTCACCGTCATCTTTCGCTACCACCGGTCACTCTCCGGCGGCCCGATGCCTCGCACCGGGTGCTCCGGGGAGCGGTTACTTGCCGGAGCGTCGCCAGGCGTTACCCAGCTTCGACAGACCACGGCTACCGAGGTACGCGATGGTCAGCAGGGTGATGAAGAACCACGCCTGGTTCACCGGGAACTGGTCGGTCCCGGCGGCGTTCGTGCCGGTCCAGGCCGACACACCCAAGACACCACCGACGGCCAGCAGATAGACGTACAGTTCGGTGCTCAGGAAAGCCGGTTTCGTTTCGTTGCCGCGACCTGCTCGGCGGTCGTCGTCCGCCATCCGCCGCTGCATCTCCGACAGGGTGTCCTGAATCTGCCGGTTGGAGATGCCCTGGCTCGACATTTCGCGGGTGGGCGCCGACTGCATGGTCGACATCTGCTGCTGGTCCATCGACTGCCTGGACGGGGTCTGCGTACTCATCTTTTCCTCCTCGGATTCGATGAGATCTCTGGCGATTGCCCTCGTCGGAGCGGTCACGTGCCGCCCACGGCGGGGCCACCCGTTGGCTACCCGACGGGGTTGACCACAAACTGTCGCCCCCCGGCCGCGATCCCGGGCCCGCCGGTCGGGCCGCTCCGATCCGCCGGCCGGTACGCCGGGGCCGGGCCGTCCGGCGTTTGCCGACCCGGGCACCGGGGACACTCCGCGCAACGCAGAGCGAAGGGTGAGGTGGTGGACGTGCGCGAGGAGGACAAGCGGCAGCGGTCGGTGAGCCGGGCCGAGCAGCGGGTCGGCCGCGGTGAGTACGGTCCCGGCGCGGTGGACGAGGTCACACTCCCGGTCGACGAGGGACGGGCGGCCCACGAACTCGACATCGAGGACCCGGCCGACCGGGCGCCCGATCCGGACGTGCTGCGCGACGGTGGACCGACCCGTAACCGGGGCGTGGTCACCACCACCGGCGGTAGTGCCGGGCCGGCCAGCGCCCGACGGCGGCCCCGACGACCGGGCGGAAAGGTGGCTCCGACCACCACCGGGGACGCCACGACCGGCGGCACCAACACCCCGGCGAGCGGCTCGACCAGCGACGGATCCGGTCAGGCGACCCAGATCGGCAACTTCACCGACAAATAGCCGGTCCGAGGCGGGTGGTGGCGGTCCGGTCCGGTACGTTCCGGACCGGACCACCTCGTCGGAACCGGACGCACCGGCCGGAAACGGGAACTCGGCCGGGCGGCCACCGGCGTGCCGGTGCGGGACGACCGACTCACCCGGTGCGGAGCACACCCAACCGCTGGGTGGCGCGGGTCAACGCCACGTACAGGTCGCTGCGTCCCCGGGGTGACTCGGCCACGATCAGTTCGGGGTCGACGACCACCACCGAGTCGAACTCCAGCCCCTTGGCCTGGGCGACGGTCAGCATCACCACCCGGCTGCGCAGCTCCGGGTCGTCGCCGAGCGCCACCTCCGGCTCGGCCGCCCGGGCCACCGGGGCCAGCTCGTCAACCAGGCCGGCCGGCACGATCACCCCGAGCCGGCCGTCGCCGAGCTGACCGACCTCGGCCCGGATCGCGGCGTCGAGCCGGTCCGCCAGCCCGGCCCGGGGTACCCGTTCGTCCCACGGCTGCTCGCCGGTGCCGCGTACTGCCCGTGGCGGGGTGAGGGTCGGGTCGATCTCGGCCAGCACCTTGGCCGCGACCGCCATGATCTCGGCCGGGGTGCGGTAGCTGACGGTCAGCTCCTCCAGGCGCCACCGGTCGCCGACGTACGGCTCCAGCACCCGGTCCCAGGACAGGGCACCGGAGAGGGCGCCGGTCTGGGCCACGTCGCCGACCAGGGTCATCGACCGGTTCGGGCTGCGGCGCATCAGCACCCGCCAGGCCATCGGGGAGAGCTCCTGCGCCTCGTCGACGATCACGTGACCGAACGCCCAGCCACGGTCCGCCGCCGCCCGTTCCGCGGTGGTCAGCTGCTCACCGTCGACCTGCCGGTCGGCCAGCTGGTCGGCGACGAGCAGGTCGGTGACGTCCAGCATCCCGTCCTCGGCGTCGGCCTCGTCCTCGAAGTCGATCGACTTGGAGCCGGCGGCGATCTCCAGCACGCCCTCGGCGTACTCGATCTCGGCCTGGCGCTGGCGTTCGGCCCGCGCCCGGGCGGCGCGGTCGTCCTCGCCGAGCAGCTCGGCCGCCTCGTCGAGCAGCGGTACGTCGGCCGGGCTCCAGCCGCCCCGGGGCTCGCGGCGCAACGCGGCCCGCTCCGCCTCGGTGAGGTTCGTCGTGGCCGCCGCGAGGCGGGTGTCGGAGGCGAAGAGTCCGGCCACCACCTGCTGCGGGGTGAGCACCGGCCAGAGCCAGTCGAGTACCGCCTGCACCTCGGGCTCGGCCCGCAGCTCCCGGCGGAACTCCGCGAGGTCGGCCTCGTCGAGCAGGTTCTCCCCGCCCAGCGGGTCGGCGCCGATCCGTTCCGCGAGCTGGTCGGCGAGCGCGTGGATGATCTCGATGTCGAAGAGCGGTCGGGCCAGGTTGTGTGGGCGGTCCATCCGGCGGACCCGGTCCCGGGCGGCGGCGATGGTGGCCGGCGTCAGTACCACGCGGTCCCGCTCGATGTTGATCTCCACCGGCTCGTCCGGTACCCGCTCCCGGTCCCGGATCGCGGCGGCCAGCACCTCCACCATGTCGAGCCGGCCCTTGATCTCGGCGACCTCGGCCGATTCGGCCCGGGTGGCGGTGACGCCGGGGAAGAGTTCGCCGACCGTGCGGAGCAGCACCCCGGTCTCGGCGAGCGTCGGCAGCACCTGCGAGATGTAGCGCAGGAAGGTCGCGTTCGGACCGACCAGCAACACGCCCCGGGTGGAGAGGATCTGGCGGTGGGTGTAGAGCAGGTACGCCGCGCGGTGCAGCGCCACCGCGGTCTTGCCGGTGCCCGGCCCGCCCTGGACGACGAGCACCCCGTCCAGGTCGGCCCGGATGACCGTGTCCTGCTCGGCCTGGATGGTCCGGACGATGTCGGTCATCCGTCCGGTACGGCTGGCGTTCACCGCGGCCAACAGGGCGGCCTCGCCGGTCAGCCCACCGGTGTTCCGGCTGCCGGCCAGGGTCGCGTCGGTCAGGTCGAGCACCTCGTCGTCCAACCCGACCACCTCGCGGTACCGGGTCCGGATGTGCCGGCGCCGGCGTACCCCGTCGGGTGTGGCGGCGGTGGCCAGATAGAAGGCCCGGGCCGCCGGGGCGCGCCAGTCCAGCAGCAGGGCGTCGTGTTCGTCGGTGCCGAAGATGCCGATCCGGCCGACGTAGAGGTGGGTGTCGTCGTCGAGGTCGAGACGGCCGAAGCAGAGTCCCTGCTCCACGGCGCCGAGCCGCTCCACCTGGTCGGTGTACATCCGTACCGTGCTGTCGCGCTGTGAGCGTTCCTGCTGGGTACCGCCGGAACCGCGCAGCGCGGTGGCGAGCCGGCGGGCGGCCTGGGCCCGCAGCCCGTCGAGCTGTCGGTAGAGCATGGAGACGTACCGCTGCTCGCCGGCGATCTCGTCGGCGGATGTGTCGGCCGGGGACGTGCCGGGTGCGACACCGGCCACGTCGCCGGACGGTTCCGTCACCGTACGTCGGACGGTTTTGTCGTGGCGTCGCTGGTCATCCGAAACGCCGGAGTGCTTTGACAAACTGTCGCTCCATCGGTTAAGCTGATGTCCGAACGGCATAAAGTGCCGTTCTTTTTTTGTGCCCGAACTGGTAGAAGATAGCGCGTCCGGATGGCATCGGCCATGTCGCCATCCGGTGGAATCTGTCGGGTTCCCGCGCTGCTGTCGCCCGTTCGGGCGCGATATTCCCGCCGTCGGCATCTCGTGCATGACCTGCGCGGCGACGACGTTCGCCCGAGGCCGGGGGAGCGCCGAGGCGGCCGGTCAGAGCCGAACGGGCACGACCAGCCGTCGTCGCACCGGAGCTGACCGGTGGCGCGACGGGGCCGTGCCCGTGGCGGGTTACCCGATGGGGATCAGCAGGAGTTGCTGGTGCCGTCGTACGAACCGAGGTTGATGCCCCAGGACTCGGACTCCCAGCGGGTGTAGGTGGCGTATCCGCGCGCCGGTGCGGTCTTGCACACGTCCGGCCCGCCGCCGATGATGATCTTGCGCTTGGCCGATGCGCTGCCGCAGTTGTAGAAGCTCCAGTACCACTTGCGCTGCCGGGTCACGCTGTCGACCCGCTGCCACGATTCGTGCTCGACGGTGACGCCGCACGGGTCAGGGCCGGCGGCCGCCGGGCTGGGCACCGACAGGGTCGCCGCGATCGCGGCCGTACCCAGCGCGATTGCCAATGTCTTGCGACTGCTTACGGGCATGGCGAACTCCTCGGGGATGAACGGGGGTGTCACTGACCTTGGCGGTCGGCGACTGAATACTGCCTACAGTTGACACCCAGTTCAATCATCGAGGATCGATCATGAGTGAATCTTGAGATTGCCGAACCCGCCGCTGCCGGCGTCGACCGGACCCGCCGCTGGTCGGGCCCGCGCGGGGAAGGAATCAGCCGGTCACGTCGCGCCCGCCGAAGCGGGCCCAGGCCGCCGAGAGGAAGATCGCGATGTACGCAGCCGCCGAGAGCAGCCCGGGGCGGAGCGCCTCGAACGACACCGGATCGCGGAGCAGCTCGGCGAAGTCCTGCCAGTGATGCGTCAACAGGTACGGGTGCAGCCAGTCGAGCTGGGAGATCGCGTCGAGCACCTGGCTCGCCACCGCCAGCATGGTGATCGCGATGGTGGCGCCCATCGGCTGTTCGGTCAGCGTCGACACGAAGAGCCCGAGCGCGCCGAGCGCACACAACCCGACCGCGAGATAACCGCAGACGCCCAGCAGCCTCAGCAGCCCCTCGCCGAAGCCGACCTGGGTTCCGGAGAGCAGGGTGACCGGCCCACCGCCGAAGAGCGCCAGTCCGGCCAGCAGGCCGACGGCCGCCACCAGCAGGGTGACGACAACCGCGAACACGACGATGCCGGCGTACTTGACGGCGAGCAGCCGGTTGCGGCCGACCGGGACGGTCAGCAGGTAACGCAGGGTGCCGAGGTTCGCCTCGCCGGCCACGCTGTCCCCGGCGATCGCCGCCACCGCCACCGGGAGGAACAACCCGATCTGTACGCCGAGCGCGGCCACCGCCACGAAGAACCCGTTACCGGTGATCGCGGAGAAGAAGCCGGGGTCGTGGGCGCCGTCGGCCGGCGGATCGGTGACCCGCATCGCGACGGCGATGATCACCGGGATCGCGGCCAGCGCCGCCATCCCGGCCTGGTTGCGGCGCCGACCGAAGATCAGCCGCAGTTCGGAGCGGAAGAACCGGGCGGTGCCGGACCCGGTCCGCACGGCGGGCGCGGGCCGGGGACCCCGCCCGGTCGGCACCACGTCAACCGCTGACATCAAATCCCTCCCCGGTGAGCGAGACGAACAGTTCCTCCAGGCCCGGAGCGTTGACCGCGAAACCGCGTACCGGGACGGCGGCGTGCACCAGCGCGGCGACCACCTTCTCCGGCGGCACCGACCCGAGCACCCCGGTAGCCTCCCGGGCGGCCGTGGCGACCTCGACCAGACCGAGCTCCCGCAGCACCAGGGCGGCCTCGGACGGATGGTCGGTCTCCACCCGGGCCCGGGGCGCCGCCGACGCCCGGAGTTCGGCCAGCGGCGCCTGGGCGACCAGCCTTCCCCGGTGCATCACCCCCACGTCCGTACAGACCTGCTCCACCTCGGAGAGCAGGTGGGTGGAGAGCAGCACGGTGGCACCCTCGGCGGCGATCTCGGTGAGCAGGGCGCGTACCTCACGGGTGCCCTGCGGGTCGAGCCCGTTCGTCGGCTCGTCGAGGATCAGCAGGTCCCGGGGGGTCAGGATCGTCGCGGCCAGGGCCAGCCGCTGCCGCATGCCCAGCGAGTACGCCCGGTACCGCTTGCCCGCCGCCGCGCCCAGCCCGACCCGGTCCAGCGCCGCGCCGATCCGCGCCGACGCCGTCCGCGGATCGGCGGTACGGTCCGCCGCGTCGAGCCGGCGCAGGTTCTCCAGCCCCGACAGGTACGGATGGAACGCCGGACCCTCCACCAGCGCGCCGATCCGGGGCAGCACCCCGGCCGCGTGGTCCGGCATCCGCTCGCCGAGCAGGCGGTGACCGCCGGCGGTCGGTCGGACCAGCCCGAGCAGCATCCGGATGGTGGTGGTCTTGCCGGAACCGTTCGGTCCGAGGAATCCGTACACCGAGCCACGCGGGACCGTCAGGTCGACGGCGTCCACCGCGACCTGACGGCCGAACCGCTTGCTCAGTCCCTCGCTCTGCACCGCCAGGCCGGCTACCGACGGCGCCGGATCGCCCGCAGTGACCGACCTGGCGAGGCTCATCTGCCGCTCTGGGCGACGTCGTAGAGCCGTTCCGGCTTCACCGCGCCGACCAGCAGCCGCCCGTCGTCGGTGAGCAGGGCGGTGAAGAGCTTGCTCGTCAGCACCCGGCCACTGCCCCAGGCGCCGCTGACCTTCGGCAACGTGTCGAGGAAGCCGCCCAGCCCGGCGCCCTCGGCGCCGGCGGGGGTGGAGCCCGTACCGCCGGCGGTCTCCGGGAGCCGGCCGACGAGGACCGTCGTCCAACCCGTACCGACGGCCTTCGGCCGCTCGGCGTGCTCCGGTACGGCCGGCTTCCGGTCCGACTGGACCGGCTCCTCGGTCACCGTCGTACCCGGCGGCGGGTTGAAGGTGAACTGGGCCGGGTCGGGGCGGTCGAAGTCGACGTGGGTGAAGGCCACCTCGAACGCCGGCTGCCGGGTGCCCTGCGGCACCACCTGGAACCGCAGCGGTACGTGTTCGGCGGCGTCGACCGCGATCTTGACCTGGCCGACCAGGGAGGTCGAGTCCCGGGGCGTCAGCACCAGTTCGTAGGCGTCCCGTCCGGCGACCGAGGTCGTCCGTCCGACGCTGATCCGGGTGCTCGGGTCGATCGCGGCCAGCGCCTGGTCGGCCGCCTCCTGCGGAGTGGCCGGCAGGTGGCTGAGGTCGGGCCGCTGGGCGTCCTTCGGGTCGGACAGCGTGCTGTGGGTCGCCTTGTTCTCCTGGCTGTCCCAGATCCAGATGTCCTGGCCGTTGCGGATCACGTCGGTCTCGCCCAGCGTGCCGAGCAGGGCGACCCGGGTCTGGTCCGGGCCGGCGTACCAGACCCGCATCGTGTGCGTTCCGAAGACCAGTGCGGCCAGGTCGGCGCTGCCCCGTCCGCTGATGCCGGGCAGGCTCGGCAGACCCAGGTCGGCGCGTTTGATCACGGTGCCGGAGAGACCGTCCAGACGGGCGGTCTGCAGGTCGACGAGAAGTTGGGCGGCGCTGCGTTCGGGCAGGCTCGGCTCGGCCGCCGAGGCGAAGGTGCCGATCGCCGCGCCGCCGCCGATGATCGCCACGGCCGTACCGGTCGGCACCAGCCAGCGCAGCGCGGGACGGGTGTGAAAGACGGACATGCTCGTACCTCCTGCTCCCATCCTGCCCCCGGGGCACTGTGAAACCGCTGAGAACGGCGTGGTCCGGATTCGCCCGGAGGTGGCACGCTTGGGCGGTGCGACTGCTGGTGGTGGAGGACGAGGCCCGACTGGCCACGGCGCTGCAACGCGGGTTGCAGGCCGAGGGATTTGTCGTCGACGTGGCCGGCACCGGGCCGGAAGGGCTCGAACTCGCCCGACACGGCGGCTACGACGCGATGATCCTCGACGTGATGCTGCCGGGGCTCTCCGGCTACCGGGTGGTCCGTCAACTGCGGGCGGAGCGGCACTGGCTGCCCGTACTGATGCTCTCCGCCAAGGACGGCGAGTACGACCAGGCCGACGGGCTCGACTGCGGGGCCGACGACTACCTCACCAAACCCTTCTCGTACGTGGTCCTGCTCGCCCGGCTGCGCGCACTGCTCCGCCGCGGTGCGCCGCGCCGCCCGGTGGTACTGGTCGCCGGCGACCTGGCCCTGGACCCGGCCCGTCGTCGGGTGACCCGGGGCGGGGTGGAGGTGGAGCTCACCGCCCGGGAGTACGCCCTGCTCGAGTACCTGCTCCGGCGGGCCGGCGAGGTGGTGTCAAAGACCGAACTGCTGGACCACGTCTGGGACGCCAGCCTCCGTACCGCGCCGAACGTCGTCGAGGTGTACGTCGGCTACCTGCGCCGCAAGCTCGGCCGGGACCGGCTGGAGACGGTCCGGGGCGCCGGCTACCGGCTGGTCACGTGAGTACGGCCGGCGCCGCCCCGCGTCAGGGGTGGCGGCTGTGGCTGCGGCTGAGCCTCCGGGCCCGACTCATGATCATCGGTGTGGCGGGGCTCGCCGCCGCCCTCGCGGTCGGTGGTCTGGTGCTGCTCGGCGCACTCGGCTACGCGCTGCAGCGCACCGTGGACACCGAGGCGCTCAAGACCGCCGAGGCGGTGGCCCGGCTGGCCGGCGAGAACGCCCTGCCCGACCCGTTGCCGGTCGCCGGCAACCAGGTCCGGGTGCAGGTGGTCGACGCGCAGGGCCGAATCCGGGCCGCGTCGATCGACGCCGACCGGCTGGTGTCGATGCTCTACCCGGACGAGCTGCGACAGTTCCACGCCGGCGAACGGGACCGTTTCCCGCTGCCGGGACGGCGGCTCGGCTGGGACGGCCCGATCTGGGTCGTCGCGGTACCCGCGGGACCGGCCGCCGACCCGCAGACGGTGCTGGTGGCCAAGTCGACCGCGGATGTCCGGCACAGCGTGGCCGCGGTACGGACGATCCTGCTGATCAGTTTTCCGCTGCTGCTGCTCGGGCTCGCCGCGGTGGCCTGGCGGGTGATCGGGGCGACCCTGCGGCCGGTGGAGGCGCTGCGGGCGGGCGCCGAGGAGATCACCGGCGGAGCCCGGCCGGGCCGGCTGCCGGTGCCCGGATCACGGGACGAGATCCACCGGTTGGCGGTGACCCTGAACGGGATGCTGGGCCGGCTGGAGTCCGCCCGGGCACGCCAGCGGGCCTTCGTCGCCGACGCGGCGCACGAACTGCGCAGCCCGCTGGCCAACATGCGGACCCAGTTGGAGGTCGCACAGCGGCTCGGCGCCGCAACCGACTGGCCGTCCGTCGCCGACGACCTGCTCACCGACACCCACCGGTTGAGCCGACTGGTCGACGACCTGCTGCTGCTCGCCCGGTTCGACGACGCGGGCGACGGCCGACCCCGGTCGGCGGTCCCGGTCGAACTCGGGGACCTGCTGGCCGACGTCGCCGACCGGTATCCGTCGCCCCCACTGCGGGTACGGCCGCCGAGGTCGCCGCTCTGGGTGCTGGGCGAGCCGGACGCCCTGACCCGGGTCCTGGCCAACCTGCTGGACAATGCCCTACGGCACACCACCAGCGAGGTGGTGCTGGAGGCGGCGGCCGGCGGCTGGGACGGGCCGGCGTACCACCTGATCCTGGTGACCGACGACGGGCCGGGCATCCCGGCCGAGGACCGGGACCGGGTCTTCGACCGGTTCACCCGACTGGACGACGCCCGTGCCCGGGACGCCGGCGGTGCCGGCCTGGGGCTGGCCATCGTCCGGCAACTGGTCCGCCGGCAGGGCGGCACGGTGACCCTCGCCGACGCGGGGCCCGGGCTGCGGGTCGAGGTGCGGCTGCCGGCCGCGGACCGCGCGGCACTCGACGGCGGCCCGGCACCACACCTCGCCGGCACCGACGGCGCGTCCGGTCGTCAACGGGACGACGACGCACCCGCTCAGTGGCCGGACGGGACGACTGGTCAGCCGCCCGGCGAGGCGCCGGGGCGCTCCGTGCAGACCGGGTCGGCGCGCCCCACCACGTCGGTGGAGTAGACCACCGCGACGGTGAAACAGTAGTTGGTCCGGACCTCCAGGCCGTAGACGACGTAACCGGTGGACCCGGCCGGCAACTCCTGGAAAGCCCGGGGTTCCTGCCCGGCACGACCGCCGGCCAGCACCACCGGCCCCTCGGCGCCGGTCGGGTACGACCAGGTCAACGTCACACTGCTGCGATCATCCACCAGGGTCAGGTCGTCCGGAGGGCTGCCGGGGGAGGCGGGCGGCGCCGCCGCCGGGGCGGAGACGGCGGTGCTGGTCGGTGGCCCGGTGGGCGGTGCGCCGGTCCCGTCGTCGGTCAGCCCGAAACCGATCGCCACCGCCGCGGTCCCGACCAGCACGACCAGCACGAGGCCGCCGACGATGACCGGCGGGCGCCGCCAGGCCGGGCGTGCGGGACGCGGGATCCGGGCCGGAAGCCGGGCGGAACGCCGCTCGGGCAGGTGCCGGACCTGGTGTACCCCGGGTGGTTCGATGGCGGTGGCCGGCGACCGGGACGTGCCGTGGTCGTCCCACCGCCGCTCCTGCTGTTCGTCCACGGTGAACGCCGGTACGGCCGGCGGCAGCGGCGGCACCGGCCGGCGCCCCGGAAGGTGTCCGGCGCTGTCGTCCTCCTCCGGATCCGGGGCGACCCGTTCGGGCGGCCACCAGTCGTCGAGGTCCTCGTCGTCGTGACCGGCCGGGGCGGCGTCGAATCCGGCCGTCCGCCGATCGGGTGCGCTGCGGGGTGGCGGCACCCCGGGTCGGTGTCCCGGCTCGGCGGTGTGCGGGGTCGGCGCGTTCCACCGGGGTGGCGGGTCGACCGGCGGCGCGAGCGGCAGCCGGGGCGGTGGCACCGACGGCGGGTACGCCGGCTCGGGATGTGTCGGCGTGGGCTGTCCCAGATCGCCGGGCGGCCGGTCGGGCAGGGGCTCGCCCCGGTGCGGCTCGGCGTACGCGGGCGTGGCCCGGGACTGTTCGGTGGTTCCGAACGGGACTCCGGTACGGGCGTGCGGAATCGGGGAGGTGCTCTCCTCCTCGGCGGCCACGTCGGCACAGACGTGGTCCGGGTCGGCGCCGGCGGCGGCGAGTGCCCCGATCTGCGCGGCCAGCGGATGGGTGGCCGGCAGGTGCTGTCGGCACAGCTCACGGGCGAGGGCCAGCCGTTCGTGTGCCGAGGCGTGGAGTCCACAGTCGCGTTCCATCGCGCCCAGCCGGGCCAGCATCCGGATGCCGGCGGGGTGGCCGTCGCCGTACACCTCGCGGTGCAGTTCCCAGGCGTCCTGCAGGCGGCTGCGGGCGACGGGGCACTCGCCCTGGGCGTACTCGACGGTGGCCAGGTCGGCGTGTGCGGCGAGCACCCGTAGCGACTCGGGCCCGTCCGTCGCGGTCAGTTCGATGATGACGTCGCGGTACAGGTCGGCGGCGGGGGCGTGACTGCCGAGCCGGTGCAGTACGGCGGCCAGGGTGGCCGCCGTGGCGACGGTCCGCTGGTCGGTCGGCCCGTACAGCCGGGCGGTGGCGGAGTACGCGAGCATGGCCCAGGTCCGGGCGGCGGTCGGGTCGCCGAGGGTGACCAGTACCCGGGCCTGGAGGCCGGCCGCGTCCGCCAGGTCCGGCGAGGCGTCGTCGGCACCCGGGTCGACGTCGCGCAGTGCCGCGCCGAGCAGATCCCGGGCACCGGTCAGGTCGCCCGCGGCCACGAGCGCATGCGCCTGCTGGGTGAGTTCACCGAAGCCGGAAGCCACGCCTCATCGTGCTTGGCTGGCGACGTTCAGTACAAGGGGGCGGGTGGTGGCAGTTCGGTCATGACCCTCGACCGTCCGGGTCGAGATGCGCGACCAACGCCTCGCTGATCCGCCGCAACTGGTCGATCTGCTCCCGGCTGAGTTGGTCGAACAGGTGCCGGCGTACGCCCTCGACGTGTCCGGGTGCGGCGGCGGCGAGAGCTTCGAAGCCCGGTTCGGTCAGCACGGCGAGCTGACCCCGGCGGTCGGTGGGGCAGTCCTGGCGGCGTACCCAGCCGGACTCCTCGAGGCGGGTCACCGCGTGGGAGAGCCGACTGCGCGAGCCGCCGGTCGCCTCGGCCAGTTCGGACATCCGCAGCTGGCGGTCGGGGGCCTCGGAGAGCCGGACCAGGATCTCGTAGTAGGCGTGCGGAATGCCGGCGTCGCGCTGCAGTTCGCGGTCCAGGGTGGCCATCAGGGCCCGGGAGGCGCTGAGGAAGGCGCGCCAGGTGCGGTACTCGTCGGGGTCGAGCCAGCGGGTCATGACCGTCATCATAGACGGGTAGTTGAACGCTCAACCAAATCCGGGTACCGTGGGGACATGGCCATCCATCGCCTCAACCACGCCGTGCTCTTCGTCCGTGATCTCGCCCGCAGTGTCGCGTTCTACCGCGACGTGCTGGGCTTCCGCCAGGTCGCGATGACTCCCGACGGATTCGACGGCGCCGCGTTCCTGCAGGCGCCCGGATCCACCAACGATCACGACCTCGGCCTGTTCGAGGTCGGCGCCGCCGCCGGTCCGTCCGGCGCCGGCCGCACCACCGTCGGCCTCTACCACCTGGCCTGGGAGGTGGACACCCTCGATGAACTGGCGGCCACCGCCGCCCGGCTCGACGAGGTCGGCGCGCTCGCCGGCACGTCGGATCACGGCAGCACCAAGAGCCTCTACGCCAAGGACCCGGACGGGCTGGAGTTCGAGGTGGTCTGGCTGGTCCCGGCCGACCGGCTCGACGAGGCGGCGCTGACCGCCCGGAAGCGGATCTCCCGACTCGACCTCGCCGGGGAGAAGCAGCGGTACGGGGGACAGACCCGTGGCGGAGTGGGCATCTCCGTGCCGGCCTGACCGGGGGCGGTGCGCCCGGCCCGGCTCGGGCACGGTAGAACCGCAGCATGCCCGCTGACCCGATCGGCCTCGTCACCCGCCAACTGCTGGCCCGGCACCTCGACTCCTGGGTGCCGGACGCGCTGCGCCGATCCCGTCGGGCGACCTTCCTCCAGGCGTACGCCGGTGCCGACGGCGGCGCGGCCGACGGCGCCCTCCAGGCTCTCACCCCGATCACCGGCGGGTTGCGGGGCCGGCAGCTGACCGTGCTGACGGTCGCCGGGCAGGCCGACGACCTCCTCGCCCGGCACGCCGCGCTGGCGGCGGACCTGCCGGCGGAGGTGACCGCGCACCCGGTGGCCGGTGACCTCACCCGACTGCCGGTGGTGCTGAAGGCCGCCGGCGCGGCCGCCGCCCCGCTCTTCGGGTATCTGGACGCGGCGGGCGGACCACCCGTCGGCGGGGACGTCCTCACCGCCGTCGCCACCGGCCGGCCGGCCGAACTGCTGTTGGTGCTCGACCCGGCCACCCGGCACGGCGGCGAACTCCGGCAGCGGCTGAACGACACCGGCTTTCCCCTGGTGAACGAGGTGGAACTGGTTGCCGATCCGGAGTCGGAGGGCGGGCCGGTCGTCCGTCGAGAGACACTGCTCGTCTTCGCCACCGCCTTCGGCAAGCGGCTGGAGGCGTTCAAGGACGCGCTCTGGACGGTGGAGCGGCAGGCCGGCGTCCGGTACCGGGACCCGGACGATCCCGAGGGACGGCTGGTGGATCCCACGCCGACCCCCGACGCCGAGCCGCTGCGCCGGGAACTTCTCACCCGGCTGGCCAGCGCGGGACAGGCGTCGGTGACGGAGTTGCGGCAGTTCACCGCCGAGCGGACCGTCTATCGGGCCGGTGCCGCCAACGAGGTGCTCGACAGCCTGCTGGCCACCGGCGAGGTCAGTCGCGAGCCCCGCTCCGGTCGGCTCTCCGGGGAGACGGTCATCACCGCCGGAGACCGGTAGATCGTCCGGACGACGCTGTCACGTCCCGGACGACGCTGTCACGTCCAGGGCGACGCTGTCATGTCCAGGGCCGGGCCGTCCTGCCGTTGTCGCGTTCGGAGCGTCAGCGCCGACCGGGCCCGGACACGCCACGGGGCGCCGACGAATCGGCGCCCCGTGTTGCGGCAGTACGCGTCACCGAGGCGACTTGTCCTGCTTCCAGGAGAGCGGCCCGGGCAGGTCCACCCGGTGCGCCCGGGCCCGGGAGTTCCAGGACCAGCGACCGATCTTGATGCTCCAGGACGAAAAGCCGTTCTCGGTGAAGTTGAGAATCAGCGGACCGATCTTCTTGCGCTTACGGAACATCAGACCCATGGCCGTGCTCCCTTCGAAAGTGTGTCAACCGGCGGTAACGGCACAGTTCCCCGTACGCGTGTTCGTCAAACCGCCGACGCTCCGATGGGGACGGTCCCGGAACGGGCCGGGCCGCGCTGGCGGAGGCGGAAGGCACCAGGACTCTGTCCCACCTCCCGCTGGAAGAACCGGCCGAAGTTGGTCGGCTCGGTGAACCCGAGCCGACGACCGATCTCGGCCACCGGCAGGTCGGTCGCCGCGAGCAGCCGCATCGCCTCCAGCGCGACGCGGGCGTCGACGATCTGCTTCGCGCTGCGTCCGGTCGCCGCCAGACAGGCCCGGGTGAGGGTACGCACCGAGCAGCCGAGTCGGCCCGCGTAGTCCTCGACCCGCCGGGTCTGCCCGTACGACCGCTCGATCTCGTGCCGCAGCCGCCGGTACGTGCCGCCGCTCTCGTCCACCGCCGCGTCCGGTTGGCGACTCCGACCCACCGACCCGTTCCCGTCCATCCGACCGGTGCCGCCCAGGAACCAGCCTGCTGAACCGGCCGTCCCGGGGCCGCCCGCTGCTCCGCCTGTGGCCCCGTGGCCGGTCGTCGCTCCGTCCGCTGCTCCGCTCGCCGACCCGTGGTCGCTCGCTGCTTCGCTCGTCGAACCGGGAACGTCCGTCGCCAGGCGACTGCCCGTC
The DNA here is from genome assembly GCF_036422035.1 of Plantactinospora sonchi. NCBI lineage: Bacteria > Bacillati > Actinomycetota > Actinomycetes > Micromonosporales > Micromonosporaceae > Plantactinospora > Plantactinospora sonchi. The sequence goes on from NZ_JAZGQK010000007.1 coordinate 321,365, forward strand.
GGTCGGCCCCGCCACGCAGCCGACGGCAGCGGCCCGTACCCGGGCGGATCCGCCGGTGCGGTCGGCAGCAGCGCCAATCGCAGCAGCAGAACGGCGAGCTGATGGCGGAGCAGGTCGACCGCGACGGCCTCTCCCCGGTGCCGCTGACAGTCGACCACGAGCTGACTGACCTCGTTGATCACCGCGTCCTCGTCCTCGCCGGCCAACTGCCAGTAGCCGGTCCCGCCCGGCGGCGCGGCCACGGGTGCCACCCCCAGACCGTGTACGGCCTCCGGGGCCCAACTGACCAGGATGGCGTCGAGCCCGCCCGGTTCGCCGTGGTGCACGACCTGACCGGGCTGTGCCCAGATCAGCGAGCCGGGCCGGCAGGGGTAGCTGCGGAAGTCGACTTCCTGGGTGCCGTGTCCGACGGTGACCAGCAGGAGCAGGTGCCGGTCGAGCAGATGCGGACGGCGGTGGAGCGGATCCAGCGCGAAGTCGCGCAGGGTGAAGGTGCGGATGCCGGCGCGTCGCGGCGGAGGCGGCGTGCCGTTCGGATCGCTGGAAGACTGACCGAATCGGAGCATCGCCTCGACGGTAGTCGGGTACGGCCGGTGGCGCAGCACCGCACGCCGACCCGGGTAGCCAGGATCACCTGGCCGCGCGACCTGCGCCGCCACCGGCCGGGCCGCGAGGGTCACCGGCGAAGCCCTGCCGTACATCGACGGTCGACGTTGACCACCGGGGCGGCCGCTGGATAGCCTGAGCCCCGTCCGGGCCGACGATGACGCGCGGGGCGACGGGGAGCCACGCCCCTGACCGTCATCCCACCGCGCCCGCCCGACCCCGGGTGGGCGGCAAGGAGCCCGGGAGATTCCATGCGTCACAGATCCGCCCTGTTGGCCGCCGTCAGCGCCGTCCTCGTCACCACCGGCGCCGGGCTGGTCATCACACCCGGCCCGGCGTACGCCGCGCCGGGGCCGGCCATCGAGGTCGACCTCAGGATGGACCGGCACCCGATCAGCCCGCACATCTACGGCATGAACTTCGTCGACGAGGCCCTGGCCGCCGAACTGTCCCTGCCGGTACGGCGCTGGGGCGGCAACGCCACCACCCGCTACCACTACCGGTACGACACCACCAACCGTGCCTCGGACTGGTTCTTCGAGAACATCACGGAGGCCAACGACAATCCCGAGGCGCTGCCCGACGGCTCCTCCACCGACCGCTTCGTCGAGCAGGACCGGCGTACCGGGACGGACACGGTGCTCACCGTGCCGCTGATCGGCTGGGCGCCGAAGGCCCGCGACGGCTCCTGCGGCTTCTCCGTGGCCAAGTACGGCCCACAGCAGAGCACCGACGAGTGGCGGCCGGACTGCGGCAACGGGGTGCGTCCGGACGGTACCCCGGTGACCGGCAACGACCCGCACGACACCAGCGTCGAGGTGGGGCCGGAGTACGTCCAGGAGTGGCTGCGACACCTGACCGCCAAGTACGGGACGGCCGCCGAGGGCGGGGTCCGGTTCTACAACCTGGACAACGAGCCGGACATCTGGCACTCCACCCACCGGGACGTGCACCCGACCGGGGCCAGCTCCGCGGAGTTGCGCGACCAGGCGTACGCGATCGGGGCGGCGATCAAGGAGGTCGACCCGACGGCGGCCACCCTCGGCCCGGTCGGCTGGGGATGGACGTCCTGGGACCACTCCGGACTCGACCAGGAGGTCTGCGGGCGTACCGGCTGCTGGGCGAACCCGCCGGACCGGCCGGCCCGGGACGGACTGCCGTTCACCACCTGGTACCTGCAGCAGATGCGGAACTACGAGGAGCAGCACGGGCAGCGGGTGCTCGACTACTTCGACATGCACTTCTACCCGCAGGCCGCCGGAGTGGCGTTCGGCAACGGCAACGACCCGGCCACCAACGCGCTGCGGCTGCGCTCGACCCGGGCGCTGTGGGATCCGACGTACACCGACGAGAGCTGGATCAACACCCAGGTCCGGCTGGTGCCCCGGATGAGGGAACTGGTGGCGGCGAACTACCCGGGCACCAGGACCGCGATCACCGAGTACAACTGGGGGGCGCTGGACCACGTGAACGGCGCGCTGGCCCAGGCGGACGTACTCGGGATCTTCGGTCGGGAGGGGTTGGACCTGGCGACGCTCTGGGCGCCGCCGACCGCGACCCAGCCGGGCGCGTACGCCTTCCGGATGTACCGCAACTACGACGGCGCCGGCGGTCGGTTCGGCGACATCGGGGTCCGGGCGACCAGCGCGGACCAGGAGAAGCTCTCGGTCTACGCGGCGCAGCGCGGCGACGACGGCGCGCTCACCGTGATGGTCGTCAACAAGGCCGGGGTCGAGCAGACCAGCACCCTGACGTTGCGCGGCCCGATCGGGCTCGACGCCCGGGTCCACCGCTACGGCGCCGCCGACCCGACCTCGATCGTCCGCGCACCCGACCAGCGGATCCTGGTGCCCCCGCCGACCGCGGGCGCGGCGAACGGCCTGCTGACCCACACCTTCCCGGCCGACTCGGTGACCCTCTTCGAGATCGACGCGGCGCTTCCGGTGACTCCGCCGGCGGTGACCTACCGCAACCTGGACCGCGCTCCGAACGACCAGTCGATCCGACCGGCGGTCCGGCTGGAGAATCCCGGCACGGAGCCGGTGGACCTGTCCCGGATCACCCTCCGGTACTGGTTCACCAGGGACTCGGGGCGTGCGCCGGTGCGGGCGGAGTGTGACCGGGCCGGTCGCCTCGGCTGCGACCGGGTGACCCGCCGGGTGGTGCCGCTGTCGACCGCCCGGCCGGGCGCGGACGGCTACCTGGAGATCGGTTTCACCCCGGCGGCGGGTGTTCTGGCACCAGGTGCCCGGCTCGGTCCGATCGAACTGCGGCTGGGGAAGGCCGACCGGTCACGGTTCGCCGAGGCGGACGACCACAGTTGGCGGCTGAGCGGGCCGGACTTCGCCGGTACCGACCGGATCACCGTCCATCTGGACGGAACGCGGATCGCCGGGGTCGAACCGTAGCGCCGGACCGCCGTCCGGGGTTGACCGGACGGGGCGGCAGAATGGGTCTCCGAACGATATTCGGATCGCGCGTCGTCGCGTCGACGGACCACGTGTCGTCGTGTTGACGGCGGTCGCTCTCGGAAGAGGTGCACATGCCCGGGCTGTTCGCGGTTGACGACAAGGTGGTGCTGGTCACCGGCGGGACCCGGGGGATCGGGTTGATGATCGCCCAGGGTTTTGTCGAGGCCGGCGCCCGGGTCATCGTCTCCTCCCGCAAACCGGACGTCTGCGCGGCGGTGGCCGAGCGGCTCTCCGGGTACGGCCGGTGCGAGGCGATCGCGGCGGACATCTCGACGGCGGCCGGGGCGAGCCGACTCGCCGAGGAGGTGCTCGCCCGGGTCCCGGCGTTGGACGTACTGGTCAACAACGCTGGCGCGACCTGGGGAGCACCGCTGGAGGCGTACCCGGAGAGCGCGTTCGACAAGTTGTGGGCGGTCAACGTCAAGGCGGTCTTCCAGTTGACCACCGCGCTGCTGCCCGCGCTGCGTGCCTCGGCGACCGCGGACGACCCGGCCCGTGTGATCAACATTGGCTCGATCGACGGCATCCGGGTGCCCTGGATGGAGGTGTACGCCTACTCGGCGACCAAGGCCGCCGTGCACATGCTGACCCGCAGCCTCGCCCACCAGCTCGCACCGGAGCACATCACCGTCAACGCGATCGCCCCGGGGCCGTTCGAGAGCAAGATGATGGCCTTCGCGCTCGACGATCCGGCGACCCGCGCCACGATCGAGCACCAGGTGCCGCTCGGGCGGATCGGACGCCCGGACGACATGGCCGGGGCGGCGATCTACCTGGCCTCCCGGGCGGGGGCGTATCTCACCGGGGCGGTCATTCCGGTCGACGGCGGCATCACCACGCACGGATGAGGGGGAAAGGCGCGGCGTGAACCAGAAAAGCGGAACGGCGTCACAAAGCCCCGCCATCCGGTAAAGGGTGCGTGAAACCCCGGAACCGGGCAGTTCACTCCGAATGAGGAATGAATCGGGCGAACAACCGCCGCGCGGACTCGGCAGGTCCGCGCGGCGTGTCGATTGTTACTGACTGTGACTTTCCTGAACGTGCGTCACCGGCCGGCGAGTAGCCGGTTGACCGCGGTGTCGACGTCGAGGTGGTCTCCCTCCCGACCTCGGGGCACCACCACGTACGTCCTGCGTAGGAACCTGACCAGGACGCTGCGTGGCACCTCGAAGAGGGCGTTACCGTCGGGTGATGAGAGCGCGAGCGCGACGAAGTCGCCGCGGGGCGTGGCCCAGGGCCAGACCCGGACGTCGCCGATCCCGGCCGGCTCATCCAGCCCGGTGACGAGCAGTTCCCGCGCGAAGGACCAGCTCACCGCTTCGCCTCCGGCGGATTCCGCGTGGAACAGGACATGGACCGCATACGGGTCGGCTGGGTCGTAGCGCAGGCTGGCGCGCACGGGCAGGGCCGTGGCGTCAGGTGCAACGAGCCTTAACGACGTCTCGACCTCGACCGTGGTTGGTCGGATGACACTCATGGACGTTCTCCCCCCGGCACCGCTGCGGGACTTACGTGTCCCGCCTTTCCCATCCTCAGGTGCTACTCATGGTTACGCTCCGCCATACGCTGATATCACCCAGTAGTGGTATGGGCCTGCCGAGTCGCGGATCGAAATCGAATCTTTATGTAGGATGTCCAGTTCCATCCAGGTACTCGATCCCCACCCGACGACGCCAGGTGGTTCAGTCGTCGACTTACTCCGGTAACGTCCAGTCGTCCTGTTGGGTGACGGGCCGGGCCACACTGGGGGTTGAAATGCCGACCAATCCATCCTCAATGGAGAAACCGCCTCCGACCGGGATGAGGGCGGCGGCCGGCGAACGTGCCGGCCTGGCGGTGACGGGGAAGAGGCGGAGGTACGAGGTGCCGGAGGACGACCGCGTCCCACGGGGGGACCGGCGGGCGGCTTCGACGGGGGAGCGCTCCGGACGGGGCTCCGCCGTCGAGGGCGAGGACGTCGGGGGCGAGTGGGATGCCGCCGTACGTACCGAGCCGGCGCCCAGGTGGCGGCGGATCCGTACCGCTCTGGAGATCATCCGGGCGAACCCGACCGGCCGGATCACGCTGAAGGTCGTGGTGGCGGTGGCCGGCGCGATCGTCGTCCTGCTCGGCCTCGCGTTGATCCCCCTGCCCGGACCCGGCTGGCTCATCGTGATCGGTGGACTGGGCATCTGGGCGGTGGAGTTCCACTGGGCCAAACGGCTGCTGAACTTCACCCGTCGGCACGTCCAAGCCTGGGCACGTTGGGTACGCGAACAGTCGCTTCTGGTGAGGCTGGTCCTTGGTTCGGTCGGCCTCGTTTTTGTCGCCGTGGTGGTCTGGCTCTCCCTGCGGGCCAGTCTCGGGATCGACGTGCTCGCCCGCTTCATGCACTACCTCGCCACGCACTGACCCCGAGATGCGCGCCGGGCGGCCGATCAGGTACAGTTCTCGGCGCTGAGGGCGATTAGCTCAGCGGGAGAGCGCTTCGTTCACACCGAAGAGGTCACTGGTTCGATCCCAGTATCGCCCACGCAGGTAGAGGCCCAGATCACATCGATGATCTGGGCCTCTTTGCTGCCCGTACAGTCCTGCGGTGGTGGTCGGTAACCGAGGCGTCCCGCGTCCGGAGGATCGGCAGGTCCAGAGCAGACGTACGGCGGCAGGTCGACCGCTAGCCGGTCTGCTGCGTGCCACGACCGTGGCGTCGGGCGAGCCGGGTCAGCGACGCGGTCAACCGGTGGGCCTCCCAGTCGACCCGCGCAACCGGCGTCTCCAGGCCCCGTCGGACCTTATCCTCGGCCGGAGCCAGCCGGGCGGCGAGTGCTGCGTCGCGTTCGGCAATTTCGTGCAGGGCCCGCAGTTGCCGGAACGAGAGGCTCGCGATCCCGGGGCCGTCGACGTCCGGCCGGCCCCCGGCGACCAGCAGCGAGAAGAGCTCGTAGCGGCTGGTCGGCGGCCGACCCGTCAAGCGTTCCGTCGCCTCGCTCAGCGCGGCCCGGCGCCACGCGCTGTCCGGCAGGCCGTGCAGACCCCACACCACAGCCGCGTGATGCGCCACGTTCGGCAGGACCGGTGGCGTCTCGCTGCCGGGCGGCGACCCGCCGGCCTCGCGCAGGGCGTGACACGCGTACCCGATCTCGGTCCAGTGCTCGCGCTGGTCGAGGATGACCGGCCGGCTCAGCCGGGCCTCGATCGATGTCCGGAGTTCCCGGTTGAACTGGCTGATGCTCTCCGGCCGGTGCATGGTCACCAGCTCCAGCAACATGACCGCGTCGCGCAGGTCGAGCCGCCGCATGACCACGCCCGGTCCCAGGTCGCACAGCGCGCCGACGAGGCGGCCGCTTCCGTCCCGGTCGTCCAGATCGAGGAGCAGTGCGGCGAGCCCGACCGTCGGCGCGAGGTCGCGGGAACGGCCCAGCCGCAGCCGCAGCGACAGCCTCGCGTGGTCGATCATGCGCACCGCCTGGTCGGCCCACATCCGGTCGCCGATCCAGAACATCCGGATGACGTCGGCCAGCGCTCTCGGGCTCGCGTAGTGCGTGACGAGCTGGGCCTTCGCCATGAAGTTCTGCGACATCCACTCCGTGTCCACCCGGCCCGGCAGGACTCCGATGGCGGCCAACTGCCGGACGGCGGTGTACTGGGCGGAGGGGGACTGGAGGATCTGAAGCTCGTGGGTGAGGACCTGAAGCAGCACCGGCTCCTGACGCAGGCGGTCGTAGACCTGTGTGCCGAGGCCGGGTTCGGCGTCCTCCAAAGTCTTGAAGAGGGCGACCGCGGCGGTGGGCGCGTCGAACACCGCGCGTCGGGCCTTCCACACCACGAGGCTCTCGCCCTCGTCGTTCGCCAGGCCGAGATCCGCCAGCGCCGAACAGGCCGTGACCCTGTCGATGTCGAGCAGGATGTTCAGCGCCTGGACCAGCTGTTCCGCCCGCCGGGTCCGGGCCAGACGGTTCGCCCAGGCGTTCGTCTCGTCCACCATCCGGTCGGCCGCCCGCACGATCGACGGCCCGCCGTCGGGATCGCCGGCCTCGTTGAGGGTGCGTCCGACCTCCCGACAGCACTCGACGGCCGGCAGCGGCGTCGCCGTGGCCAGCGGTCCGAGGAACGCATCCACGTTGAACTCAGCCGCGTACCGCTCGGCGGCCTCGGGGACGAGAGCCCGGCCCAGGCGGTGGAACTCGGTCTGCGCCTCCGGCGAGGAGTAGTGGCCCATCCCTTCCAGAACGTTCCGCAGCGGCAGATGGTCGCGTAGGTCGAGCAGGAAGTCCTGGCCGGTCTCGAGGTCGGAGCCGAGCTGGAGGGCGAGCCGGGGACCCCAGGGCTTGCGGCTGCGCGTGATCGCCTCCACCACGATTTCCCGCGCTGCCAGGAGGCACTCCCGCAGGAACGGCACCTGAGCGTCGGCGATGCCTTTGATCAGGTAATACTTGATCGACGGGCGCGGATCGTCGTGCAGAAGCTTGAGAATGCGGTCCTTGCCGAGGTGTAAGGCGAGGGTCTGCGCGAACCCGCCGGACCGTACGACATAGCCCTCATCGATCGACTGCGTCACCGAGAGCAGCATGCCGACGCCCTTGGTGTCCGCCAGCTCCACCGCGCGGTCCGCCATCCGGGCGGCGAGGACCTCGTCCGGCTCGTCGGGCCGCGAGTAGAGCAGGACGCACGCCGCCTGGGTGTGTACGGCGGCCACGCTGCGCAGCATCTCCGCCGCCTCGATCGGCGTGGAGTAGTGCAGCAGGTAGCGGATGGCGTCGAAGAACGGCCGGCCCTCCTGCGCCCGCTGACGGGGGTTGGTCTTCAGGGCACGCTGGAAGACCGCGTTGGCGAAGGAGCCTCCGTACCTCTTCAGCTCGTTGACCGCCCGGCTGAATTCGTGCGGCGACGTGTAGCGCATGGCTGTCGAGAACCGGTGCTCGTGGTCATCGAGCAGGCTCTCCCACTTCGCCTCCCGGAAGTACTCGCGCAGGGCCAGCCAGCTGGTGATCAGGTGCAGCCCGGCGTTCTCCGGCGGCTCGACGGCGAGCAGCGCCTGAACGGGAGCCTCCTGCTCGACGGGGAACCACGTCTGGTCCAGGCGCAGGGCGCGCTCGGCCCGGCTCTGGAGCGCCCGTACACGGCGCACCAGGTGGTAGTCGTCGGCCTGGGACGCGTCCAGGCCGGTGAGTACGTAGCCGGCGTGCTCGCTGATCACCTCTTGCAACGCCATGTCGTAGAAGGACTCGGTCAGCCGTAGCAGTTGGAACCGCTCACCCGGGCTCCCGTCGCCCCGGCTGAGGAGAGCGACGACCTGCCTGCGGATCCAGTTGCCGACCGGACGCCACCGGGCGGTGAGCTCGGCCAGGTAGGTGCGCAGGCACCGGAGTACGACGAGGGATTCCTGCACCGTGAAGGTGTCCGTCTGCTCGTCGAGCCGGCTGACGAGGGCGTCGAGGCACTCCTTGACCACCGCCTCGCTGAGCCAGACGTTGAGGGTGAGCAGCAGCTCGGCGATCCGAGCCGGGTGCGTCTCCCGGTGCCGGATCCAGCGGCGCAGTGCCCGGTCGTCCCACGCCCGCCGGATGATCTCGACGACGGCGGCGTTACGGTGCAGCCGGATCCCGCGCAGCAGGGTGAGCGACCGGGGTGACCCGTTCCGCAGCACGGAGAGCAGTTCGGGCAGCAGGAGGTCGACCATCGTGGCGTCGATGGGGTGCAGCCGGTGGCGGGTGTGCGGCTCCGGCTGCGCTGCGCGGTACGCGTGCAGGACCGTGCGGCAGTTCTCCGGGCTGAGCATCCGCCACCGGGTACCGTCGGCGTGCGACTCCAGCCCGAAAGCGGCGCGTTCCTCCTCGCAGAGCGTGTCGAGTCGCTCGTGTGCGTACCAGGCGCGCGCCATGGTCCACGCCGCTGTGGTCGCGATGACCGTACGGGTGGCCTCGTCGAGAGCGTGGAACCGGTCGGTCAGCTCGTCCTGGCCGAGCATGATCTGGATCAGCCGGCGAAGGTCGGAGGTCGGCTTCGGACGATCCAACTCGGCGAGCCCGGCGTCCCGGTCGAGGCGGTCCGGATGTGCTCGGCAGAGCTCCTCCACGAACCTCCGCATCGCCGGCTTGCCGACCACGGCGCTGACGACATTCAGGTGGTCGGTCTGCCACTCCTCGTTGGAGTTCACGTCGTACTGGAGTACCCCGAGCACCGAGGTGCCCAGCGCACGGGACAGATAGGGCAGCAGCGCGTCGACGTTTCCGTCGCCGACCGGGTGCAGGTCCTCGAGGATCAGAAGCCGTCGTTGTGCGCCGGTCGCCTCGTCCATCCCGAGCGCGTGCCGGCCGACCCGCAGGGCCACTTCGCGATTGGGCAGCTCGTGCGTGGTACTCCCGATGATCCGGACCAGCGGTGGCTTCTTCTGCTGGGCGAGGCGGGCGGCCAGGCGGTGCACGAGGACGGTCTTGCCGCTGCTCTGCGGACCGCCGAGGACCGCCGCTGTGTGGATCTTTTTTTCGAAGGCCTGGTGGAACAGGGTGAACAGTTGGTTCACCTGCTTGACGTCGGTCTCCGGGATGAGGAGGTGCGGCGACGGCCGGGCGGAATCGACCGGGGTCCAGCCGAGCAGCACCAGCTCGCGCCGGTGCTGCTCGCGCTTCCAGGCCGCCCACTCGTCACCCCAGACCAGACCGGCCGCGGCGTCCAGGCCGGAACCCACAGCCGTGCGAACGGCTCCGTCCGACTCGGTGAGCTGCCAGCCCTGGCTCGTCGGCACCAGTACGGCGCAGGCCAGGTGACCGGGCGCGACGACCGTACCGGCCGGCGACGCTGTGAACCCGCCCTCCTCGTCGAGGTCACCGATCGCCACCAGTGTCGCCGGCACGTCGCTCAGCCCGGTCGCCCGGGACAGCGCCACGAGGGCGGTGTGCAGTCCCAGGGCGGGGCCGCCGGCGACGTGCGCCGGCCACAGATAGCCGGCGCCGAGATCCAGGTCGACCGGCAGGTCCGAGAGAGAGTCGAAGGGCGCGAGAGCCTGGCGTACGGCCGCCGTCGTCCCGTCCGGCGGCTCCGCGGGCCGGAACCAGGGGTGCCGCGCGGCGTTGTCGTCGGCGGGCCACAGCGACATGGCGACGTGTCGACCGTCACCGGTCGTCACGATGACGGTCGGCGCGACCGGGAGTCGTGGCGGGGCCGGCTCCGCCTCGAGATCCAGCAGGGCGGCGACAACCTCCGCACCGAGGGCCTGTACGACCTCGGCGGCCGGGGAGGCGCCGGCATCCGGGTCGGTCGCCGCGTTGAGCACCAGCTGCAGACCCGAGTCGGGTTCGCGCCAGAGCCAGTCCGGCACCCCTGTCAGGTCGACAACACCGGTGTCCTGCTCACGCAGAACCTGCAGGTCGTCTGCCAGATTCGCAACCCGCGACCGGACCGCCGCCTCGTGCAGCAGGGCGAGACAGGCGATCGTCAGGTCCCTGCGGCGCACCTCTTCGCTGGTCACCGCTGGCCGCCTCCCCTCAGTCGTGTCCGGCCGGAAAGGCGGAGGGCGGCGAGACCGCCGGAGGTGGCCACAAACACCAGGTCGCCGGCGACGCCCAAGCCGATCACCATCCCGTCCACCGGCCATCGGGTCGCGGGCCGGCGGTCGCTCACCGGGTGGATCTCCAGCCATCCTGACCGCCGATCCGGACCGCCCCCGAGGACCAGCCATCTTGCCGTCACGGCCGCCGATCGCAGCTCGCCGGCCGCCGTCTCCGGCCAGGCCACCTCGGCGGCGAAGGTCGGCAGGGTTAGCCTGCCGTACATGTCCACGACCACCGTGGCGTCGTCCTCACGGGAACAGGCCAGCGCCAGCGGCGATGGACAGAGGCTCACCACCGACGGGCGGCGACCGCCTGCCCGCAGATCCCAGCGCCACGCCCGACCGACGCGGTCCACCAGCCACAGCACTGGCCGGTCGGTCGGGCCGGCGAAGTCCGCGAGCAGCACCTCGTCGGGCAGGCTGTGCCGTTTCTGTTCCACGCCGGACGCGCCGTCCAGGACGACCACGGCAGAGCCGTGGACGACGGCGACGGCACCGGCGACGTGGACGGCGGTCAGCGTGGCCGGCCCGGGCAGCGCCCTCGGCGCGGCTGTGTCCGTCGGACCCCAGCAGAACGACTGGTGGTCGCCGGTCACCACGGTCGTCAGGGGGCCGGCGGCGGCCAGGCCGGTGACGGCCGCATCGGTCCACCGGGTTCCCGGCGGTGGCCACGCCCGCAGCTCCGTCCCGCTCCGGCTGTCCCACCACCGCACCGAGGCGTCGTCATGGGCCGTCACGAGGAGGTTGCCCGCCACGGCCGAGCGGGTCAGCGGGGAAGGGCGCTCCGGTGAGGTGACGTGGTGCGCCCAGAGGACCGGCGTGTCCCCGACCAGCTGCGGCAGATTGTTACGGGCGCCCAACAGGCCGAGGAGGAGCGCGCGGTCCCGCGGATCCCCGCCCACGGGCACACCGGCCCAGGTGGCGATGCGGTCGCGCCCGTCGACCCGCGCCCGCGTCTTCCGGAGCTCCCGGGTGACCAGCGGTGCCGGTGCCGCGAGCAGTAGCGGCGCCTCGTCCAGCAGCGACGCGAATCGGCCGTCGGCCTCGGTGGCGACGCCGAGCAGAATCGCCGTCACCTCGTCCGGGCAGCCGGTCCACCGGGGACCGTAGCGCTGGCGTGCCTCGTCGACCAGCACCTCGGCGACCCGGAACCGCTCGTCAGCTCGGCCAACGTACCCGAAGCGCGGCCGCCAGAGCGTGCTGCCGTCCAGGAAGGCCGCCGCCGCCGTGGCGCACGCCGTCACCTCGCCGGGCGTGTAGTCGTGCCCGGTCAGCCGGCTCGTCACGGCGGCCCACAGGTCCGCCGGCAACCGGCCGTCCGGAGAGTATGAGCACGCCGCGGCGAGGTGGGTCACGAGCTCGTCGGGATCCGTTGCCCAACCGCGCATCGCCCTCCGGCACAGCGCGTCCAGTCGCCGGTCCGCCGCACGCAGACTCTCGGCCAGCGCATCCCGCATCGGCTTCGCGCGGAGGTCACGCAACAGCGAGTCGACGGCCACCACAGCGGCGGAGAAGTTGCCCCGGCACGCGTCGGCGATCTGCGCGGACACGGTACGGCCGGAAGACGCGGAGGCGTATGTGAGGCGCGTCCGGACGTACTCCTCGATGGCCGGACCCGCGTCCGGAAGTTCGACCTCCCGGAAACCCTCGACCGAGGTGTCGCGCGCGGCGGCGACGAGCCGGACACACGGCAGGGCAGCGAGCGGCCGCAGGAACTCCTCGACGATGCCGGCCGGATCGCCGGCCGCGTCCACGTCGTCGATCGCCAGCGCGAGCCGCTCGGTTCGCTGGGCCAGGGCGGCGAGCAGCCCGGGGAGATCCCGGGCGGGCAGGGCCAACGCGTCGGCGAGGTCTTCGGCCGCGGACGCCGCGTCGAGTCCGTCGACGGAGAGCGCCGTGATCGGGACGTCGCCGGTCGGCAGCTGACCGTAGCGGGCCACCGGCGGCAGTGCCTGCCGCGCCTCGGCGGTCGCGGCTGTCAGGAGCCGTCCGAGGATCGCCGTCTTGCCGGTGCCCGCACCGGCGCTGAGGAGAACGGGTTCCGGTGGGCTGTCACCCTGGAGGTGGTCCGCCAGTCGTCGGAGGATGTCGTCTCGCCCGGTGAAGTACCAGCCGGGGTGGGAGGCTTCGGCCACGCCACGGGCGGCTGTGCTCCACTGCCGATCCACCTCGTCGGTCGGCGGCTCGGGCGGCATGAACCTCGGGTTGGGCAGGGTTCGACAACCGCCCGCCTGGTAGCCCGCGGCGACCCAGGGCATCTGCTCGGCGTTACGTTTCATCAGTTCGGCGGTCAGGTCGGTCACCGTCGACGGATCGAGGTAGGGAACGGCCAGATTCTTCCTGGCCTGCCGCTCCAGGGCGTCGACGAACGCCGGGACGAACGTCATCTGCTGTGCTTCGTCGAGCCGGCGGGCCGCCGCGACCACCCACACGTCGGTGGCTGACCCCAGTTGGACCACCGACTCCAGCGCGTTCGCCAGTGCTTCGCGGGCGCCGTCCCCGGCGTAGCAGGCGTCCAGAATGAGCAACACCTGGCTGACGTCCCGGCGGCGGAGCACGGCCCGGAGCAGCTTTGCCGGCGTCATCCAATCGTCGACGGACTTCGCACCGGGGTCCGGCGGCACGAGCAACCATCCGGCCGCCGCCTCCGCGTGGCCGTGACCCGTGCAGTACAGCACCAGCGTGCGGCCCTCGCCAGGCGGGCCCGGTGACGTGCCGAGTTCGGTGTACAACTCCTCGTGGGTCAGCTCGCCGTCCGGCGCCCGGCACATCTCGGTGAGACCGAGGCCGGTGAGAGCCTCGCGCATCGCCTTCGCCTCGTCCGGGACGAGCGCGAGGTCCGCGAATTCGGCACTGTTGTGGAATGTGCCGACCGCCGAGATCGCGAAGTAGCCCCTCGTCAACCGAGCGCCGCCTTCAGCGCGTTGGACGTGTGCACGTTCTGCAGATATGTCGTGGCGCTGTGCGCCTTCAGTCGTGGGTTGCGTGCCGTCCGGTCGGTCACCGTGCCTTCGAACAGCCCGTCGAGCTTTTTCACCGTGGCGACAGCGTCCTCCACCGCGGCCACGTTGACCCAGGTCGACACCTGTGGTGCCGGCGGCAGCGACGTGTCGAGATCCGGGTGCAGGGCCCTGCGGATGCCGCGGAACCCGAGCGGTGAGCCGATCGTGACCAGCGCCTCCACCGGCGGAGAGGGCTGCCGCCGGAGCCAGTCGTACGCCACCACGCTGCCCAGGGAGTGCGCCACCAGAACCCGGGGCTTCGCCTCCATCGCCTGTGCGAGCTCATCGCGGACGGCCTGACCGAAGTCGGCGTCGCGCAGATAGCGTGCGACCTGCTTGACCAGCCCGATCGTCACGGCGGAGGCACGGTCGAACAGTTGGTACCTCTCGATGCGGCGTACCGCCCACTGCACGGTGCGCGGCGCCCACACCTTTGTCGGGTCGACGCTGGCCGGCTCCTCGCCGGCTGCTTCCCCGATGGCGACGAAGAGTTCCTGCTCGATCCCGGGCTCCAGATCGGCCGGCACATACGGTGCGAAGCCGCCGGCCTTGCCGTCGTTGTAGAGGTGGCCGTAGAACGCGCACTCCAGGGTCACGTCGCGGGCGGCCGGGAGCCGCACGTTCTCCAGACCACGGACGATGGCCTCGCGCCATCGGTCTGATATCTCCGTCCGGGAACTGCGGTGCGCGAAAATGCCATGAATCATCACCACGTCGGCCATTCGGGGGTGCACCTCGACCATTGGAACGGAACCGCGGACCGTTCCAGTGAACCATGGCCCGCGCGCTGCGGCCTCAGCCGTGGGACGAGGTTGCCTGGGACCATTTAGCCGATACGGATCTGACTCCGGACGCGGCCGGGATTCTTTTCGTAACCCCAGACAGCATCGTTCCGGTGTGCACTCTGTGGTTGACCGACGGGCGCCGGACCGTCCACCGCGGCAATCGTCATTCGCGGCTGTTTCCCACCCGGGGTACGGAAGCAGGGCCAGACTCTGTCGCCCGGACACCCCGGGTTAGGTTGATCTTCGCCGTCCGGGTGTGCCCCGTACACCCGAACCACCCCCATGGAGACGTTCATGATCCTGTCCAGACGCGCCCTACCCGTGGCGCTCACCGTCGTGATCGGACTGGTGGTACCCACCGGGCCGCTCCCGGCCTCGGCCGCGGCTGCGGCCGGCACCGAGTTCCACTCCTCGTTCGAGCCGGGTGACCCCCAGCCGACCTGGACCAACAGCGCCGACGTCGACACCACCGGCGCCAAGCGGATGTCCGGCGTGACCGGCAGTCCCGGCATCCCGGGCAACCTCACCGACCGGGTGACCGAGGTCGTCGGCAGTGGCGAGAACCCGCCGAGCGAAACCGCCGCGCGGGTCGTCGACCAGAACTTCAGCACGAAGTGGCTGGTCTTCGCCTCGTCCGGCTGGATCCGGGTACGCCTCGACGAGCCGGCCGCGATCGTGCACTACGCGCTCACCTCGGCCAACGACGCGGCGGAGCGGGACCCGAAGGACTGGACCCTGCAGGGCTCGGCCGACGGGGAGAACTGGACCACCCTCGACAGCCGTACCGGGCAGGAGTTCGACGAGCGCTTCCAGACCCGGGAGTACCGGTTCGAGAACGACACCGCGTACCCGTACTACCGGCTCAACGTCACCGCGGTGCGCAGTGGGAGCATCATCCAGCTGGCCGAGCTGCAACTCTCCGCCGGTGGCACCAGCCTGCCGCCGGCCACCGACATGCGCAGCTTCATCAGCGGCGGTCCGGTCAACGGGCCGACCATGAAGCCGAACGTCGGCTGGACCGGGCACAACACCCTGCAGTACTCCGGCGGGCAAACCGTCGACGGGCGCGGATACGCGTACAACCGGGTCTTCGACGTCGACCTGACGATCACCCCGGAGACCGAGCTGTCGTACCTGCTCTTCCCGGAGCTGAGCGCACAGGACCTGGACTACCCGAGCACGTACGCGGCGGTCGACCTGGCCTTCGACGACGGCACGTACCTCAGTGACCTGGGCGCCGTCGACCAGGACGGGTTCGGGTTGAATCCGCGGGCGCAGGGGGCGTCCAAGTCGCTCCACGCCGACCAGTGGAACCTGAAGCGGTCCCGGATCGGCGCGGTCGCGGCCGGCAGGCGCGCGGTCCGGATCCTGGTGGGATACGACAGCGACACCGGCAAGGGCCTCTTCAACGGCTGGCTGGACGACGTCCGGATCACCGCGAACCCGGCCCGGCCGAACCACACCCGCCCCTCCGACCACGTGCTGACCACTCGGGGCACCAACTCCAGCAGCGGCTTCTCCCGGGGCAACAACATCCCGGCGACCGCGGTCCCGCACGGGTTCAACTTCTGGACCCCGATGACCGACGCCGGCTCCACCGACTGGCTGTACCGCTACCAGCAGGCGAACAACGCCGACAACCGGCCGGCGATCCAGGCGTTCACGGCCAGCCACGAGCCGAGCCCGTGGATGGGGGACCGGCAGACCTTCCAGGTGATGCCGTCGGTCGCGACCGGGGTGCCGAACGCCAACCGGTCTGCCCGGGCACTGTCCTTCCAGCACGCCAACGAGACCGCCCGGGCCCACTACTACGGGGTGACCTTCGACAACGGGCTGGTCACCGAGATCGCGCCGACCGACCACGCGGCGATGTTCCGGTTCACCTTCCCCGGTGACCGGGGCAACCTGATCTTCGACAACGTCAACAACAACGGTGGCCTCACCCTCGGCGAGAACGGCCAGCTCACCGGCTACACCGACGTCCGCAGCGGGCTGTCCAACGGTGCCACCCGGATGTTCGTCTACGGCGTGGTCGACCGGCCGGTGGTCGCCAGCGGCCGGCTCAGCGGCGGTGGCGGGGCCAACGTCACCGGCTACCTGGCCTTCGACACCAGCCAGAGCCGGCAGGTGCACCTGCGGCTCGCCACCTCGCTGATCTCCGTCGAGCAGGCGCGCCGCAACCTCGCCCTGGAGATCGCCGAGACCGACACCTTCGACGCGGTCCGGGACCGGGCGCAGCGGCTCTGGGACGACAAGCTGCGGGTGATCGAGGTGGAGGGCGCCACCGGGGACCAGCTGACCACCCTCTACTCCAACCTCTACCGGCTCTTCCTCTACCCGAACTCGGCGCACGAGAACGTCGGCACCGCCGAGGCGCCGGTGTGGCGGCACGCGGTGCAGTCGTCCACCTCGAACTCGATCCCGGCCGGTACCACGCCGACCGAGACCGGCGCCGAGGTGGCCGACGGCAAGGTGTACGTCAACAACGGCTTCTGGGACACGTACCGCACCACCTCTTCGGCGTACACGCTGTTCAGCCCGACCATGGCCGGTGAACTGGTGGACGGGTTCGTACAGCAGTACCGCGACGGCGGCTGGGTCTCCCGCTGGTCGTCACCCGGGTACGCCAACCTGATGACCGGGACCAGCTCGGACGTCTCCTTCGCCGACGCGTACGTCAAGGGCGTCCGTAACTTCGACGTGAAGGCCGCCTACCGGGCGGCGGTACGCAACGCGACGGTGGCCCCGCCGGGCAGCAACCCGAACAACACCAACGTGGGCCGCAAGGGGCTGCAGACCTCGATCTTCACCGGCTACACGGCGTCGGCGGTCTCCGAGGGCGTCTCCTGGGCGCTGGAGGGCTACATCAACGACTTCGGGATCGCCAACATGGCCGCGGCGTTGGCCGAGGACCCGGCGACCCCGGAGGCAGAGCGGGACGGCTACCGGTCCGACGCGGAGTACTTCCGCAACCGGGCGCAGAACTACGTGCACATGTTCGACCCGAACGTCGAGTTCTTCCAGGGCCGGGACGCGGACGGGAAGTGGAAGTCCGACCCGGACTCCTTCGACCCGCGGGTCTGGGGCCACGAGCACGACTACACCGAGACGAACGCCTGGAACTTCGCCTTCCACGTACCACAGGACGGTCAGGGCCTGGCCAACCTCTACGGCGGGCGGGAAAAGCTCGCCGAGAAGCTGGACGAGTTCTTCGCCACCCCGGAGACGGCGCAGTTCCCGGGCTCGTACAACGGGACCATCCACGAGATGATCGAGGCCCGCGACGTCCGGATGGGCATGTGGGGCTTCAGCAACCAGGTGTCGCACCACATCCCGTGGATGTACAACTACGTCGGCCAACCGGCGAAAACCCAGGCCAAGGTCCGGGAGGTGCTGTCCCGGATGTACCTCGGCAGCGAGATCGGCCAGGGCTACGCCGGTGACGAGGACAACGGCGAGACCTCGGCCTGGTACCTGTTCAGCGCGCTTGGCTTCTACCCGCTCCAGGTCGGCAGCACGAACTACGTGATCGGCTCGCCGTTGTTCCGCAAGGCCACCGTACACCTGGAGAACGGCCGGGACATCGTGGTCAACGCCCCGGACAACAGTGCCGGCAACGTCTACGTACAGTCGCTGACCGTCGACGGCGTGCCGTACGACAGGACGTGGCTCTCGCACGCGGACCTGGCCGACGGCGCGGTCCTGGACTTCCGGATGGGCCCGACCCCGTCCGCCTGGGGAACCGGGGCGGCGAGCCTGCCGGTCTCGCTGACCGCACCCGGCGCACCGGCCCGGCCGCTGGCCGACATCACGGTCAAGGGCGGTCCGGCGGCACTGACCGACAACACCTCGGGCACCGAGGCGACGCTGGACGCTCCGGTCACCTGGGCGGTCACCGGTACGCCGGAGCGGGTCACCCGGTACACCCTCACCTCCGGCACCGACGCGGACGCCGATCCGGTTGCCTGGCGGCTTCTCGGCTCGTACGACGGAAAGAAGTGGACGGTGGTGGACAACCGGGAGGACCAGGAGTTCACCTGGCGCAAGCAGACCCGGTCGTTCAGCGTCGCCCGCCCGGGCCGCTACGGGCACTACCGCCTCGAGGTCGTCCGGCCGACCGGCGAGACGACGATGGCCGAGGTCGAACTGCTGGCCAACCCCTCGCCGGAGTGCACGTCGACGGTGACCGGGCGGCGCACCGGCCCGCTGACCGTCTCCTCCGGGGTGGTCTGCCTGGACGGGGCCACCGTCAACGGCCCGGTGACGGTCCGGGCCGGTGCCGCGCTGTACGTCGACGGCGGAAGCATCAGCGGACCGGTGGCGGCCACCGGGGCGGCGGCGGTCGTACTGCGGGACGTCGCGATCGGCGGTCCGGTCTCGGTCACCGGCACGACCGGCGAGGTCGGCATCGAGTCGGCGGAGATCGGCGGTCCGGTGAGCCTGACCGGCAACGCCGGCCCGCTGGTCGCGGCGAGCAGCATCGGCGGGCCGCTGGCCTGCGCGGTGAACAACCCGGCCCCGGTCGGCAACGGCCTGGCCAACGTCGTAGCCGGTCCGGCCACCGGGCAGTGCGGCGCGATGTGACCGACCGACCTCTGTCACCTGAGTGGACGGTGACGGCTCGCCGTCACCGCCGGGAACTGTGACGGCACCCCGTCACCCGTACGGTCGCTGACGGCACCCCGTCACCGACATCCGACCGTGGGGGCGTCCGGCCGACCGCCGGGCGCCCCCACGGCGTCCGCGGCCGTCCGTTCGGACGGTCGCCGGCACCGGCCGTGTCCGGAACACGCACCTTTCCCCACCGGCTTGTCGTCGCGCCGTAGGCTGATCCCAGCTACTGCCTCGGCCCTCACCGGCCCCGATCGGTAGGTGGAGAGGATGGCGTCACGCGTGGTACGGAGACGGCCGTGACTGCGGTGGCCCGGCCGCCCGGCGACACCGTCCAGAGCGGCCCGGGTCGGGGTGTCGCCGTCCTCCGGGCACTCGACGACCTTGACCGGGTACGCGTGCTGGCCGCCGCCTCGGACCGGCCCGACCTGGCCGCCCGGCTCGACCAGGCCCGGTCCCGGCTGCTCGCCGAGGACGTACCGGTCGCCGTGGTGGGGGAGTTCAAGCAGGGCAAGAGCACACTGATCAACGCCCTGCTCCGGACCGACGTCTGTCCGGTCGACTCCGACATCGTCACCGCTGTCCCGACGATCGTCCGGTACGGCGTACCGCCCTCCGTCGTCGCCCACCCGGAACCGGGCGACGACGTCATGGAACCGACCCGGATCGAGGTCCCGTTCGACCGGCTGCGGGACTACGTCACCGAGGCCGGCGACACCGGGATACGGCTGCGCTCGGTCGAGGTCCGGCTGGACCGGCTGCTGCTGCGCCGCGGACTCTCCTTCATCGACACCCCAGGGGTCGGCGGGCTGGACTCCGCCCAGGGCAACCTCACCCTCGGCGCGTTGCCGCTGGCCCGGGCCGCCCTGTTCGTCACCGACGCGGGCGCCGAACTAACCGCGCCGGAGCTGGCCTTCCTGACCCGTACGGTCGAACGCTGCCCCCGGGTCGTCTGCGTGGTCACCAAGACCGACCTGCACGCCGAGTGGCGCCGGATCGTCGAACTCAACCGGGGACACCTGGCCCGGGCCGGCCTGTCGCTGCCGGTGGTACCGGTCTCGTCCTTCCTGCGGCTGCGCGCGTCCGCCCGGGGGAGTACGTCCCTCAACACCGAGTCCGGCTTCCCCCGCCTGCTCGACCTGCTCCGCCGGGACATCCTGGCCGGCGCGGAGGCGACCACGGTGCGGGCGACCCGGCAGGAGATCACCTTCGCGGTCACCGAACTGCGTCGGCAGATCGGGGCGGAACGCGCGGTCGCGAAGGATCCGGAGCAGGAGCCGGTGCTCGCCGAACGCCTCGCCGAGCAGACCCGGCGCGGCCAGCACCTGACCGAGCGGTCGGCCTCCTGGCAGACCGCGCTCAACGACGGCATCCAGGATCTCGGCTCCGACGTCGACCACGACCTGCGGGAACGGCTGCGCGGCATGCTGCGCCGGGGCGAGGAACTGCTGGACAACGAGGACCCGAAGGACAACTGGCGGGACTTCGAGGCCTGGGCCGGCAAGGAGGCGGCGGCGGTCGCCGTCGACAACCTGTTCACCCTCGTCTCCCGTACCGAGCAGCTCGCCCGGGACGTCGCCGACCGCTTCGACCTGGAGTACGAGGGCCTCGATCTCGACCTGCCCGCACCGGCCGCCGCACTGGCCAAGGTCGGGGTGCTGGACATTCGCTTCGAACGTTCCTCCATGCGACAGTTTCTCGGTGCCTTCACCGCCGCCCGGCTGGCGTACGGCGGAATGTTCATGGCCGGCGCGTTCGGCAGCCTGCTGGGGCTGACCATCGCCGCCCCGATCGGCGTCGCCGTCGGCATGACGCTGGGGCGCAAACTGGTGCGGGACGAGCGGGAACGGCAGCTCGCGTACCGCCGTCAGCAGGCCAAGCAGGAGCTGCGACGGTACGTCGACGAGGTGGGCTTCGTGCTCGGCAAGGACTGCCGGGACGCGATCCGCCGTACCCAGCGCTTCCTGCGCGACGAGTTCGCCGCCCGCGCCGCGCTCGCCGAGCGTTCGTCCGCCCAGGCGCTGAACGCTGTCCGACAGACCGCGACCCTGCCGGACGACGAGCGGGCCCGGCGCGCGGACCGGCTGGAGGAGCAGTGGCGGGACCTGGGCCGGGTCGCCGAGCGGATCGAGGCGGCGTGACGGACGAGCTGCTGCGTCGGGTACGGAACCTGCTCAACCGGGCCCACCACGAGCTGCCGGACCCGGCGGCCCGCCAGGTGCTGGCCGAGGCGCTGGGCCGGTTGGACGAGCCACTGCGGGTGGCGATCGCCGGCAAACTCAAGGCGGGCAAGTCCACGCTGCTCAACGCGATGGTGGGCGAGGAACTCGCGCCGACCGACGCCGGCGAGTGCACCCGGATCGTCACCTGGTACCGCGACGGTCCGTCGTACCGGGTGCTGCTGCACCTCGTCGACGGCCCGCCCGAGCAGCGGCCGTTCGACCGGGTGTCCGGTGCGGTCCGGGTCGACCTCGGCCGGCCGGTCGAAGAGGTCAGACAACTCACCGTCGAGGTGCCGAGCCGCCGGCTGCGCGAGCACACCCTGATCGACACCCCGGGCATCGCCTCGCTGTCGACGGAGGTGTCGCTGCGGACCCAGATGTTCCTCGCCGCGGACGAGGAGCGGGTCGCGGAGGCCGACGCGGTGGTCTACCTGCTGCGTCACATGCACGGCAGCGACCTGCGGTTCCTGGAGTCGTTCCACGGCGACGAGCTGGCCAGGGGGTCACCGGTCAACGCCGTCGGTGTGCTGTCCCGGGCCGACGAGATCGGCGACTGCCGGTTGGACGCGATGGAGGTGGCCGCCCGGGTCGCCGACCGCTACCAGTCCGACGAGCGGCTGCGCCGACTCTGCCCGATCGTCGTACCGGTGGCCGGGCTGCTCGGCGCGGCCGGCGCGACCCTGCGGGAGGACGAGTTCCAGGCGTTGGCGACGATCGCCGGCTCGCCCCTCGACGACGTACTGGAGCTGCTGCTCACCGCCGACCGGTTCGTCGGCCCGACCAGCGCGGTGCCGGTGGACGGCCCGGCCCGCCGCCGGCTGCTCGCCCGGCTGGGGCTGTTCGGCGTACGCCTGAGCGTGCAGCTGATCCGCGAGGGGACCGTACGGGACGCCGGTGACCTGGTCCGGGAACTCTCCGGGCGGAGCGGACTGGACCGGCTGCGGGAGGTGCTCGCCGCGCAGTTCCTCGGCCGGGCCCGGGTGCTGAAGGCACGGTCCGCGCTGGCCGCGCTCGACACGGTGGTCCGGTCCCGGCGCGCCGACTCCGGCACCGCCGGGCTGATCGCCGAGGCCGAGGAGATCCGTGCCGGCTTCCACGAGTTCGTCGAGGTGCGCCTGCTGCACCTGCTGCGGTCCGGTCGGCTGCCCGGACGTCCGGACCAGCTCGCCGAGATGGACCGACTGCTCGGTGGGGCGGGTGCCGCCGCCGCCGACCGGCTCGGGCTGGCCGCCGACGCGGTACCCGGCCGGCTGGCCGTCGCCGCCGAGGCGGCGCTGGCCCGTTGGCAGCGGGTCGCCGAACATCCGCTCTCGGCCCGGGAACTGCGGACCGCCGCGCGGGCCACGGTCCGCAGCTGTGAGGGGATCCTGGCTGGTCTGCACCGCAGGGGTCCGGACCCGGCCACCCGCTGACCCGGCCGCTGCCGTCCCGCGTGCCGATCATCGTCACCAGGCGGGGTGGCCTTCCCGACGGCCGGGAGTGGTGAGCAGGCGCAGGTCGCGGCCGTCCGGCCGGACGGCGCAGATGGTCGGGCCGTTCAACGGCCCCCGGGTGAAGGCGATCCACTCCCCGTCCGGTGACCAGGTCGGATCCATGTCACGGCCCGGGCCCTCGGTGACCGCGCGGTTGCCGGTGCCGTCGCTGTTCACCAGCCAGATCTGGAACTGGTCGTCCCCGGAAGCCCGGGTGTACGCGATCCGCCGGCCGTCCGGCGACCAGGCCGGGTCCAGGGCGCGGGTGTCGCCGGAGGTGAGCCGCTGCCACTCGGCGCCGGGCTCGGTGGCGGAGAGGAGGTAGAGCTGCGGTTCGCCGTCCCGGGAACTCCACGCGGCGAGTCGGTCACCGGTCGGATCCCAGGCCGGATCGTCCTTGCTGTCGGAGGTGTCGGTCAGCTGGACCGGCGTCGACGTGCCGATCGACAGGACCGCGAGCTGCGGTCTGCGGTCCACCTCCAGGACGAACGCCAGCCGCCGACCGTCCGGCGACCAGGAGACCCGGGTCCCGGCCCGGATCCGTCTGATCACCATGGTGGCGTCGGAGCCGTCCGCGTTCATCGTCCACACCTGCCAGTTGCCCCCGGTACGGCGGGAGAAGGCGAACCGGGTGCGGTCCGGTGACCACTGCGGCAGGATGTCGTACCCGGACTGGGCGAGCGGAAGCCGTTGCCCGGAACCGGGCATCATCTGGTAGATGCCGGATCGGCTCGCCCGGGGCCACTCGCCACCCTCGTCCTGCCGGAAGAGGATCGGTCGGTCGGCGGGGAAGGGACCCTGGCCGGCCGGTGACGAACTCGGCGAGCCGGCACCGGTCGGGATGACCTGCGCGGGGCCCTCCTCGCCGCGGTCACGCGTGGCGAGCAGGGCAGCGGCCGTACCGGCGCCGGCCAGCGCGACCACGGCGGGAATGCCGATCAGCAGCAGCCGGCGGCGCAGCAGCGGCGACCCGGCCGGCGGGTCCCCGGCGACGGTGGAACCGGACGGTCCGGTGGTCGGTCCGTTCGGGCCCGGTGCCGCGTCCGGCGCCGATGGCAGGGCTGCCGGCATTGCCGGCGGCAGAGCCAGCGGCATCGACGGTGGCGGCGGGATGGCGCCGGTTCCCGGTACCGGTGGTGGCGGCGGAAACATCCCCGTTCCCGGTACCGGTGGTGGCGGTGGGATGGGGCCGGTTCTCGGTACGGGTGGTGGTGGCGGGATGGGGCCGGTTCTCGGTACGGGTGGTGGTGGCGGGATGGGGCCGGTTCTCGGTACCGGTGGTGGTGGCGGGATGGGGCCGGTTCTCGGTACCGGTGGTGGTGGCGGGATCGTGCCGGCTCCCGCTGTGCCCGGCAGTGCGGGTGACGGTGGGAGGGTGCCCGGTCCCGCGCCTGCTGTCCCTGCGGGTGGCGGTGGCGGGGCATTCGCGTCCCGCACCGGTGGTGGCGGCGGAAACGTCCCCGTTCTCGGTACCGGTGGTGGTGGCGGGATGGGGCCGGTTCTCGGTACCGGTGGCGGCGGCGGAAACGTCCCCGGTACCGACGATGCCGGTGGGGAGGGTCTGACCTGCTCCGCGGGTCGGGACTGCTCGCCGGCCGGCGCCGGCGACACCGTCGGTACCGAGGCGACGCCGATGATCGGGGCCGGCCGGCCCGTCGTCCTCCGCTGGCCCGCCGGGTTCGGTGCGCCCGCCGGGTTCGGTGCGTCCGCGGTACCCGGTTCGCCTGCCGGGTTCGGTGCGTCCGCCCGGCTCGCCGGGCCTGTCCGGCGCTTCGCCTCCGGCGGCACCGGCGCACCCCTTGACGGGACCGCCTGACGCGGTGGCCCGCTGCCGTTGCCGTTGCCCGGTCCCTCGACCAGGGCGGCCACCCCGGCGACCCGGGCCGCGCCGAGAGCGATGCTGTGTTCCGGATGCGGGTCGAGTACGACCGGGCGGCCGAACTCGGTGCCGAGCAGTTGCCCGACCAGCGGAATGCGGGACGAGCCACCAGCGAGCAGGATCGACCGGACCTCCTCGGGACCGACCCCGGCCGACCGCAGCGCCCGGCGCATCGCGCCCAGCGTGTCGGAGAGCGCCGGCCCGATCATCGCCTCGAACTCGGAACGGTTGAGGCGTACCCGGGTGTGCAGGCCGGGCAGGGCGACCGGGATCATCACCTCGGTGTCGAAGGTCAGCGACTCCTTCGCCTCGACGCAGTCCCGGCGCAGCCGGCTCAGTGCCGTGGTCGCCGCCTCGTCGTCCGGGTCGAGCCCGTCCAGGTGGTTGCCGAGAGTCGCCACGACATGGCCGAAAACCGCCTCGTCGAAGTCGATCCCGCCCAGCTGCTCGATTCCTTCCGGCTGGCCGAGCAGGATGAATCCGGTTGCCGTCTTGCGCAGCACGGCGGCGTCGAAGGTGCCACCGCCGAGGTCGTAGACGGCGACGACCTCGCCCGGCTGGACCCGTTCACCGGCGGCGTACTGGATGGCGGCCGCCTCCGGCTCCGACCGGAGGGTCACCCGCTCCAGGTCCGCGAGCTGGATCGCCTGGTCGAGAAGCTCCCGCTTGTACGGGCCCCAGTTGGCCGGATGGGTCACCGTCACGTCGTCCGGCGGCCCGTCCTGGAGCCGCCCGACGATCGCGTACACCTCCTTGAGCAGCCGGGCGGTGAGCGCGTGTGCCGAGTACGGCGACCCACCGACCAGGATCGGTACCGGGTCACCCACCCGGCGCTTGAACTCCCGGGCCAACCGTCCCGACTCGCCGGCGCCGCGTCGTTCGGCGGCCTCGCCGACCAGGACCGCACCGTCGGGGCGGACGAAGACCAGGGACGGAATCTCCGGACGTCGGCCACCCAGCCGGACCACCTCGACCCGGTCGCTCTCCCGCACCGCCGCCGCCGTGTACGTGGTGCCGAGGTCAACACCGAGCCCGTAGCCCACGGACCCCCTCCTGCGGTCGGCTGGACATCGTGCCCACCGTAGGTGCCGGGGTGGGGGATGGAAATAGCCGTACGGGCGGCCAGAGGTGCACGGTCCACGGGCGCCGTCCCGGTCACGACAGGTCCGGCCGGAGTCGATCCGGTCAGGGCACGACGTCGCACTTCGGTGCCACGGCCCGGTACCGGTCGCAGTAGGCGCGGGTCGCCTCGACGGTGCCGAGGCCGTCCTGCAGCAGCACCCAGAGCCCGCCCTGCCCGTCGGCGACCTGGTCGGAGGTGGTGCTGTCGACCAGGCGTACCGGCATTCCGGCGGCGGCGAGTCGGGCCAGGGTGGCGTCGGCGGCGGCCCGCCCGTCCGTACCGCCCCGCTGCGGGAAGACGTCGACCAGCGCGTACGGCCGGCTGACCGGAGCAGGGGGCGGCGCGGTGGACCCGGTTGACGTCCGCCCGGGCAGGTCGACCCGTCCCCCGACCACCACGGCGGTCGCGGCCAGCAGCACCAGCAGCACCGTGCCGAGCACGGCGGCGGGCCGGCGGCCGAGCCGGGGCGGTGCGAGGTCGTCCTCCTCCGCCGTCGCGACCGGCGGCGCACCGTCACCGGCCTTGATGTCGTGGCAGGTCACCGCGAGGACGTACCGGGTCTGCGAACCGATCAGCGCGCTCCGTGGGCGGACCCGCACCCGTGCCGTACCGGTCCCGCCGGGAGGCAGTTCGACCACCGTCGGTTCGACGGTGACCTGACCCGGCGGGTCCAGCCGGGTATCGAGCCGCAGGGCCAGGCTGGTGGTGTCGAGGTTGGCCAGGGCGAGAGAGAACGGGACCGTGCCCCGGCGGGCCGGCTCCCGGGACAGGGTCGCCTCCAGCCGTCGTGCCGCGGTGACCGTGACCAGGCCGGTGGCCCGACCGACCGGCACGCCGTGGCGCGAGTCGTCGGCGCGCACCGTGAACGGCAGCACCGTCGCGGCCGGCGGTACGTCGGCCGGCGGATGGAAGCCGACGTCGACCGTACCGCCGTCACCCGGGGCCAGGGTCAGCGTCGGCGCGTCGATCCGGGCCCACGAGCCGGCCCGGCTCGGCTGCACGGTCAACCGCACCGGGAGCGGGGTGGCGGAGCGGTTGCGTACCTCGACCCGGACCTGGGCCGGCACACCCGGCACCAGGGCGACGGGCGCCTGCGGGAGGATGATTTCCAGATCCATCGACGATGTCCCTCCTCGCGCCGGCCGGATGGTCCGACGGCGGTCAGCCGAGCGGGGTGGTGGAGCCGAGCGGACCGGTCGGAGCGGCGGTACCCGGGACCGGGGTGAACGGCCCGGCGGTCGCGGGGTCCGCGGTGCCCGGACCGGTCGGGGTGAGCGGGGTGACCCGGGCGTCCAGCGGGTTCGAGTCGCTCTGGTACTCGAGTGCGTCGCCGAAGCCGTCCGCGTCGCTGTCGGCCAGCCGGGAGTCGAGGCCGAGCACCCGCTCCAGGTTGTCGTCCAGCCCGTCCCGGTCGGCGTCGAGCTGGTCGGCGGCGAAGCTGCCGTCCAGGTGACCGTCGGAGTCGCTGTCCGGCGAGGTGGGGTCGAGCCCACGGGCGAGTTCGAACGCGTCGTTGAGCCGGTCACCGTCCGAGTCGGCCTTGCGGGGATCGGTGCCCGCGGTGACCAGCTCGTAGCTGTCGGAAAGATTGTCGCCGTCGGTGTCGGTGCGCAGCGGGTCCAGGCCGAGCCGTCGTTCCAGCGCGTCGGTCAGGGCGTCCTGGTCGGTGTCGGCGCCGCCGAGTTCCGGCGGTGCGTCGACCGGCGGCGGTGGCGGCGGGGATGGCGGGGGCGTCGGTGGGGTCGCCGGGGTGCGCGGAGTGGCGGTGCCGTCGGAGATGCCGGGCACCAGCGCCGCGTAGGTGAACCGGTTGCCGGCCTTGAACTCGCCGACGTCGTTGACCGGGTTCTGCGCCTCGACGGTGCGGCCGTTGCCGAGGCTGATCGCCACGTGCGCCCCGGGGGTACGGCCGTCGCCGGGGCGGGGCTCGCGGTCGAAGTGGAACAGCAGGGCGCCGGGCGTGTCCTTGGCCTGCTCCACCGGGATCAGCAGACCACGTCGCTTGAGTTCGAGATACTGCGCGGTGGCCCCGTCCGTGATCGTCACGCCCGCCTGGTGCGCCGCCCACTGCACCAGTTCGGAACAGTCGAAGGTGTCCGGATCGCGGTCCTTGAGCTTGGCCTCGGCGCCGAAGACGTACTCGTCGCCCACCTGGTTGCGGGCCGCCTCCAGGAACCGGTCGAGGGCCGGGTTGTCGCCCGGGGCCCCGTCGGCGGGACGCTCGGCGGCCAGGGACGTCGGTGGGGCACCCGGCGCCGGCTCCGCCGTCGGCGCGTCGGCTGCCACCCGGTCGCGGTAGCCGCGGGTGCCGCTCCACATCCCGTGGCCCGTACCGTCGCCGTACGCGACGGCGGCCCGCTCCGCCTCGTCCCGGTAACGCAGGTACCGGGCGCTGCTGCCGCCGTGGGTGACGGTCCACGGGGATACGTCGCCGCCGTGCCGGGAGACCTCGTACGCGGCCCGGGCGTTCTGCAGCGGATCGTAGAGGTCGTACCGCCGGGCCAGCTCCGGGTGCACCCGTGCGTTGATCTGCCACAGTCCCCGGGAATCCTCCCCGTAGGGATTGTGCGCCCGACTGTTGCCGCCCGATTCGGCCAGAGCGATGGCGGTCATTGTGGCAGATTCGTCCGGATTGAAACCGGCCCGGCGGGCGAAACCGTATATCTGCTCCGCAGAGTACCTGGGCATGGCACGAGCGTAGGACCCCGGCACCAGCGGGAAAAGCCGGTGAACGGTGACTATCCGACGTGCGATCGGCCACTTCGGACGGATATCCGACAGGCGGGCCGGACGATTGGGTACTGGTCGAAAGATCGGGCCGGACCGCATCATGATGCAGCGGACAGGCCGGGGGGTGGGATCGGATGCAGCCGCAGAAACCACCGTCGTTATGGGTCGACAACAATCACGCCATTGTGCGCCGGGGCATGGTCGCCTGCCTGCAGCAGGCCGGGTTCGTGATTCGGGGCGAGAGCGCCGGGTTGGCCCCCACGCCCGTCGTCGGTCGGCTCGACGTACTGCTCTTCGAGTCGGAAGGTACCGCGCTGCGCCGCGCCGTACGACTCGTGGCCGGCTCGCCGACCCGGCTCGTCGCCACCGTCCGGATCGCCAGCGAGCAGCAGGTCCGGGAGATCGTCGACGCGGGTGTCGCAGCCGTGCTGCCACACGACGGGCTCACCCCGGAGTCCCTGGTCGCCAACGTGCGCGCGGTGGTGGCGGGTGCGGTGACGCTCCCCGGCGACCTGCTCGTCCGGCTGCTGACGCACGTCACCCGGACCGCCAGTCTCGGCCCGGCCGCGCTCAACGCCCGGGAACGGTCCGTGCTGCGGCTGCTCGCCGAGGGCCTGGACACCAGGGGCATCGCCGAGGACCTCCGCTTCTCGGAGCGGACCGTCAAGAACGTCGTGCACGACGTACTGACCAAGCTGAACTGCCGGACCCGCGCGCAGGCGGTCGCCCTCGCGACGCGGGAGGGCACGATCTGATCCGATGACCGGGCACCCCGACGCCGCCACCGTGCTGGCCGACCTCCTGCTGCAGCGGGAGGCGCTGGTCTGCCGGCTGGCCGAGGGCCGGCCACCACGCGACTTCGCCGGCATGTACGTCGGTCCCGAGGACCTGGACCGGATCCTGACCTCTCTGCCAGGGCTGGACGGGCCGACCCCGCTGTTGACCGCGGAGGTCCGGAAACGGACCGATCCGGACCTGAAGCGGGCCCGGGCCGAGTTTCTGTCCATGCTGGACGGTGACGTCCCGCTCGCCGTGCTGACCCGTACCGCCGGGCTGGCCGTGCCGGACGCCGAGGTGCTGGCCGTGCTCGCCGCGGTCGAGACCAGCCCGGCCCGGCAGCGGCTGGTCGCCTACGTCCAGGATTCGGTACAGCAGCCGCTGCTGACCGTCGCCACGCTCGCCCGGATCTTCGCCGACCCGGACCATCCGGCGGACCGCTGCGTGGCCCCCGGGTCGCCGCTGCGTCGGGCCGAACTCGTCGAGGTTGCCGCCGACGGACCGTGGGCGACCCGGAGCTGCGGGCTGCCGGCCCGGGTCGTCTGGCATCTGCGGGGCGACGGTTCGGCCGACGCCGGCCTGCCACCCGGGTCGGCACGTCTCCCGGCATCCCGTCAGCGGACCACCACCGCCGGTGCTGGTGCCGGGACGCCGGGTGGCGGCGGTTCCCCGGCCGGTGCTCCCGCCGGGGCGGCGGGGGTGAACGGCACCGCCGTCGGTACCGGGGTGGGTGGGTCGGCGGGCCCGGGGTTGCTGCTGGTGCACGGTGGCGACCGGGAGAGCCGCCGGCGGACGGTCGAGCGCCACTGGCCGGACCAGGGCCGACTGATCTGCCCGATGCCGGAGACCGGCTTGCAGTGGGCTGCGGTGGTGCGCGAGGCGACGCTCGGCGACCTCGTTGTCGTACTCCAGTCGACCGCCGCGCCCGACGCGGCCGGCGCCGACGTGATGGTCCGGAGCACCCACCTGAACTGGGCGCTCTCCTCGCCCGGGGAGTTGCCGCTCGAGTCGGTGCCGGCCCGCCCGTGGCGGGAGATCCGGGTGGCCAGCGGCGAGGCCGGTCCGGAGGACTGGCGGGAAGTGCTCGGCACGGAACCGGATCCGGCCTACCGGCTCACCCGGGGACAGCTCCGGCTGGTCGCCGCCGCCCGGCAGGACACCACCGGCCCGCTCGGTCCGGCGGTCCGCCGGCTCGCCGGCGGATACCTGGACCGGTTGGCGGTCCGGATCCGGCCCCGCCGAGGTTGGGACGACCTGGTGCTGCCCGGCGACGACCTGCGGCAACTGCGGGAGCTGGCCGCCCGGCACCGCCGGCGGGGCACGGTGTACGGCGACTGGCGGTTCCCGCCGGTGCCGTCGACCGGGGTCGTCGCCCTCTTCTCCGGAGCCTCCGGCACCGGCAAGACCCTGGCCGCCGAGGTGGTCGCCGGTGACCTCGGTCTCGACCTGTACAAGGTGGACCTGGCCTCGGTGGTCAGCAAGTACATCGGCGAGACGGAGAAGAACCTGGAGCGGATCTTCGTCGCGGCCGGCGCCGGCGACCTGGTCCTCTTCTTCGACGAGGCGGACGCCCTGTTCGGCAAGCGTTCCGAGGTCTCCGACGCCCGTGACCGGTACGCCAACATCGAGGTGGCGTACCTGCTGCAGCGGTTGGAGAGCTACGACGGTCTGGTTGTCCTCGCCACCAACCTGCAACGCAACATCGACCAGGCGTTCCTGCGCCGGATCTCGGTCGCCGTCGACTTCGTCCTGCCCGAGGAACCGCAGCGGCGGGCGATCTGGGCGCGGTCGTTCCCGCCGACCGCTCCGGTCGCCGACCTCGACCTGGACTTCGTCGCCCGACAGTTCAAGATCTCCGGGGGACTGATCCACAACGCCGCGCTCGGCGCCGCCTTCCTCGCCGCCGAGGAGGGGGACGTCATCACCATGCGGCACGTCATCCTCGCGATCAAACGCGAGTTCCAGAAGCTCGGCCGACTGCGTACCGAGGCGGAGTTCGAGCGCTACTTCGAGCTGGTGAATCGAGACGCCGATGCTGCACCAACTCGATGAGTCGATCGAGGTGTTCCTCCGGGCCGCGGTGCCACTGCCGGCGCGCGACGTGGACGTCGCGTTCGACGCGCCGGACGGGGACTGGGCGGCGCGGGTCTCCCGACCCACGGTGAACCTCTACCTCTGGGACGTACGCCCCAACCTCGACGAACGCTACTTCGGCGAGGAACTCGTCGAGGACGACGACGGCCGGCGGTACCGGCGGGACCCGCTGCCCCGGGTGGACTGCCGCTACCTGGTGACCGCCTGGACGACGGAGGTACGGGACGAGCACTCCCTGCTCGGCTCGGTGCTGGCCGCGCTGCTGCTGCATCCGGAGATCACCGCCGAGCATCTTCGGGGGGTACTGGCCGCCGTCCGGCCACTGCCGTCGCTGAGCCTGCGTGGCGGCGACGGGTCGGAGAACTCCGACTTCTGGTCCGCGCTCGGCGGGCAGCTCAAGCCCGGACTCGACCTCGTCGTCACGGCGACGGTGGACGCCGCCGCCATGGTCGCGGTCGGTCCCGAGGTGGCCGGCGTCGACGTCCGCGCCGTCCCCGATCTGCGCCCACCACAGGTCGACGAGTCGAGGTCGGGGGAGTCGCGGGCCGGCGCCGACGGCTGACGGCGGGTGTCGTGACGCTGCTGGTGCCGCCGGTCCGGTCCGGCTCGGCGGCTTGTGCGGCTCGACAGTTCGTCCGGCTCGGCGGCGACGGCTGACCGGGCCGGGGTCAGCCGCCCGGGGCGGCGTCGGGCGCAAGGCTGGGTGGGGTGGGCGGGGTGGAGGGCGCGGTCCACCTGGTGACCGTGATGGTGACCCGGGTGCCCCGGTTGACCCGCTCACCCGCGTGGGGATGCTGTGCGGTGACCCGGTCCGCCTCGTCCATCGTGGCGTCGACGTACTCGACGACCGGCCTGAGCCCGGCGTGTTCCAGCGCGTCGCGGGCCTGGTGCTCTGACCAGCCGAGCACGTCGGGCACGGTCGTCCGGGCCGGCGGGGTGGTCCGGGGTGGCGTGGTGTTCCGGCCCTTGGAGACGCTGACCTCGACCAGCGAACCGGGCTCCACGACCGTGCCAGACGGCGGATCCACCTCGATCACCTGACCGGCGGGCGCGGAGTCGGCCACGTCGACCCGTTTGACCTCCAGGTTCTTCTCCTCCAGCGCGGCCTTCACCGCCGTGAAGGAGTCGCCGACGAGTTCGTCGGGAACCCTCAGTTCCGGGCTGTCGCCGCAGACCCGGAGGGTGACCCGGCTCTGCCGGTCGGCGGTGCCGCCGCCGGGCGGGTCCTGGTCGGTGACCGTACCCGGCGCGCAGCTCCCGGTCGGCTCCGCCGAACTCTCCAGCGGGCTCAGACCGGCGGCGGCCAGCTCGGCGGCGGCCTGAGCCTTCGGCTTGCCGACGACGTTCGGCACCGTCACCGGCGAACCCGTTCCCGCGCCGGTCGGGTTCCGTTCTCCGCCGGAGTCGGGCGACAGTACGAGCGCACCGATGACCACCAGCAGGATCAGCACGCCGAGACCGCCGAGCGCGGGCACCGCCCAGCGGGGTAGGCGTCGCCACCCACCCCCGCCGGCCCGGGCCGGGACCGGTGGGGCCTGGCCGGTCCACCCCGGCGTCGGCCGACCACCGCCGGGATGCGGCGGTACGGCCACCCGGGCCAGGACGGAGGTCCGGTCCGGATCCGTCACCGGTACGGCCGCGACCGGCTCGCCGGTCACGGCCCGCCCCGGCGCGAAACGCGGCTCGCCCGGCGGTCGCTGCTGCGACGTGCCGGGTCCGGCGGCCGGGGAGACCGGCGGCGTGCCGCCGTCCGGACCGGGCGGGCCCCCACCCGGGGCGGCGGTGACCGGGGCGCCGGGGTGCCGGGCATGACCGGCCGCGGCCGGCGAGGTCGGGACCGGTGCGCCGACCGGGGAAACTGACCCCGGAGGACCGGTCGGGGGAGTCGGGACCGGTGCTCCGGTCGTCGGGCCGGCCGCCGGCGGGAAATTGGGCGGGGGCGTCGGCACCGGTGACCCGGTCGACGGGAGAGTCGGCGCCCGGCTCCCGGGCGCAGCGGGTGTCGTCGGGCGGGCGGTCGCCCGTACCGGTGCGGTGGAGCCGGTCACCGGCCCGGCGCTCGAGCCGGCCGCCGAGCCGGTCAACCGGGCGGCACCGAGCGCGATGGTGTGTTCCGGCTGCGGATCGAGTACGACCGGCCGACCGAACGCCGTACCGAGCAGTTGGCTGACCAGCGGGATCCGCGACGAACCGCCGGCGAGCAGCACCGAGCGCAGCTGCTCGGGTGCCACCGAGGCGGAACGCAGTGCCCGGCGCAGCGCGTTCACCGTGTCGGTCAGCGCCGGGCTGACCATCGCCTCGAACTCGGACCGGTTGAGGCGTACCCGGGTGTGCAGGCCGGGCAGGGCGACCGGGATCAGCACCTCGGTGTCGTCGGAGAGCCCCTCCTTCGCCTCGATGCAGTCCCGCCGCAGCCGGCCCAGCGCCGCCGTGGTCTCCTCGTCCTCCGGGTCGAGGCCGTCGAGGGTACTGCCCAGCGTGCCCAGCACGTGCCCGAGAACGGCCTCGTCGAAGTCGATCCCGCCGAGCTGCTCGATCCCCTCCGGCTCGCCGAGCAGTTCGAAACCGGTCGCGGTCTTGCGCAACACCGCCGCGTCGAAGGTGCCGCCGCCCAGGTCGTAGACGGCGACGATCTCGCCGGGCCGGACCCGGTCGCCGGCGGCGTACTGCACGGCGGCCGCCTCCGGCTCGGTCCGCAGCTCGACCCGGTCCAAGTCGGCGAGGCGTACCGCCTGGCGGAGCAGGTCGACCTTGAACGAACCCCAGTTGGCGGGGTGGGTCAGGGTGACGGAGGTGGGAGCCTCCTCCCGTCCCGCGACGACCGTCGAGTGGACCTCCTTCAACAGCCGGGCCAGCAGGGCGTGTGCCGAGTACGGCGCACCGGCGACCAGGATCGGCACCGGGTCGCCGACCCGGCGCTTGAACTCCCGGGCGAGCCGGCCCGGCTCGGCACCACCCCGGCGCTCGGCGGGCTCGCCGACCAGCACCTCGCCGTCGTCACGGACGAAGACCAGGGAGGGGATCTCCGGACGCCGGCTGCCGAGTCGTACGACCTCGACGGCGCCGTCGACCCGGACCGCGGCCGCGGTGTAGGTGGTACCGAGGTCGACACCGAGTCCGTACCCCATGGACGCTCCCACCGCCGTCCGGACAGTCAACCTTCAACGTACGACGCCCGCGCACCGCGCCGACAGGGGCGGACGGGCGGACAGACGGGCAGCTCGACCGCCCGCCGACCGTCCTGACCCGGCTACTCCCCGGGGCCCCGGAACCGCTCGCCGATCATCTGGGGGTCCGCCAACCGCTCGTCCTCACTGCCCTTACTGCTGTTCCGCCCACGAGGCATGATCTCGGGCAGTTCGGAGTCGCCGCCGGTGCGGTACCAGTCGCGCCGTTCCGGCTGGGTCATGTTGACGCCCTCGGTCTTGAAGTGCACGACGACGGCCGGGGTGTGGTCGACCGTCGCCTCGCCCGGGCCGTCCGGCCGGTTGACGTAGTAGCTGCCCCGCCACATCCACCGGCGCTCCTCCGGTGGCTTGGTCAGGTCCTCGGCCGGCGTGCTCTCCGCCACCACCCGGGCCAGGTGCGCCTCGACCGCCGCGGTGTAGTCCGTCGGGTAGAACACCCTCCGCCACCTGCCGCCCCGGCAGAGCTCCGGCAGCAGGCTGTACCCGTTCCCCTCCACCTGGGCGTACCGCGAGCCGTGGTTCCCGCCGGTGAACGGCTTGACGACGGTGTACGCCCCGGACATGCTCTGCACGAACTCCCGGAGCGGGATCAGCCGTTCGGGTTCCGACCCCGGGTTGTTCCGGTGCCGGCTTTCGATGCCGGTGTCGAACCGGCACCTGACCCAGTAGCGGGGGGCGATCCCTTCCCGCGTGTCGATCCCGTCGACGGTCGCTGGGTACTCCATGTTGTTCGTGCGCGCCCGGACCATGACCCGGGTCCCCATCAGCGCCTGCACCACCAGGATGTCTGCCCGCTCCTCGGGCGTGGCGCCGGCGAACCCGCCGAGCAGCGACGGATCGGACTTCACCAGTTCGACCATCTGGTGGACCACCCGCCGGCGGTCGGCGTCGGCGCCGGTCGGCGGCAGTCCCCGGTACTCGATGTACAGGTCGCGCAGCCGGTCGACGTTCGACACCGGCTGCGGGTCGGAGGCGAGCATCAGGGCGCCGCCGGGACCCGCGTAGATCGAGTGCGGCTCGCCGTCGACGGTGAAGTTCTCCCGGAGCTGCGCGGTCTCCGGCTGCTGCGGGTCGGTCGCACCGGCCGGTCCGATGCCGAGCGCGGCGAGGGCGGCCTGGCCGAGGCGTTTGGCCTGTTCGAAGAGCCAGGTGAGGGCCTGGTCGACCAGTTCACGCAGCCCTTGGATGATCTCGACGACCTTCTCCGGTACGTTGCCGAGCCCGACCTGGTTGGCGAGGAAGCCGATCGCCACCGGGATCGCGTTCGCCAGTCCCCGTTCGACCTTGGCGGCGCCGGGCGCGATGTTGCCGGCGGCGACGGCGGCAATGGTCGTCACGTAGTCGTTGACGATCTCCAGGATGTCGCGCAGGTACTCGATCGCCGACTGGATCGCGTTGAAGAACGCGATCATGCTGTTGACCACGGCCATGATGCCGGTCGGATCCAGCATCGAGAGGAGTTTGGCGGTGACCTTCTCGACGATCTGGGTGACGATCCAGTCCTTCGCCATGTTCAGCAGGGTGTCCCAGAGGTTGCCGAGCTGGTTCTCGACGTGCCGCCAGATCGCGGCGACGCCGCCCTCCTGGACATCCTTGATGAAGCTCCAGACCCCGGTCAGGGTGTCGATCGCGCCGCGGATCTTCGCGACGTTCTCCTCGCCGATCTGCTCGCCGAGCTTGCGCCACAGCAGCTCGCCGGTGATCCCGAGAACCTGGAGCACCAGCTCCAGGATCGACCTGAGCGAGTAGTCCGGCGGCCGGGTGATGCCGAGCTGGCCGAGGCCGCGGAACAGCCAGGACGCGAGGCCGTCGAGCAGGTACGACAGCACATGGTCGAAGAAGCCGGCGAGCCCCGCCTTCAGCGCCGACAGCATGTTCACCAGGAAGCCGACCGGATCCCGCTGGATGTCGTCGATCGCCTGCATCGCGTTGCTGACGATGCTGCCGAGCAGGTCCGACGGGAAGTTCATCAGCCTGAGGATCAGTTCGATGACGACCTTCATGACCTCGACGACAAATTCCACGATCCGGGTCAGCGGCTCACCGAACCTCTCCAGCACCCGTACGAACGCGGCGATCGGGTTGAGCAGGTCCTCCAGCGTCAGCGAGTTCCAGACGCCGAGGAACGTGTTGGTGATCAGGTCGAGCGAGATGCCGAGCCGGGACATCGCGCCCTCGATCCGGGTCCCCGCCTCGGCGATCACCCCCGCCTCCGCGAGCTGCTGGTACGTCGCCTCGCCGTTCGGCAGCAGGGCGATGAAACCGCCGATCAGGTTCGCGGCCGTACGCGGCACCGTCTCGTGGGTGAACGGGTTCTCCCCGAGGATGACGGTGAGCAGTCGGAAACCGGGCAGCTTGTGTGCCTCGCCGCTGAGCCAGCCGAGCAGCGCGTCCTTGATGATCCGCAGCACCGCCGCGATGACGTCGGTGGCGAAGGCGCCGACCCGCCGCACCAGCCCGATCGCGTCCCGGGCCAGTCTCTCGAGGTTCTGCGGCAGATTCGCGATGTTCTCCGGCTGGATGGCCGCCCAGCCGGCCTCGAACAGCGCGCCGAGTTCGGAGATCAGCGACAGGAACCGGGCGATCTGGGTGTCGAGCCAGTCCGCGGTCCGCTGCAGGGTGCCGCGCTCCCGCATCTGGTCGAGGGTGTCCTGCTTGCCGATCAGGGTGAGGAAGTCGCCGAGGATCTCGACCGTGGTCGCCTCGACCGGGGTGCCGCGCAGCGGGTCGTGGTGGATGACCTTCGTGGCCAGCGCCCAGACCGGGGTGTCCGCCAGGTACGTCTCGGCCAGCCCGACGGCCGCCTCGCGGATCAGCCGGAGCACCGTGTCGACAAGTGACCGGGCGAAGGCGAGGGCGTCGGCGTAGATCGCGCCGACGTAGCGGGCGATGATCGCGGCGTTGCCGTCGAAACCCTCGAGAACGTCGAGCTCGTCCCAGGCCCGGTCGATGTCCGCGCTGATCCGGGCCAGTGTCAGGTTGTGCTCGGTCAGGCCCTGGTCGACCAGGGCGAAGGCGTCCTGCAGGATCTCCAGCTCCAGCAGCTGGTCGGCGATGTGGTTGCCGAACGGCACCAGCCCGATCACGCCTCGGACCAGGTTCTCCGGACTGCGTTCGACGGTCCGGTCGTCGATCGGGTCGTACCCGGCGACAACCGTGAGCATGTCGTATCCGGGCAGGTCGCGGGCGTACGTCCGGACGGCGTCGACGATGAAGTCGGGCAGCAGGCTGTCCGACGAGCGGTGCACCAGGTCCCGGTAGACGTTGACCGCCTGCTGCTGCACGACGTGGGTGGCCTCGTGCGCCATCAGCGCGACGTCGTGCGGTGACTCGCCGGGGCCGAGGAAGATGTGGTTGCCGAAGGTGAACGCCCGCGCGCCCAGCTGGGCGGCCGCCTCCTGTGCCGCCGGACCGGTGTGCAGTTGCACCCCACCGAGCGGCACGCCGAGGTGTGACTCGATCCGGTCGCGGACGTCCGGCGGCAGCGGCTCGCCCGCTCCCGGCTCCCGGATCAGCGACTCCAGGGCGGGGGAGATGTCCGGCCCCGTACCGTCGCCGGCCGTCCCGTCGGCGGCGGGGGCGACCGGTGCCCGTGCCGCCGTCAGGGTCCGGGTCGGTTGGTAGGCGCCGGGCCCGGCGCTCACCCGGGCGGCCATCGCGTCGGCCTCCCGTTCCATCGGGTCGCCCGGTTGACTGACCGAGAGTTTCCGCTGCGGGCCGCCGACACCGAACCGGCCCAGCGCACCGCCGCCGCCGGCGGAGAGCAGCGGAAGACCGACCCCGCCCCCGGCCGGGTCACCGCCGACGCCGCCGGCGACCAGGCGGCGCACCGCCGCGTTCCCGCCGGAGGAGACCGGTGGGCGGTTTGCGGGTACCCGTTTGGCCTGGACGGTCACCGTCGCCGTGGCATGCCGGGAGACCGGCGCGGCGGCCGGCGCGTCCTCGTGGCCGAGTTGCTTCACCCCGGGCGGCCCGTCGGCACGGCGGGCGTGGCCCGCGCCGCACACTCCCGCATCGGCACGCACCTCCACGGTGGACGCTCACCGGCCGGCGTATCGGTCGGTCCCGCTCCGTTCCAGCATCGACCGGGGTCGGGCCGGCGGCAAGCATCCGTACGGCCGGTGCACGTTCGACTGCCCGCCTGCACCTTCCGACAGAGGCGGCCGGGGCACACGCTCGTCGGTGTGATCCCCGGGCCGGTGGAGGTGACCATGACCCGCGTGCTGATGGGCGACTTCGGCGCCCTGCACCGCCTCGGATTCGAGGAGATTCTCCGGGTCGACGGCATCGAACTGGTACGGGCCAGCGCCGCCGACGTGGTCGGCGGCCTGGTCGAGGCGCTGCCCGACGTCATCGTGCTCGACCTCGACCAGAGCGACACCCCGGACCTCGTCCAGCGGATCGTGCACGACTTCCCGACCGTCAAGGTCGTGGCCTGCTCGTCCGAGCAGCCGATGATGCGCGTCTTCCCGCCGTTGCACTACGGCGAGTCCTACACCAGCGATCTCGACCCCGCGCTGTTGACCAGCGCGATCCAGGCCTGACAGCGAGGAGTGGTACCCGTGGCCGCGTCCTACGGAGCACCGGGCGTCTACATCGAGGAGCAGCCCAGCGGCTCGATGCCGATCGAGGGGGTCGGCACCGCCGTGGCGGCGTTCGTCGGCTTCACCGAGAAGTACGACGCCGAGCAGGGCGATCCGACCGACCCGGACGGCGTGAAGCCGCAGCTGGTCACGAGCTGGCCCCAGTACGAGCGGATCTACGGCGGTTTCGTCGCGGGCGCGATGCTGCCGCACGCCGTCCGGGGCTTCTTCGAGAACGGCGGCAGCACCTGCTACGTGGTCCGGATCCCGGGCGGCAACGGGGCGAACGGCAACGGCCGGTTGACCCTGCCCTCGGCGAACCGTCCGGAGGTGGGCAGCCTGGAGGTCTCGGTGCTGCGTCCCGGCGCCCGGGTCGAGGTGGAGGTGGTCGCGCCCGGTACCGACGGCGGGGACGGCGGGCCGGACTACACCCTGCGGGTGTACGAGGACGGCACGCTGCGCGAGGAGATCGGCGGCCTGCAGTTCACCGGCAAGACGCCGCGCACCCTGGAGCGGACCGTCAACGAGCGGTCCGAGTACGTCCGGGTGGAGGTACGGCCGGCGCAGGGCGTGCCGCTGACCGACCGGGCGCCGGTGCCCGGGCGGTACGCGGTGGAGACGCCGCCACCGGTGACCTCCGGGGTGACCCCGGCCGACCTGGAGGGTTCGGTCGCCGAGCGGACCGGTTACCAGGGGCTGGCGATCGCCGACAACGTGACGATCGTGGCGATCCCGGATCTGGTCACGGTCACCCGGGGCGAGGACGGCAGCCTCGACGAGGAGACCTACCTGGCGGTGCAGAAGCAGCTCGTCGACTGGTGCGAGGCGGGTCGTACCCGGATGGCGGTGCTGGACGTGCCACCGGGGCTGAACGCCACCCGGGCGCTGGAGTGGCGGTCCCGGCTGGGCCGCGACTCGGCCTTCGCCGCGCTCTACTACCCGAACCTGGTGGTGACGAATCCGCTGGCCCGGCCGGGCGCGACCAACGGGGAGCGGTTCCTCACCGTCCCGGCCGGCGGCCACGTCGCCGGTGTCTGGGCCCGTACCGACGGGGCGCGCGGGGTGTGGAAGGCACCGGCCAACGAGGCGGTACGCGGCATCGTCCGGCTGGAGACCGAGGTGACCACCGGCGAGCAGGATCTGCTCAACCCCGAGGGAATCAACTGCATCCGGTCGTTCGGCAGCTACGGCACGAAGATCTGGGGTGCCCGCACCCTCGCCAAGACCGACCCGAGCTGGCGGTACGTCAACGTCCGACGGTTGTTCAACTACATCGAGGAGTCGATCCGTCGAGGTACCCAGTGGGCGGTCTTCGAGCCGAACGACCGCGACCTGTGGGAGCGGGTGAAGCGCAACATCTCCTCGTTCCTGCGCGGCCTGTGGATGCAGGGTGCGCTCGTCGGTACCACGGCCGACCAGGCGTTTTTTGTCCTCTGCGACGAGAGCAACAACCCGAGCTCCTCGGTCGACGAGGGGCGCCTGGTCGTCGAGGTCGGCATCGCGCCGGTGAAGCCGGCCGAGTTCGTGATCTTCCGGGTCAGCCAGTGGCAGGGCGGCGGCGCGACCAGCGAGTGACCGGTCGGGTCCGGCGCGGCGTGGTCCGCCGGGCCGGTGCGCCGGGATGAGGCAACGGGTGTGCGGGAAAGGAGTCGAGAATGCCGGATCTCATGACGACCTTCAGTTTCGTGCTGGAGATCGACGGGGTGGAGCTGGCGAGCTTCCGCAAGTGTTCAGGGGTCGAGGCGGAGACCGAGACGATCGAGTACAAGGAGGCCACCAAGGAAGGGCGGATGATCATCCGCAAGGTGCCCGGCGCGATGAAGTGGAGCGACATCACCCTGGAGCGCCGCATCGACGAGTCGAAGGCGTTGTGGGAGTGGCGCAAGCAGGTCGAGGAGGGTGACATCGACGCGGCCCGGCGGGACGGGTCGATCGTCATCAAGGACTCCAAGAAGACCGAGGTGGCGCGCTGGAACTTCGAGCGCGGCTGGGTGTCCAAGTGGACCGGTGCCGAACTCGACGCCGGCGGTAGTGAGATCGCCACCGAGAAGGTGACCATCACCCACGAGGGGCTGCACAGGTCATGACCGGAGACGCCCAGCGGTACGGCGGGGAGCCGGCATGAGCCTGCGCACCGAGTACCCGTTCATGCTGCCGAAGGGCTTCCTCGACGAGCACGGCAGACTGCACCGCACCGGGACGATGCGGCTCGCCTGCGCCCGGGACGAGATCGAGCCGCTGCGTGACCCGAGGGTCAAGGAGAACGACGCGTACGCGACGGTGATCGTCCTGGCCCGGGTGGTCACCGAACTCGGCGAGGTGTCGAGGGTGACCACGAAGACCATCGAGTCGCTGTTCGTCAGCGACTTCAGCTACCTGCAGGACCTCTACCGCATCATCAACTTCCAGGATCCGAGCATTCTCGACGCGTTGGAGCCCGGCACCCCTTTCCCCCCGGCGTCGGTGGAGGTGGGTTAGGGCACTACGCGCAGGACGAGCTCTGGCAGGAGATCACCTACCTCGCGTACCACCTGCACTGGGATCTGGACCGGCTGCTCGACCTGGAGCACGGTGACCGGATCCGGCTACTGCGGGAGGTGGGCGGTCTGAACGAACGCGCGTGGCAAGGAGTCCACAGTGGCTAGCGCACACACCGCCGACCCGCCCTTCGCCGGCAGGTTCGTGTTCGCCGTCGACGGCATCACGATCGGCGCCTTCACCGAGGTGTCCGGCCTGTCGGTGCAGATCGAGGTCGAGGAGGTCGCCGAGGGTGGGCAGAACGCGTACACCCACCGGCTGCTCGGCCGGATGAAGTGGCCGAACCTGGTGCTCAAGCGGGGGATCACCGACAGCGACGCGCTCTTCGGCTGGCTCGCCGAATGCTCCGGGGAAGGGCTGACCCTCAAGGGCAACAAGGTGGTGCCCCGGGACGGCGAGATCAGCGTCCTCGACGGCCGGGGCGGCCCGGTACGCAGCTGGCACTTCACCGGTGCGAAGCCGGTCAAGTGGACGGGTCCACGGTTCGCCGCCTCCTCCCGGGAACTCGCGGTCGAGGAACTGGAGGTGTGTCACCTTGGCTTCCGTACCAAGCTCTGACCCCGGTTCCGACCGGCCGGCGGGCGGTGCCGGTTCGGCCGCCTCCGGACACCCGGTCCGTCGTCTGGGCCGCTGGCGGGCGGGGCTCGTCCGATGGCTGCGGTTACCGGGTACGACGTCGCGTCGTCGCGACCCCGCCGGTACGGTCGCCCCCGGCCTGGTCGGCGCGTTGTCGATCCGGCCGCCGTGGGCGTTGCTGACCCGGCTGCGCCGCTGGGGTCGACAGTCGTCCGGGTGGACCGGGGAGACGACCGGCGAGACGTCGGCCGGTCGCGGCGGCTCGGACCGTGCCGCCGTTCCCGGGCCGGGGCATGGTGTCGCCTCTGGGCCGGGTCATGGTGTCGTTTCCGGGCCGGCTGGTGGTGTCGTTCCCGGGCCTGGTCGGTTGCTGCGGGCCGGTCGCCGGTTCCGCACCGGTCCGTCGCGTCCGTTGCTCCCCCGATCCGGCGTCGCGGTGTCCGATCCGGTCGTCCGGGCGGACCTGGACCTGCCGGTGGTGCCGGTCCACCGGTCTCCGGCCGTACCGACGCTGACGTCGCCGGCCGGCGTTGCCACCGGCCACGGTTACCGGTCGGACGCGGCGTCCTGGTCCGCTCCGGTCCGCTCCGGCCCGTCCACCGGTCCCGGTCCGGCTGTCGTCCGGGGCTCCGGCCCGGGCGTCAGCGGGCTGCTCTCCCGTCCCGGCGTGCTGCACCGGGTGGCGGGCGGTGGCAGCGCCACCGCGCCCGGTCCCGGTCACCTAGCCGGCCCCGGCCCCGGTCATTCAGGAGCGCCGGGCCGCTCGTCCGAACCCGGCTCCACCGGCCCGCTCCAGCTCGCGGCTCCGGGACGCCCCGCCGGCATCCTGGCCGCGCGGTCGGCCGCGCTCGCCGCCCGGCCCCCCGCCGGTCCCGAGGTCCGGCCGCCGCTGTCCGCGGGCGACCTTCCGGTGCTCGGCTCCGGCGTCGCCGCACCCGGCAGCATGCCCGATCCGACCGGCGCGGTCCGGCTCACCGCCCCGCCGCGACCTGCCTTCGCGCTCGCTCCACCCGGTGCCACCGGCCATCCCACGGCCCCGGGTGGTGCCGACACGCCCCGGCAGCGCTGGGAGGCCGCGGTCGCCGCCCGCCCGCTGGAGGCGCCCCGACCGCTCCCGGCCGGCCTGCACGGACTCGCCCGGGCGATCACCGGCCGGACCGGCCCACCCCGGTTCACCACCGGCCCGTCGACCCGGCACGCCCTGGCCGCCGCCGGCGCGCTCGGCGCCACCACCGGCACGGTGGTCCACCTCGCGGCCGTACCGACCGGCCCGGCCGCCGCCAGCGTGCTGGCACACGAACTGGCGCACACCCGGCACCCGGTACGCCGGCCACGGTTCCTCCTCGCCGGTGGCGGCGGCCTGCTCGACGACGACGAACGGCAGGCGCTCACCGCCGGCCGGGACCTGCTCGCCGGCGGACCGGCCGGTGCCGCCGACACCATCGGGGCCGGCATCGTCGACCGGCTGCCGGTCGGCGGCGGCCTCGGCGCGGTACGGGAACTCGTCACCCGGACCACCCAGGCGGTGATCGAGGCGATGCCGCGGTTGCCGCCCGGTGCCGTACCGGACGACACCGCGCCCGGGCCGGTCGGGACCGCGCCGGCCGGGTCACCAGGTCCGTGGGACGGCCCGACGTCGGGCGGCGGGTCGGGGTCGGGCGCCGGGCCGGCGGGCTCCGGGTTTGAGCAGGGCCACGGCGCCGGGACGGCCGGGCCGCCGGTCGCGGGGACCGCCCCGCCGGTGGGTGCCGAGACCGCAGTCGCACCGGAGCCCGCGACACCACTCGACCCGGACCGGGTCGTCGCGATCGTCGAGGAACGGCTGTTGCGGGAGATCGAGCGGCGTGGCGGACGCTGGGCGGGGGTGTTCTAGATGGCGGGACCGGAGAAGGCTTTCCTCCGCAGCGAGACCGGTACGGTGATCGACTGCCTGTTCAACCCGGCCGAACTGACCGTCGCGAAGGCGAACACCTGGCGGCCCTCGGAGAGCAAGGGCCAGAACGCCCCGGTGATGCGTTTCCAGAGCGGACAACCGGCGACCCTCACGCTCAACCTCGTGCTGGACACCACCGACAAGGGCACCGACGTGCGGAAGCACACCGGTCAACTGCTCGACCTGATGAAGGTCGACAAGACCCTGGCCGGCTCCGACGGGCAGAACAACAGTGCGCGGCCGCCCTGGGTGAAGTTCCACTGGGGACGGATCTACTCGTTCAAGGCGATCGTCGAGCGGATGCAGGTCAAGTTCACCTACTTCGCCAGCGACGGCATGCCGTTGCGGGCCAAGGTCGAACTGTTCCTCCGGCAGTACGAGGACGACGAGGTACGGCCGCTGCAGAATCCCACCTCGCACACCCCGACCCTGCACACCGTGCACCGGGTGGTGCAGGGCGAGACCCTGGACCGGATCGCCGCGTCACACTACGCGGACCCGACCCGGTGGCGGCTGATCGCCGAGGCCAACGACGTGGTCGACCCGTTCGCCGTACCCGCCGG
This sequence comes from Plantactinospora sonchi, assembly GCF_036422035.1. Classification (NCBI taxonomy): domain Bacteria; kingdom Bacillati; phylum Actinomycetota; class Actinomycetes; order Micromonosporales; family Micromonosporaceae; genus Plantactinospora; species Plantactinospora sonchi. The sequence continues at coordinate 366,046 of NZ_JAZGQK010000007.1, forward strand.
GGCGCTGCTGGTGATCCCCGAACTGCCGGTGCGTCGCCGTGGCTGACCAGGGACGGCGACTCGACGGAGTGGTGCTGACCATCGACGGCCGCCCGCTCGACACCGACCTGTACAGCCGGCTGACCCTGGCCCGGGTCGAGGAGTCGGTGCACCTGCCGGACGAGTTCGCGCTGCACTTCGACGACCCGCACTTCGAGCTCTTCGACCGGGGTACGTTCACCGTCGGCACCCGGGTGGAGATCGCGTTCCGGGCTGAGAACGATCCGGTGGTGGTGACCGTCGGGGAGGTGACCGCGATGGCGGTCCAACCCGGGGTCACCGGTCGCCACGAACTGGTGCTCAGCGGGCTCGACCTCACCCACCGACTGGCCCGGGGTCCGAAGTCGCGCAGCTTCCAGCGGGTCACCGACGCCGACATCGCGACCCGGATCGCCGGCGAGTACGGCCTCCAGCCGGACGTGGACGGTACCGGTGAGGTGCTCGAACACGTGCTGCAGGTCGGCGAGACGGACTACGCGTTCCTGCGCCGCCGGGCCGCCCGGATCGGCTTCGACTTCTGGATCAGCGACCGCACCTTCCACTTCAAGCGCGGCCCACGGGCCAGCGGCACACCCCCGGTGCTGCGCTGGGGCGGCAACCTGCACCACTTCACCGTACGGTTCGCCTCCGCCGAGCGGTGCGACGAAGTGGAGGTCCGGGGCTGGGACTCGCTCGGCAAGCGCGCGGTGACCGGCCGGGCGGGTGAGGGCGACCCGGGGACGGACGCGCCGGCAGCCGAGGAGTTGGCGGCGGCGGCCCGACGCAGCTTCGGGCGGGTGACCCGGTCGGCCGGCCAGTTCCCGGTCACCGACCAGGCCGAGGCGGACGCGCTGGCCAGGTCGTTTCTGCTGCGCACCTCGGCCGGCGAGGCGGTGCTGCGGGGCGAGGCGGCCGGTGACCCGCTGCTCGGCGCCGGTGCCGACGTCCGGGTCGAGCAGGTCGGGGCCCGGCTCTCCGGCCGCTACCGGGTGACCAGCGTCGAGCACTCCTACGGCGCCAACCGTCCGTACCGCACCCGGTTCGTCTGCGGCGGCCGGGACGCGGCGAGCCTGGCCGACCTGGTCGGCGGCGATCGCGGCGGTAACGGCGGCGGCCCGCGTACCGGGCAGGGTTGGGGTGGCCTGGTCACCGGCATCGTGACCAACAACAACGATCCGGAACGACTGGGCCGGGTCAAGGTCACGCTGCCCACCCTCTCCGCCGACGACGAGAGCACCTGGGCCCGGGTCGTCACCCCGGGCGCCGGTGCCCGGCGGGGCCTGCAGTGGCTGCCCGAGGTGGACGACGAGGTGCTGGTCGGGTTCGAGTTCGGCGACCTGGGGCGACCGGTCGTCCTCGGCGGCGTGTGGAACCGCCAGGATCCGCCGCCGCAGCCGGACGTCGCCGGGGGCGAGACGGTACGGGCGCGGATGCTGGTCAGCCGGGTCGACTCGCGGTTGGTGTTCACCGACGAACCCACCGCGTCGGTGGAACTGGCGCTCGGCGGCGGAAGCTGCTCGCTGCACCTGGAGCAGGCGGAGTCCACCCTGACCGGTGATCAGAAGCTGGTCGTCTCCGCGAGCCAGGTGGAGATCCGGGCCACCCAGAAGTTGCAACTGAGCGCCGCGCAGGTGGAGATCACCGCCACCGGTCCGCTGGCGCTGTCCGGCAAACCGATCAGGCTCAACTAGGCGGAGGGGAGGCGCCATGGCACAGCCGGCCGCCCGGCAGGACGACCCGGTGACCGCGACGGACACCCACATCATGCTGGTTCCGTCGCCGGGTGGTCCGGTGCCGACCCCGATGCCGCTGCCGTTCGCCGGCCGGCTCGTCTCGGGGCTCTCCCCGGACGTCCTGGTCAACGGGCTGCCGGTGGCCGTGGCCGGGAGCGTCGCGCAGAACCTGCCGCCGCACCTGCCGCCGCCCGGCACGTCGTTCAGCCGGCCCCCGACCAACCAGGGCCGGGTGGTCACCGGGTCGACGGTGGTGCTGGTCAACGGCAAACCACTGGCCCGGGTCGGTGACCCGGTGCTGACCTGCAACGACCCGACCGACCTGCCGGCCGGCACGATCACCGCCGGCTCGACCGACGTACTGGTCGGATGAGTCGGCGGGGGGCGGAGCGGGAGGTGCGGTCAGTGAGCGGAGCGAGGAGGTGACATGAGCGGAGACTTCATCGGCCGGGGCTGGGGATTTCCCGCCGCGATCTCCCACGCCGGTGCGGTCCGGCTGGTCGGCGGCGTCGACGAGATCGACGGGGCGATCCGGATGATCCTGTCGACCATGCCCGGGGAGCGGGTGATGCGCCCGGAATTCGGCTGTGCGATGTGGGACCTCGTCTTCGCCCCGCTCACCGCCGGCACCCTCGGCCTGATCGAGCAGGCGGTCCGGGAGGCGATCGAGCGGTGGGAACCGCGGATCGTGCTGGACCGGGTCGAGGCGCTGGCCGAGCCGGGGAACGGCAGCGTACTCATCGAACTCGGCTACCGGCTGCGGGCGACGAACGACCGGCGCAACCTCGTCTTCCCCTTCTACACGATCCCGATCGAGGAGCGCGACTCGTGAGCCTGCCCGCACCGAACCTCGACGACCGGCGGTTCCAGGACATCGTCGACGAGGCGAAACGCCGGATCCCCCGATATTGTCCGGAGTGGACGGACCACAACGTGTCGGATCCGGGTGTCGCGCTGGTCGAGCTCTTCGCCTGGATGACCGAGATGACGCTCTACCGGCTCAACCAGGTGCCGGACCGGCTCTACGTCAAGTTCCTCGAACTGGTCGGGGTCGAACTCTTCTCGGCCGTACCGGCCCGGGCGGACCTGTTGTTCACCCTCACCGCGCCCCGGGCCGAACCGGTCCGGGTGCCGGCCGGGACCCAGGTGAGCACGGAACGCGGCGGGGACGAGGAACCGGTCGTCTTCCTCACCGACGACGACCTCCGGATCGTGCCCCCGGAACTCGTCGCCTGCCTGATCCAGACCGAGGGCCGGTTCGAGGACCGCTGGGACGACCTGCGGCGGGAGGCGTCCGCCGTACGCCTGTTCCCGACCCTGCGGCCGGACGAGGCGGTCTATTTCGGATTCGCCGCCTCGGCGGGGGCGAACCTGCTCCGGCTGGCGGTGGCGACCGGGCCGGAGGGTGCCGGTGTCGACCCGCGCCGCCCGCCCCGGGTGTGGGAGGCGTGGGACGGCCGGGACTGGCGCCAGGTGCGGATCCTGGAGGACACCAGCGCCGGCTTCAACACCCCCGGCCAGGTCACGATGCTGGTGCCGCCCCGGCACGAGAGCCTCGCCCTGGGCACCCGGCGGGCCCACTGGCTGCGCTGCCGACTGCTCCGACCGGAACCGGGCCAGCCGGCCTACACCAATCCGCCCGAGCTGGAGTCGGTCGCCGTGACCGCGCTCGGCGGGGCCGTCTCGGCGCACCACGCCGAGCCCGCCCCGGCCGAACTGCTCGGCGTCAGCGACGGCCGCCCCGGCCAGGTCTTCCAGGTACGACGGATCCCGGTGCTGCCCCGCCGGCCCGGTGAGACGGTACGGGTCGTGCTGCCCCGGCACGACCGCGCCGCCGAGCCCGAGGAGCAGGAGTGGACCGAGGTCGCCGACCTCGCCGACGCCACCGCGGAGGACCGGGTCTTCACCTGGTCCGGGGCGACCGGCGAGATCCGGTTCGGGCCCCGGGTGCTGGACCGGGAGGGGCGGGTCTGGCAGCACGGGGCGGTACCGCCGATCGACGCCCAGGTGACGGTGACCGGGTACCGGTTCGGCGGGGGCCGGCGGGGCAACGTGCCGGCCGGCCGGCTGACCGTGCCGCACACCGCGATCCCGTTCGTGGCGTCGGTCACCAACCTCGACCCGAGCACCGGCGGAGTGGACGCGGAGCAGGTGGAGAACGCGAAACTGCGCGGCCCGCTGCTGCTGCGTGCCGGCCGGCGGGCGGTCACCGCGGCGGACATCGAACGACTCACCCTGGACGCGGCACCGGCGGTGGCCCGGGCCCGCTGCCTGCCGCCGGAGCGCCCCGGTGAGCCGGCACGGCTGTTCGTGGTGCCCCGGGTCGACGTACCGCCGGAGTCGCTCGGGCTCGACGACCTCGCGGTGCCGGCCGAGCTGGAGGAGCAGATCAAGGCGTACCTGGAACCCCGCCGGCTGCTCACCATGCGGATCCGTATCCAGGCCCCGCGCTACCAGGGGGTGAAGGTGGTCGCCGAGGTCCGGGCCGGGCCCGGGGTCCGCACCGAGACCGTACGGGAACGCGCCGAGCAGGCCCTGTACGCGTTCCTCAACCCGCTGACCGGCGGCCCGGGCGGTGGGGGCTGGCCGTTCGGCGTCGACCTGCGGCTCGGTGACGTGTACGGCGTACTGCACGACGCGTTCGGGGTGCAGGGTGTGGAGGCGGTCCACTTCTTCCCGGTCGACCTGCGCCGGCGGGAGACCCTGGACCAGGTCGACCAGCGGGTACGGCTGATCCCGGAGGCGCTGTTCATGTCGTACCAGCATCGGGTGGTGGTGCAGCAGTGAGCCGTACCGCCGCGACCGGCTGGCTGGCCGCCCAGCTGCCCCGGGCTCTCGCCGCCGACCCGGTCGTCCACGGTTTCGTGACCGCGTTCGAGGAGATCGCCGATTCGGTGCGGGACCGGATCGACAGCGTCGAGCACCAGCTGGACGTCGGGCTGGCGAGTCCGGAGATGCTCCAGTTCCTGGCCTCCTGGTTGGGTCTCGAGTTGGAGCCGACCGACCCGCCGGAGTACCAGCGGGAACTGATCCGCGAGGTGGGGCAGCTGCTCGGCTGGCGGGGCACCCGGTACGGCATCGAGGGGCTGCTCGCCGCCGCGACCGGTTCCCGGGTGCTGGTGGACGACGGGGGCGGCGTCTACGGCCAACGGGACGAGATCCCGCCGCCCGACCCGACGGTGACGGTCCGCCTCGACCACACCGGTCATCTCACCGAGCGGCAGGTACGCGGCATCCTGGAGGCCGAGCTGCCACTCGGCGCCGAGTTGCGGCTCGACGTGCGTTTCCCGTCCCGGGACGAGGGTGGCCCGGGACAGCGGCGGAACCCGTCCGCTGGCGCAGGGGACGGGGCGGGTGGTGCCGGTGGCCGGTGACCGAGGCGCCGGGTTCGTACCGGTGACCTGCCCGGACTGCGGTGGGCCGGTACGCCCGGACCGGGAGCGGCTCTGCCCCCGCTGCGGCTACCCGCTGATGTTCCTGCGGGGCGAGTCGGAGCCGGAGGCCCGGGTGGTGGCGCGTACGCCGGGTGAGGCGGAGGACGTCACCGCGATCTTCGCACCGCCGGGCGCGCCGCCCCGGCAGACTCCCGCCGGCTACCGGCCGGTGACGGTCAGACCCGGCGAGGTCGCCTGCCCGAGCTGCGGCTACGGCAATCCGGTCGCCCGGATCCGTTGCCAACGGTGCGGTCGTGAGCTGCGCGTGCTGCCGGTCACCGTACTGCCGCCACCGTTGCCGCCGGCACCGGCACCGATTCGCCGACGGCCCCGGTACGGACTGATCGCCCTGGTCGCCGCCCTGGTCGTCGCGGCGGTCGCGGCCACCGGGCTGCTGGTGGCCCGCTCGGGTCTGCTGCCGAACCGGCCGGGTGCGACGCCGTCCGCCGCGCCGGTGCCGATCCCGGCGGACCGGGTACGCGCCGACGCCTCCAGCATCGTGCCGGACTCGGCGCGGTTCGCGGTCGGCAACCTGCTCGACGGTGACCTGGCCACCTGCTGGCAGAGCGACGGCGACCGGATCAGGAACAACATCGGGGTACGGCTGACCTTCGAGTTCGACGCCCCGGTCCGGGTCGCCCGGATCACCCTGGTCAACGGGTACGCGCGGACGCCCACCGACTACCGCAACAACGAGCGGGCGGCTCGGCTGACCGTCGTCACGGAGGGCGGATCGGTGCCGTGGACGCTGCCGGACACCGCCGAGGCGCAGACGATCGACCTGCCGACGGCGGCACCGACCGGCACGGTGACCCTGGTCGTCGAGGAGGTCTACCCCGGCAGCCGGTTCCGGGACCTGGCCATCACGGAGATCACCTTCGCTGCCCAGCCCTGACCGTCAACCGGTTCGCCCGCTGACTGCGTGCCCGGCTCGGCCCTTGACCGTCAACCGGTTCGGCCCGGGCCGGTCAGCGGGGGAGCGGGGTGAATTGGAGCCGCTGGAGGGCGGCCGGCGGCGGCACCGGGGTCAGATCGGCCGGCAGGCCCCGGACCACCACGTAGTCGATGCCGCCCCGGCGACCGTCGTCCTCGGCGGTCAGGTCGTCCTCCACGGTCCGGGACAGGTCCCGGTAGACGACCTCCAGCCGGCGCTCCCCGCTGCCGCCGAGCCTGATCTCCACCGACGCGGCCGGTTCGACGAACCTGATCTGGACCGGTACGAAGTCGCAGACACCGGTCCCGTCGGGCCGGGCGGCGGTGAGGAAACGGTTGCCGGAGCCGTCGACGCGTACCGCGGTGGCGGTCGCGGTGGCGCACTCCGGCGGCCCGTCCGGGTCCGGCTTGCCGCTGAGCAGGATGCCCTGCTCCCGGAAGGCGTCGCTGGGTACGAAGCCCTCGCTGACGCCGGGCGGTCGGGTCAGGTCGATGTCCCGGGGCCGGGACGGGGCGGCACTTGTCACGTCGGGCGTGGCGGCGACGGTCGGAGTCACGGTGGGAGCGGTCGGGGTGGCGGCCGGCGCGGTGGCCGACGGGGCCGGGACCGGGTTTCCCCCGGAGCTGGGCCCGGTGTCGGCACCCGCGACCGGCGTGGTCGGAGGCGTCGCCGAAGGTCCGGGGCGGGCGATCAGCGCGGCGACCACCACGGCGGCGGCGAGCACCAGCACGCCGCCGGCCAGCCCGGCGACCCGGGTCAGCCGGGAGGCGAACCGGGGTCGCTGGACGAAACTCGCCCTGATCTGCCCGGCCACCCCGACGCCGACGGCCTCGATGTTCAGCGTCCGTTGCTTCTCCCGGTTCCACGGCACCGGTGCCTTCACCGTCAGCAACGCCCGTACGGTGGTGCCGGTCGGCAGGTCCACGGTGGGCGGCTGGAACTGCGCGAGTACCCGGCGCTCGGGGTCGGTGGCGGTCAGGCGCAGCCGTACCGGGGTGTTCCCGGTGTTGGTGACGTCCACGGCGTACCAGGCCGACCGGCCGCCGGACGCCACCTCCGGCTCGATCCGGAGTGCGACCCGGTCGACCGGGGCGACGGTCAGCGGCAGTTCCTCGCAGCAGGAGACGTCCTCGCGGTAACGGGACCGCACCAGCACCCCGAGGACCTGTGAGACGGCCGGGGCGGGTGGCTCCCGACGTACCCCGAAGGTGATCGACGCGGTGCCGGTCTCGCCGGGGCGGAGCTTGGTCACCTCCGGCTCCACCCGGGCCTGCCAGCCCTCGGGCAGCCCCAGCGGATCGATCACGTAGTGCTCGACCACGTCGCTGGTGTTGGTCACCGTGACCGCGACGGTGGGCGCGTCACCGGGCACCACGTCGAGCCGTTCGGGCGACAGTGTCACGCGGAGCGGTAGGGCCATTGGCGTCTCCTTCGGCCGCGGCGGCGCGCACCGACCACCATTCGCGGTGAATCGTCGCACCGGCCGGCAACCGGGAGCAATGCACGTCGATCCGCTGTCGGGGAGCCGACCGGAGCGACCGGACGTCGTTCGTCCGGAGCCGCCGGATCGCCTGGTCCGTTCGGCGCCCCGTACGGTCGGCGACCGGGGTCGGGTCAGGTCAGCGGGTGCGGGCCAGCCAGACGTACGGCACCGGTTGAGGGGCGTTCCACTCCGCCTCCTGCTCGGCGCTGACCCGGCTGAACCGGGCCGCCGCGTAACAGCGCAGCGCGGCCTGGTTGTCGGGGTGGACCCGCAGCAGGACCTCCGGATACGTCGCCCGGGCGGTCAGCTCCGCCACCAGGCGCTGCCCGACGCCCTGCCCCCGCCGACGGGGATCGACGATCAGGCGGGCCAGCTCCGACTCCGCCTCCTCCTCGTCGGACCACAGCTCGCCGTACGCGACGAGGTCGTCCCCGTCGTACAGGCCGAACGGCTGTACGTCGTCCCCGGTCGCCCACCCGGCGACCTTCTCGGCGGGCACCGGGCCGTCGGTGTGCCCGCACCACATGGCGGCCTCTTTCGGCGAGGTGGCCCAGCCGGCCACGGTGGCGGCGAGATCGACCGGGAACGGACGGAGCTGCATGACAACCTCGGGGACGCGGAGACGGGCGGTTCGGTCCGGCGATGTTACCCGGGCCGGCCGGGCGTGCCGTCGTCGGTGACCGTGCAGGTGCCGACCGCCTCGTCCGGTGCCCCTCGGGCCGCCGGTGCCGCCGACGTGGACGGCGCCGCCGGGGTCGGTGCGCCCGTTGCCGGTGCCCCTGCCGGCGGGTCGGGCCGGGTCGCGTCGAACACGTCCACCGCCACCCGGGTCAGCAGGGTGGCCAGGGCCAGGACCAGCCCCGCGACCAGTACCGCCCGGAGCGCCGCCGAGTCGCTCAGCGCGCCCGCCAGCACGAAGACCACGACGGCCAACTCGGTCACGATGACCGAGGCGATGGTCAGCGAGTACGCCCGTACCCGGGGTTTGGTCCAGAAGTAGCCGTGCGCCGGGTCCACCCGGCGGGACGGGCGTGCCTGCCGGCGCAGCTGGTCCAGATAACGGGAGTCCCAGAGCAGGGCCAGCAGCAGGACGGGAAGGACCTGGGCGAGAGTCGTGTAGAAGTCCCGGTACACATCGCCTCCGCATCGGTTCCGGCGACATCGACGGTAGTCGGGGCGTCAACCGGGCGTTGTGACCCGCCACGGGATGGGGCCATACTGGCAGCCCTTCGAGGAAGATCCGGATGAGCAGGAGGTAGTGCCATCAACCCCCGCAGAGTTCTGTTCATCGGCGGCACCGGCATCATCAGCTCCGCGTGTTCCCAGCTCGCCGTCGAGCGTGGTATCGAGCTGTTCGTACTCAACCGGGGCGGCACCGCCGACAAGCGTCCGCTGCCGGCCGGGGCAATCGTGCTCCGGGCCGACATCCGGGACCCCGGATCGGTGCGCGCCGCGCTCGGCGACCTCGAGTTCGACGCCGTGGTGGACTGGATCGCCTTCACCCCGGAGCATGTCCGGACCAGCGTGGAACTGTTCCGGGGGCGCACCGGGCAGTACGTCTTCATCAGCTCGGCGTCGGCGTACCAGACCCCGCCGGCCCGGCTGCCGATCCTCGAGTCGACGCCGCTGCGCAACCCCTACTGGCAGTACTCCCGCGACAAGATCGCCTGCGAGGACCTGCTGGTCCGGGCGTACCGGGAGGAAGCCTTCCCGGCCACGATCATCCGCCCGTCGCACACCTACGACCGCACCCTGGTGCCGTTCGACGGCGGCTGGACGGTGCTGGACCGGATGCGGCGGGGCAGGGAGATCGTGGTGCACGGGGACGGCACCTCGCTCTGGACCCTGACCCACCACACCGACTTCGCCCGGGGACTGGTCCCGCTGCTCGGCCATCCGGCCGCGATCGGCGACGTCTTCCACATCACCTCCGACGAGGCGCTGACCTGGAACCAGATCGCCGAGACGCTGGCCGCGGCGGCCGGCACCACGGCCCGGATCGTGCACGTGCCGTCGGCCGCGATCGCGGCACAGGACGCCGACTGGGGGGCCGGGCTGCTCGGCGACAAGACCCACTCGATGGTCTTCGACAACACGAAGCTGCGCCGCCTGGTCCCGGACTTCGTGGCGACCGTGCCGTTCAGTCAGGGCGCCCGGGAGATCGTGGCCTGGTACGACGCCGACCCGACCCGGCAGCGGATCGACACCCGGCTCGACGCGGTCATGGACAAGCTGGTGGAGGCGTACCGGCTGCCGTCGTCAGCCTGACCCGGACCAGCAGGTCGTGCAGGGCGGCCTCGGCTCCCGGCTGCTCGGGTAGCCGGGAGTCCCGCTGCGCCTGGTCGAGGGTCTCGTGCAGCGCCGTCAGATCGTCGTCGAGCCGGTGCGCCGCCGGGGCGTCCGGCAGCCCGGCCAGCCGCCGGTGCTCGCCGGCCGCCTTGGCCGCGACCAGCGTGTCGAGGTACGCCGGTGCCTCGGCCAGGTGGTCGGCCAGGGTCGGCAGATGGGCCAGCAGTTCGCCGCTGCGCATCAGGTGGATGCCGGTGAGCAGGGTCCGGAAGGTGTAGAGCAGCGGCTTCAGCTCGCCGCTGCCGGCGTACAACCGCTGCTGGGTGCGGGCGAAGCCCCGGTAGTGGTGGGCGTGGTGCCGGGTCAGGGTGCCGGGCGCCAGCGCGACGAGTTCGGCGTGCACGTCCCCGGTGACCACCACCAGCGGCGAGAGCAGCTGCTCCAGGACGTACCCGTTGCGACGCAACAGCAGCTGGAGGAACTTGGCCACGTCGTGGGTGACCAGGTCGATCTCGACACCGTCCCGGTGCCAGGTGCGGTCCAGGGTGGCCGGGCCCTGCCGCAGGCCGACCACCTCGACCGCCGGCAGCAGGTGGGCGCCGCGCAGGTCGACGTCGGAGTCCCGGGACGGGAACCCGTACAGGTGGGCGCCGGAGACGGTGGCGAAGAGCAGCGGGTACGGCTGCTCCGCGACCACACTGCGCAGGTCCGCCGGGTCGAGCCGGGTCAGGTCGGGTGGGGCCCCGCCGCTCACCGCGCCTCCCCGGTCCCGCCGGACAGCAGGGTCTGTCGGGCACTGCGGGCCCGTACCGACCGCAGCCAGGCGTCGACCCGGGCGGCGTCGGGAGCGGCCGGCAGCGGACTGTCCCGCAGCGCCTCATCGAGCGCGCCGTGCAGGGTGAGCCGCCAGGCCTCCACCTCCGGCCAGCTCAGCTCGCCCCGACGGACCGCCAGCAGCCGGTCGCGGTGCTCGCCGACGTCGAGGACCAGCCGGCCGTGCCGGAGCAGGTCCCGACCGTTCAACAGCAGCCGGAGCAGGTGCATGACGTGCTTCCACCGGGGCTGGCCGTGCTGCCGCAGGTCGGCCTCCAGCTTCTTGAACTGACTGAGCACGTACCCGGAGTAGGTCTGGTAGGTCAGCTGGGACAGGAAGGCCGGCCGCAGCTCCAGCAGTTCCTCACCGATCGGGGTGAGCACCCGGACGTCGCCGGAGTGCAGCACCTCCAGCAGGTTCGGGTTGGCCTTCAGGGCCAGTTCGCAGAAGCGTTCGACCTCCCAGGAGAACTGCTCCGGCTCCGGGCCGTCGACGTGCGGCGGCGGTTTGACCAGCGACCAGAACGCCGACGCCGGGGCGGCGTAGACACCCCGCAGGTCGGTGTCCGACTCCTCGGTCGCCAGCCCGAACGCGCGGGAGCCGACCACCGCGGCGTAGATCGTGTGCCGGGCCACCAGCTCCGGTCCGGCCAGCGCCGGCTGGTCGTCGCCGACCGCCAACTGCCGCTGGTACGCCTTGCGCAGCGCCAGCCGCCCCCGGGGGCTGCGCAGCCGGCGGCCGTCGGTGAGGTCGACCAGGTAGTCGTCGGCGGTGACGTCGTAGTCGACGACCCGGCCGGTGGCGCCCCGCTGCACCCGTACACCGGTCAGGTCGGCGCTGGTCTCGCGCAGTACGACCTGGGTCCCGACCGGCAGTCGGGGCCCACGGAACGATCTCTCCGACGACATGGCGGACATCGTGCCGTACCGCCGACCCCAGCCGCACCCCGAATCACGGCCGGCGCCCCGGTCACCCCCCGGCACTCCTGTCATACCCGGCGAGCAGAATCGGGTGATGTTGCTCGCCACGCGGCCCGGTCGGGCCGGAGGCTCCCGGAAGCTGATCACCGGAGTGGGTACGCTCGCTACCGGCGTGGGGCCCGACGCCCGACCGCCAGTGGCACCGACCTGCGACACACCACCGGCACATCCTGGGAGTTCAGCTCGTTGACTGCACAGCCTGAAATTCTGTACGGAGCGGACGACCTCACCCACCTGGAGGGTCTGGACGCGGTCCGGAAGCGGCCCGGCATGTACATCGGGTCGACCGACAGCCGTGGCGTGGGTCACCTTCTCAACGAGATCCTGGACAACGCCACCGACGAGGGCGTCGCCGGTCACGCCACCCGGATCGAGGTCACCCTGCACGCCGACGGCTCGGTGCAGGTCGACGACGACGGCCGGGGCATCCCGACCGACGTGCACGCCAAGTCCGGGCTCTCCGGTGTCGAGCTGGTGCTGACCCGGCTGCACGCGGGCGGCAAGTTCGGCGGGTCCGGCTACAAGACCTCCGGCGGCCTGCACGGCGTCGGTGCCTCGGCGGTCAACGCCCTCTCCCGGCGGTTCGACGTGACCGTACGCCGGGACGGCAAGGTCCACCAGATGTCGTTCCAGCACGGCACGCCGGGGAGCTTCGACGGCTCCGGACCGGCGGCGGCGTTCACCCCGCACCCCGGGCTGCGGCTGGCCGGCAAGCTGAAGCGGGGCGAGTCGACCGGCACCTCGGTGCGCTACTGGCACGACGCCCGCTACTTCGAGAACGGTGCCGCCCTGGATGTCGAGGCGGTCCGGACCAAGCTGCGGCACACCGCGTTCCTGGTGCCCGGGGTGACGTACGTGCTGCGCGACGCGACCGGCGGGTCGATCAGCGCGGAGACGTTCCACTTCCCGAACGGCCTCGCCGACATGGTCGACTTCCTCGCCCCGGCCGGCGACAAGCCGGTCTCCGGCACGCTGCTGGTCACCGGCGCGGGCACCTACCGGGAGAACGCCGCCGACGAGAACGGCGTGATGCGCAGCAACGTCGAGCGGCGCGCCGAGGTCGAGATCGCGTTCCGGTGGGGCACCGGCTACGACCGCACCGTGGAGTGCTTCACCAACACCATCCGCAACGTGCACGGCGGCACCCACCGCAAGGGCTTCGAGCGCGGCGCGGTACGCGCGCTGACCGAGGCGATCCGCAACGCCCGGGGTCTGCTCCGGCCGAAGGAGGATCCGCCGGTTCTGGACGACGTGTTGGAGGGCCTCACCGCCGTCGTGCACGTCCGGATTCCGGAGCCGCAGTTCACCTCCCAGACCAAGGACGAGCTCTCCACCGCGCCGGTGACCAAGGTGGTGCAGGCGATCGTCGAGCAGCACGTCCGGGCCTGGCTGGAAGACCGGAAGACCAAGGCCGAGGCGCGGACCGTACTGCAGAAGATCGTCGACGCGGCCCGGGTCCGGCTGACCCAGAAGCAGCAGAAGGACGCCGCCCGGCGCAAGACCGCGCTGGAGGGCGCGTCGATGCCGGCGAAGCTGGTCGACTGCCGCTCCACCGGGGTCGAGCGCAGCGAACTGTTCATCGTCGAGGGGGACAGCGCGCTGGGCACCGCCCGGCTGGCCCGCTCCTCGGAGTACCAGGCGCTACTGCCGATCCGGGGCAAGATCCTCAACGTGCAGAAGGCCAACCTGCAGCAGGTCCTGGACAACGCCGAGTGCTCGGCGATCGTCCAGGTGCTCGGGGCCGGCTCGGGGCGTACCTTCGACCTGGCCTCGCTGCGCTACGGCCGCATCCTGATCATGGCGGACGCCGACGTCGACGGTTCGCACATCCGGACCCTGCTGATCACCCTCTTCGCGAAGTACATGCGGCCGGTGATCGAGGCCGGCCGGCTGTACGCGGCGGTGCCGCCGCTGCACAAGATCAGCACCAGGGGCAAGAACCCGGAGACCGTCTACACCTACACCCAGGCCGAGATGCTGGGCACCATCGCCCGGCTGGAACAGGCCGGCCGGCAGGTCGTGACGCCGGTGCCCCGGTTCAAGGGGCTCGGTGAGATGGACGCCGACGAACTCTGGGAGACCACCATGAACCCGGCCACCCGGGCGGTCCGGCGGATCACGCTGGACGACGCGGAGGCGGCCGAGGAGGTCCTCGAACTGCTGATGGGCGAGAAGGTCGAGCCCCGGAAGAACTGGCTGATCGAGTCGGCCAACCGGGTCGACCGGGAGGCGATCGACGCCTGATCCCGGCGGACGGGTTCACAGGGACGTGACGGCGCCGGGAACGGCGACAGGCGAGGGAAGAGAGCACGAAGTCATGGCACGCCGTACGGGCAACCGGTCGAAGGTCGACCTCTCCGCCTTCGACCGGGCGGGGGCGCGGATCATCGACAACCCGCTGGCCACCGAGGTCGAGGACTCCTACCTGGAGTACGCCTTCTCGGTGATCCACTCCCGTGCGCTGCCGGACGCCCGGGACGGCCTCAAGCCGGTGCACCGGCGCATCCTCTACTCGATGAGCGAGCAGGGCCACCGGCCGGACCGGGCGCACGTCAAGTCCGCCCGGGTCGTCGGTGACTGTTTTGTCCGAGGCACCCTGGTATCCACGCCGACGGGTCTCCGTCCGATCGAGAATATCGAGGTCGGCGACGAGGTCCTGGACGGGCGGGGACAGCCTGTGCCGGTGACGGCGGTCTACGAGAATCCTGATTCGGATTTGGTGCGGGTGACCTGGACCAATGGTCATTCGATGTTGGTCACCCCCGGACAGCGGTTTCGGACGGTCAACGAGGACGACCTGTCGACCGGGTGGACAGACGCCCGGGATCTGGCGGGCCGACTGACCGTCGCGTACGGCAGGAGTCGTCACGAGCACCTGGTGACGGAGGGGGGCGAACTCTATGACTATGTCCGCGGACTTGTCGTGGCGGAGGGGTTCCCCGTCGACCGGTCCCGGCCCGCTGACGGCAGGGTCCGGATGCACATGTGTGACGTCGACCCACTGGATGCCGCCCACGCTTGGGCGATCGAAAGCGGACTGAACGTTTCGCGTGGCAAGCGTGAGGCGAAAGAACCCAATCACCGTGACCAGCACATCCTGACTTTCAGCCGGCACGAGGGGCTGCTGGATGTCGCGATGCCGCTCAGTAACGCGAAGACAGTTCCGGGGGACGTACTCGACCGGCGACCCGCCTGGATACCATTCCTCGCGGGTCTGTTCGACGGCGACGGGTACGTACGTAAGCGTCATCGCGAGATCGTCATCGTCAGCACCAGTGGCGCGCTGATACGACAGGTCTACTCGATGCTTGCCGATTCCGGGTTGCATGGGCATCACTGGTCGTCGGGTGGGCAGGGTCGGCAGGAATACCTCTTCGGGCTCTCCGTCTCCGGCCGAGACGCCGCTGTGCTCGCCGCCGCGATGCTGCCCTGGGTGCGAATCGGGTACAAGCAGGATGAGCTGCGGCGGGTTGCGAACGTCTCATACGCCTACGGCGGGAAGCAGGGGAACGACCGTCTGCCGCTCCGCCCCGTCATGGCCGAGTTCTCCTCAGCGCACCTCGGCGGCGGATGGTTCCGAGACGAGCAAGGGGTCGCGTTCCGTGCGTCTTTGTCGGCGGGTGGTGGTACCCGGGTGCGATACGGCAAGGATCGCCGGGGCGTTCCGCTCGAGGATCGCTCCGTCCCGCTCTGGCGAGCGGAGCGGGATGGCTGGGTTCGGCGGCTACACCGCATAGGGTCGCCGCTTGCGCAACGCCTCGACACACTCTCCGGTTCGTCATTCATGGAGGTCGAGTCGGTCGAGTCCGTTTCTTCCGACAGGACGTACGATATTCAGGTCGGCAGCGATGAGCATGCCTTTGTGGCCGAGGGCTACGTCGTACATAACTGTATGGGTAAGTACCATCCGCACGGCGACACCGCGATCTACGACGCGATGGTCCGGCTGGCCCAGGACTTCTCGCTGAACGCGCCGCTCATCGACGGACATGGAAACTTTGGATCCCCGGACGACGGACCGGCCGCCGCGCGTTACACCGAGGCACGGATGTCGCGGGAGGCGATGCTGCTGGTCGGTGAGCTGGGTGAGGGGACGGTCGACTTCCGGCCCAACTACGACGGCTCGCTGACCGAGCCGGCCGTGCTGCCGGCTGCCTTCCCGAACCTGCTGGTCAACGGCACCTCGGGGATCGCGGTCGGGATGGCGACCAACATGATCCCGCACAACCTCGCCGAGGTGGTGGCGGCGGCCCGGTGGCTGATCGACCATCCGGACGCCGACCTGGACCGGCTGATGCAGTTCGTGCCCGGTCCGGACCTGCCGACCGGTGGGCAACTGCTCGGCCTGGACGAGGTGCGCAAGGCGTACGAGACCGGCCGGGGTGTGGTCCGGATGCGGGCCCGGGTCGAGATCGGACTGCTGGAGGGGAGCCGGGGCCGGCAGGCGATCACGGTCGTCGAGCTGCCGTACGGGGTGGGCGCCGAGAAGATCATCGAGGCGATCACCGACGAGGTACGCGGCAAGCTGATCACCTCCGGTCCGCGCAAGGGCCAGCGGCAGCCCGCCCGGTTGCAGGGCATTGCCGACGTCAAGGACCTCACCGACCGGGAGAACGGCACCCGGTTGGTCATCGAGTGCAAGGTCGGGGTCAACCCGCAGGCGCTGCTCGCCGACCTCTACCGGCTCACCCCGCTGGAGCAGTCGTTCGGGGTGAACAACCTCGTCCTGGTGGACGGCCAGCCGCAGACCCTGGGGCTCAAGCGGCTGCTGGAGGTCTTCCTCGCCCACCGGTACGAGGTGGTGACCCGGCGTACGACGTTCCGGCGTACCAAGCGGCAGGACCGGTTGCACCTGGTCGACGGTCTGCTCATGGCGCTGCTCGACATCGACGAGGTGGTCCGGCTCATCCGGGGCAGCGAGAACGCCCAGGCCGCCAAGGAAGCCCTGATGAACCAGTTCGGGCTCTCCGAGATCCAGGCCGGCTACATCCTGGACACCCCGCTGCGCCGGCTCACCAAGTTCGACCGGATCGAGCTGGAGGTCGAGCGGGAGCGGCTGCGTGAGGAGATCGCCGCGCTGACCGAGATCCTGGAGGACGACCGGGTGCTCCGGAAGGTGGTCTCCGACGAGTTGGCCGTGGTCGGCGAGGAGTTCGGCCGGTCCCGCCGGACCACGCTGATCGACGGCGACCTGAAGGAGGTGTTGGCCGCCTCGGCGCCGGCCGGCCCGCTGGAGGTGGCCGACGACCCCTGCCAGGTGATCCTCTCCGCGACCGGTCTGGTCGCCCGGACCGCCGCCGAGTCGGAGGAGAGCGCCGAGGGGCGTCGACGCAACGGGCGGACCAAGCACGACGCGGTCCGGGCGGTCGTCCAGGCCACCGCGCGGGGGCAGGTGCTGCTGGTGACCAGCACGGGACGGGCGTTCAAGACCGATGTCCTGCCGTTGCCGGTGTTGCCGGAACAGTCCGGCACGGTGTCGCTCAGCGGTGGCATGTCCACCGCCGAGCTGGTGCCGTTGGAGCCGGGGGAGCAGGTGGTCGGCCTGGCGCCGCTCGGCGACCGGGGAGCGGGTTCGCCCGGCCTGGCGCTCGGCACCCGACAGGGTGTGGTGAAGGTCTGCGCGCCGGAGTGGCCGGTCCGCTCCGACGAGTTCGAGGTGATCGGGCTGCGGGACGGCGACGAGGTGGTCGGGGCGACCTGGCTGGTCGACGGCGCCGAGACACTCGCGTTCGTCTCCTCGGACGCCTCGCTGCTGCGGTTCCCGGCCAAGCTGGTCCGGCCGCAGGGGCTCAAGGGCGGCGGGATGGCGGGGATCAACCTCGGCGCCGACGCCCAGGTGCTCTTCTTCGGCGCGGTCCGTACCGATGGCGACGACCACGGCGAGTCGATGGTGGTCACCTCGACCGGCAGCGGTGTGAAGGTCACCCCGTTCGCGCTCTACCCGGCGAAGGGGCGGGCCACCGGCGGGGTTCGCGCCCAACGATTCCTCAAGGGTGAGACGCGGCTTGTCGTCGCCTGGATCGGCCCGCGTCCGGTCGGCTCGTCGAAACGGGGCGAGCCGGTGAAGCTGCCTGACGTCGACCAGCGCCGGGACGGTTCGGGGGTCGCGGTCTTCGGCCCGGACCTGGTCGGCCACCTGATCGAACGCGACTGACCCGTCAACCCTGGGAGCGCCCGTGCCACGCCAGCCGCTCGTCCTTGCCGTCGCCCAGCCACGGACCACGGCGTACGACGTGGTGGCGAACGTGGCCGAGCACGCCGGCGTGGTCCGGGCCGCGCGGGCCCGGGTGGTGGTGTTCCCGGAGCTCTCACTGACCGGGTACGAGCTGGACGCGGCCGCGATCGGCGCCGACGATCCGAGGTTGGCGCCGCTCGTCCGGGCGTGTGCCGAGACGGGGGCGACCGCGCTGGTCGGTGCTCCGGTCCGGAGCGGGTCGGGTCGCGAGCACATCGCGATGCTGGCCGTCGACGGGACCGGCGTCCGGGTGGCGTACCGGAAGGTGCACGTGCACGACTCCGAGGAGCGGTTCAGCCCCGGCGACGGACCCGCCGTGTTCGACGTGGACGGTTGGCGGCTGGGCCTGGCGATCTGCCGCGACACCCGGTTCGCCGAGCACGACGCGGCCACCGCCGCGCTGGGCATGGACGTCTACGTCGCCGCTGTCCTCGACCACGCCCGGGACGCCCACGTGCCCGCCGAGCGGGCGCGGCGGGTCGTCGCCGACCGTGGAGTGTGGGTCGCCACGGCGAGTTTCGCCGGGTCCACCGGTGGTGGTTTCGACCGAGCGGCCGGCGGGTCGGCGGTCTGGGGTCCGGACGGCGGTCTGCTCGGGCAGGCGGGACCGGAGCCCGGGGAGATCGTGCGAGCCAGCCTGACCGATCCCGCCTGAGCGGGTTCCGGACGGCCCCGCGTGCGCCGTCCCCGTCCGGACCACCGACCCACCGATCCGGTCCGGGTCGGACGGTTGTCGTCACCGTAGCCCGGGTAGCAGGACGTACGGGAGGTGGAGCGGATGAGTCAACGTTCCCGAGGAACCGGCGAGGCGGACGAGCAGGAGCAGCCCAGGGCCGTACCGGACGACCCGGCCGGCGACGACACCGTGGTCGACGATCCGGGCAGTTCGGTCGGGCAGGTGCTGGGGCAGAGTGTGCCGATCCGGCGTGAGGTCGCGGAGGCCGCCCCGGGCTCACCGGAGACCGGCGGGGTCCGTACCGAGGACGGCAGGCCGAGCGCGGAGAAGCCGTACACGTAGGTCGCGGCGTGGTTTTCGGAGGGACCGGGTGGCGGGATGCGGCCGCCCGGTCCCTCTTCCGCTGCCTGGACCGTTCCGCACCGTCCCGAACGGTTCCGAAACCCGTCGACGTCGGCCGATCGCGCTGTCGGGTGACCGGAGCAGCCGGACCGATTCGCCATCGGACGTACCGCCGTACTTAATTTGATCTTCGCTGGCCGGGTGGCCGGAGCCGTCAGGCTGGCCGCCGGATCTCCGACGGCTAGTGGTGAAGGCGGGTACGGCGGTGACGGGTGTTTCTCCGATCAGCAGGCGGCGGTTCCTGACCCTGGCGGGTGGCGCGGCCGGCGTCGTCGCGGTCGGGCAACTGGTGGCGGAGCTTCCACCGGCGTACGCAGACGAGCTGGACCCGGCACCGTTCACCCTCGGTGTCGCGTCCGGGGAACCGGACCACCACAGTGTGGTGCTCTGGACGAGGCTGGCACCGGACCCGCTGAACGAGGTCGACGGCGGGATGCGTCCCGAGCCGGTCGAGGTGGGCTGGGAGGTGGCCCGGGACCCGCAGTTCCGGCAGGTGGTCGGCAGGGGCCGGGTGACCGCGGTGCCGGAGTCGGCGCACGGGGTACACGTGGTGGTCGGCGACCTCGCGCCGGACCGGTGGTACTGGTACCGCTTCCGCGCCGACGGTGTGACCAGCCGGGTCGGCCGGACCCGTACCCTGCCCCCACCCGGCGCCAAGGTCGACCACCTGCGGTTCGCCTTCGCCTCCTGCCAGTCCTGGGTGGGCGGCCCGTACCCGGCCTACCGGGACATGGCCGACCAGGAGTTGGACTTCGTCGTGCACCTCGGCGACTACATCTACGAGACCACCGACGGCAGTCTCACCGAGTTCCGCCGGCTGCACGCGCTCTACAAGACCTCGCCGGACCTGCGGGCCGCGCACGCCCGGTTCCCGTTCTTCCTGACCTGGGACGACCACGAGGTGCAGAACAACTACGCCGGTCCGGTGGCCGGGTCGGCCGGGGACGGGCGGCCGTTCCTGGACCGCCGGGCCAACGGCTACCAGGCGTACTACGAGCACCTGCCGTTGCGTCCGGCGCAGCGGCCGGACGGCCCGGACGCCCTCATGTACCGCCGGTTCGACGTCGGCCGGCTGGCCCGGTTCAGTGTGCTGGACACCCGGCAGTACCGCAGTGACCAGGCGCTCGGCGACGGGCGCAAGGAGCCGACCGGCGAGGTGTTCGACCCGGCCCGGACGATGACCGGCCCGGAGCAGGAGCGCTGGCTGCTGGACGGGCTGCGCGGTTCCAAGGCCCGGTGGAACGTCATCGCCCAGCAGACCATCATGGCCGCCTTCGACTACGACCTCGGCCCCGGCCAGATCGTCAACCTCGACCAGTGGGACGGCTACCCGCCGGCCCGGTCGCGGATCCTGGACTTCCTCGACCGGCAGCGGATCAGCAACCCGGTGGTGCTGAGCGGGGACTGGCACACGCACTGGGTCAACGACCTCAAGACCGACTTCACCGACCCGGGCGCACGGACCGTCGCCACCGAGTTCGTCGGCACCTCGATCTCCTCCGGGGCGGGTTGGGACGCCGACGTCCGGGCCGGGCTGGCCGCCAACCCGCACGTGAAGTTCTACAACGGCAGCTACCGGGGGTATGTGATCTGCGACGTGACCCCGAAGCGCTGGCGGGCCGACCTGCGGATCGTGCTGGACGCCCGGGACGCCGCCTCGCCGGCGTACACCATCGGGGCGTTCGAGGTGCGCGACGGCGTACCGGGGGCGCGGCGGGTCGACGCCGGGGACGGCCTCGTCGGCCGGGTCACCGACCGGGCCACCGGTGCGGCGCTGCCGAACGTCGAGGTGACGGTCACCCGCCCGGACGGCGGGCGGCTGGTCGCGGCGACCACCGACCCGGACGGCGAGGTGCTCACCTTCGCCCCGCCCGGTGACTACACGGTGGCGGTGAACGGCGTCGGCTACCAGCCGGTCGTCCACCAGGTCAGCGTCCGGGAG
Source organism: Plantactinospora sonchi (assembly GCF_036422035.1). Taxonomy (NCBI): domain Bacteria; kingdom Bacillati; phylum Actinomycetota; class Actinomycetes; order Micromonosporales; family Micromonosporaceae; genus Plantactinospora; species Plantactinospora sonchi. The sequence continues at coordinate 386,986 of NZ_JAZGQK010000007.1, forward strand.
GGTCAGCCGGCCCGGCTGGACGTCGCACTGGACCGGGCGACGCCGTGGGCCGGTACCGGTCGTCTTGTGCCCGGTCCGTTGGCCGAGGCCGGTACGTCGGACCTGTTCCTCGGCAACAACCTGGTCGCGCTGGCCGTATCCGCCGGTACGAACGACTCGCAGCTGTCCGGGGTCACCGTCGGCAAGCCGTTGGACCTGGCCGCCGTCGGCCACCTGGACCAGCTCGACTGGATCAACCTGCCGTACGCCTCGGCGAGTCAGCCCAGGGGCAGCAACGCCTGGCAGCAGCGGACCGTCCGGGCCGACACGGTGGAGGTGCTGGCCGCCGGCGGTCCGGTCGCCACGGTCCGGGCCACCGGGGTCAGCACGGCGGTGCCGGACCTGGCGGTGGTCAGCACGTACACGGTCCGGGCGGACGAGCCGTGGGTGGCTGTGGCGAGTGTCTTCACCAACCAGGGTGCGGCACCGTGCGTCTTCTGGACCGGTGACGCCCTCGACCACGACGGGGCCGGTCAGCGCAGCGGGGTCGCCGGGCACGGCACCATCACCGCCAGCGCCCCGGCCGACTATCCGCCGACCGCGCCGTGGATCGGGATGACCGGTTCGGACCGGCAGACGTACGGGCTGCTCTACGCCGATGTCGACTTCGTCGCGTACGCCGCCTACAACTGGGTGATGAGCCAGCGCCAGGTGACGCTGGCGCCGGGGGAGACGTTCACCCTGCGGCGCCGGATCGTCGCGGTCGACAACGGCGGTGTGACCGACCCGTTCGCCGTACTCGGCACGCTGTGAGCAGCCACCGCCGGTCCTCCGGCGACCCGGGTCGGAGTGGGGACCACGGGAGGGGCCGTACCACTGGCACACTTCGGGCTTGACCCGACGGCCGGTGCGAAATGGTGGGACGCTGTGGACGCACGCCAGCTGGAGTACTTCCTCGCGGTTGTCGACCACGGCGGGATCAGCCGGGCGGCCAAGGCGATGTACGTGGCCCAGCCGTCGCTGTCCCAGGCGATCCGGGCCCTGGAACGGGACCTGGGCAGTGAACTGTTCCACCGGATCGGTCGCCGGGTGGTGCTCACCGGAGCCGGCCGGGCGTTGATCGAGCCGGCCCGGCAGGTCGTTCGTGGACTCGAACTGGCCCGGGCGACCGTGGCATCGGTGCAGGATCTGCGGTCCGGTCGGGTGGAGATCGCCGCGATGCCGTCGGCCACCGTGGAGCCGCTGTCCACCGCGGTACGACGGTTCACCGCCCGCTATCCGGGAGTCTCGGTACGGATCCGGTCGGCGCCCCGGGCACACGCCGTACTGGAGATGGTCCGGACCGGGATCGCCGAGGTGGGCCTGCTGGCCAGCCGGGAGAGGCTCGCCACCGATCATCTGGCGACCCGGCCCGCCGGCCGGCACCGCCTGGTCCTGGTGACCCCGGCCGACGGGCCGTTCCCGCCCGAGCGTCCGGTCCGCTACGAGCAACTCGCCGGCCACCGGTTGATCGTCGGCGAGCCCGGAACCGGGATGCGTGACCTGGTGGAGGAGATCCGTTCCGCCGGTGTCGACATCGTCGTCGTGGTGGAGTCGGAGAACCGGGAGGCGTTCCTGCCGCTGGTGCTCGGCGGGGTGGGGCTCGCCGTGGTCGCCGACTCCTGGTCGCGGCTGGCCCGACGGTCCGGTGCCCTGGTGCTGGACCTGGAACCGGCCGCGTACCTGGAGGTCGCCTTCGTCACCCGACGGGCGCCGCTCACCCCGGCGGCCAGCGCCTTCCTGGCCTCCGCCTGTGTCGACACCGCCGAGCACCCGGACGAACGCCCGGACCAGTCAGGACCGGCGCTGCCGGCGGGTCGGGACGGCCGCGACCGGCCAGCAGGACAGGTACTGCCGGCGGGTCGGGACGGCCGGGACCGGTCGCCCAGGACGGCCGGGACAGACGTCGCTGGGCAGCAAAGATAGGCGCTGCCTATAACGGTTGTCGTGATCTCGTCTTGGACCGTCGACCGTCAGGGCTGGTGAAGTCACTGTTAGCTGCGTCACTGCGGCACCCGTCCCGGCACAGTGAACCGATGGAGGTTGTCGTGGCCATCACCAGCGACACCAGCGACACCGGCGGCACTCCGGCCAAGACCGATGTGGAGAAGGCGTTACTCGGCGGCAGCACCTACCGCAGCCTCGGGGAGCAGCGCCTCTCCCCGGCCGAGGAACGCTTCGAGCGCGGACGGCGGACGGTCGGGCTCTGGCTCGCCCCGCTGGTCTCGATCGTCTTCCTGGCACTGCCGCTCGACATGCCCGGCAACCAGCAGACCCTGGCCGGCATCCTGCTCGGTGTCATCGTGCTCTGGGTCACCGAGCCGGTGCCGATCCCGGTGGGTGGCCTGCTCGGGGTCGCCGCGATCGTCGTACTCGCGGTGGCACCGGCCGGTGAGGTGCTCGCGCCGTTCGGGTCGTCGACGGTCTTCACCTTCATCGGCGCCTTCATCCTGGCCCAGGCGATGCTCAAGCACGGCCTGGCCCGCCGGTTCGCGTTCCGGATGCTGTCGTTGCCCGGCGTCGGCAGGACCACCAGCCGGGTGATCATCACCTTCGGCCTGATCACCTGCGCGCTCTCCGCCTTCGTCTCCAACACCGCCACCGTGGCGATGCTGCTGCCGACCGCGCTCGGCATCCTCGCCGTGATCGCGAAGCTGATGCAGGAGCGGGGCATCGCCAGCGCCGACTTCGACCCCACCCGGCTGCGGGTCGGCGTCGCACTGATGCTGATGCTGGCGTACGGGGCCAGCGTCGGCGGCCTGCTGACCCCGGTCGGCACCCCGCCGAACCTGATCGGCCGGGACCTGATCGCCGAGGCGACCGGAGAACGCATCTCGTTCGCCGAGTGGATGGTCGTGGCGTTCCCGATCTGCGCGCTGATGTTCATCGCGCTCGCCACCGTGCTGCTGCTGCTCAACAAGCCGGAGATCCGGCAGATCGAGGGCGTCGCCGAGTACGTCGCCAGCGAGCGGGCCAAACTCGGGCCGCTGTCCCGGGCCGAACGCAACACCCTGATCGCGTTCACCGTGACCGTGGTGCTCTGGATCACCCCGGGTGTGGTCGCGTTGGTCTTCGGCAGCGACTCCACCCAGTACGACTGGATCAGCGCACGGCTCAACGAGGGGATCGTGGCGGTCCTCGGCGCCTCGCTGCTCTTCCTGCTCCCCACCAACTGGAGCGCCCGGGAGTACACCCTGAACTGGAGCGACGCGGCCCGGATCGACTGGGGCACGATCCTGCTCTTCGGCACCGGCATCATCTTCGGAGCGCTGCTCGAGGACAGCGGGCTGGCCAAGACGATCGGCGACGGCAGCGCCAACCTGCTCGGGCTGACCAGTGTCTTCGCGATCACCGCGTTCGCCGTACTGCTGGCGATCATCATCTCCGAGACGACCAGCAACACGGCATCCGCCGCGGTGGTCGTACCGATCATCATCCCGGTCGCCATCGCGGCCGACATCAACCCGTTCGTGCCCGCGCTGGCGGCGACCTTCGCGGCCTCGTTCGGCTTCATGCTCCCGGTCTCGACCCCACAGAACGCGGTCGTCTACGGCTCCGGCGTGGTACCGATCACCAAGATGATCCGTTCCGGATTCTCCTTCGACATCCTGGGTGCCATCCTGATCCTGCTGCTCCTGCCGCTGATGGTCGCCGTCGTCGGGCTGGGCGGCTGATGACGGCCACCAACGACGCGACGGGACCGGTCCGCGTGACGGCCATGTCCGACGCGACGAGGCCGGTCGGGTCGGCAGCCACAGCCGGCGCGACCGAACCGGTCGGATCGACGGCTCCCAGGGCGCGCCACCGGATCGCGGTGATTCCCGGGGACGGCATCGGGGCGGAGGTCGTGGCCGCCGCCCGGCAGGTGCTGGACGCGGTCGCCGACCGGCACCACATCGAGCTCGACTACACCGGTTACGACTGGTCCTGCCAGCGTTACCTCAGCCAGGGGTCGATGATGCCGGCCGACGGCCTGGACCGGCTGCGTGACGCGGACGCGATCCTGCTCGGCGCCGTCGGCTGGCCCGGCGTACCCGACCACGTCTCGCTCTGGGGACTGCTCATCCCGATCCGCCGCACCTTCCGGCAGTACGTCAACCTGCGCCCGATCCGGGTCTTCGAGGGTGTGACCAGCCCGGTACGTGGCGCCCGGCCCGGCGAGGTCGACCTGGTGGTGGTCCGGGAGAACGTCGAGGGGGAGTACAGCGAGATCGGCGGGCGGTTCGGCCGGGGCTTCCCGGAGGAGCAGGCCGTGCAGGAGGCGGTCTTCACCCGGGCCGGGGTCACCCGGATCGTCGACCACGCCTTCGCACTGGCCCGGACGCGGCGGTCGTACGTCACCTCGGCGACGAAGTCGAACGGGATCGTGCACACCATGCCGTTCTGGGACGAGATCGTCGCGGAGCGGGCGGCCGGCCATCCGGACGTACGGTGGGACGCCGAGCACATCGACGCCCTCGCCGCCAAACTGGTGCTCCAGCCGGAGCGGTTCGACGTGATCGTCGGTTCCAACCTGTTCGGCGACATCCTCAGTGACCTGGCGGCGGCGGTGGCCGGCAGCATCGGCATCGCCCCGTCGGCCAACCTGGACCCGACCGGTACCTTCCCGTCGATGTTCGAGCCGGTGCACGGCTCGGCACCGGACATCGCCGGCCAGGGGATCGCGAACCCGCTCGGCGCGGTCTGGTCGGCGGCGATGATGCTCGACCACCTGGGCCATCCGGGGGCCGCCGCGCAGATCGTCGCCGCGATCGAGGCCAGCCTCCTCGACCCGGCCACCCGCTCCCGGGATCTCGGCGGCACCGCCGACACCCGGGGGGTGACCGAGGCCCTCCTCAGCCACCTGTGAGAAGAGCCCCTTCCGGTCGTTTCTGGGGGGTGGAAGACGGCCCGGTCAGGGCTCGATCGCCCGACCGGTGGGTCAGCGGGGACGGTTCGGGTCGGTGACGTCGGCGACGGTGGCGGCCAGGGCCCGGACCGCCTCGTCGGCGTCCAGTACCGCCGCGACGCCGTGTGCGCCGGCGCCGAGGCTGATGCTCCGGCCACCGATGCGTTCGTCGGCGACGACCGGCCAGCCGGTGGTGGCGCCGAACGGGGTGATCGTCCCCCGCTCGTAGCCGGTCACCGCCTTCGCCTCGGTCGCGTCCGGCAGGGAGAGCCGGTTGACGCCGAGCAGCGCGCGCAGTTTCGGCCAGGAGATCACCCGGTCACCGGGGACGAGGACAAAAACGAAGTCGCCCTCGCCCCGGCGTACGACGATGGTCTTCACCACGTCCGGGACGGCGACGCCGATCGCCTCGGCAGCCTCGGCGAGACTGCGCACCGGCCCGTGCCGGACCACCCGGTGGGGGATCCCGGCCGAGGTCAGCGCATTCAGGGCGGCGGTACCGGACATGGCTGCACGGTACCGCGTCGGCCGGCCGGGCCGGTGGCGGGCGCCTGGACGTCCGAACATCAACCCGAGCGTCGCGGCCATTCACCGACGGCTGACCCCCGGGTTCGAAGTGTAGGCGCGCGGACGTCGGAACCGGCCCACCGGGCGGCCTGTCGTCCGGCCGTCCTGGGGAGTCGCGCCAGCGTCGACTCGGAACCTCGGGCCTCACCGTCGAGGTGAAATAAATCCGCAACTACCGCTGCGGCGCTGCCGTAACACATCGCTAACAGACTCAGCCTCCCAAGGGATCTTCGAAGGGGGCGGTATGAGTCAGCACGACCAGTCCACGGTCAGCCGGCGGGGCTTCCTGCGCGCGGTCGGAGCCAGCGGTGGCGCGGGCGCCATGCTCGCCACGATGGGCGCCCTCGGACTCGCCCCGGGCCCGGCCTCGGCGGCACCGCCGTTCCGGGCGCCGACCCGGGCCGACTTCTCCCTGAGCGGCCGCTCCTGCGCCCGGGTCGTGATCCTCGGCGGCGGTGTCGCCGGACTCGCCGTGGCGTACGAACTGGGCAAGGCCGGGTACGACTGCACCGTGCTGGAGGCGCGGGCCCGGGCCGGTGGACGGAACCTGACGATCCGGGGCGGTGACCGGGAGACCGACCTCGACGGACGTACCCAGCGGGCGGAGTTCTCCGACGGGATCTACCTGAACGCCGGGCCGGGCCGGATCGCACAGTGGATGGTCACCATGGACTACTGCCGGGAACTCGGGGTACCGCTCGAGGTCTTCACCAACGCCAACGCGGACGCCTGGATCTACAACGAGTCGGCCGGGATGACCGCGCCGGTCCGCTACCGCACTGCCAAGGCCGACGTCTACGGGTACATCTCCGAACTGCTGGCCAAGGCGACCGACCAGGGGGCGTTGGACGACCGGCTGACCGCGACCGACAAGGAGCGGCTGCTGTCGTTCCTGCAGAGTTACGGTGCGATCGGCGGCCGGACCAGCGGTTTCGCGTACACCGGTACCGGTCGGCGGGGTTATCTCAGCTATCCCGGTGCGGGCGACGAGGTCGGCGTACCGCTCGGTGCGCCTCCGCCGCTCGCCGACGTCTTCGCCAGCAACGTCGGCCGGTACTTCTCCTTCGAGCTCGGCTACGACCAGGCCATGCTGATGTTCCAGCCGGTCGGCGGGATGGACCAGATCTCGAAGGCGCTGGCCAGGGCGGTCGGCACGCGCCGGATCACGCTCGGCGCCGAGGTGACCGGGGTGACCGACCGGGGCGGCAGAGTCGAGGTGACGTACCGGCAGGACGGCCGGGACCGGAAGGTGACCGCCGACTACTGTGTCGCGACGCTGCCGCCGCACCTGATGGCCCGGGTGCCGCACAACCTCGGCGCCGACGTCACGTCGGCACTCGCCGACTTCCCGGTCACCACCGCAGGGAAGATCGGTCTGGAGTACCGGAGCCGCTGGTGGGAGCTGGACCAGCGGATCTACGGCGGGATCACCGAGACCGACCTGGATCTCGCGCACATCTGGTACCCGTCGTACGGGTTCCACGGTCGACGTGGCCTGATCGTCGGCTACTACAACACCGGGGCGAACGCCCGGGTGTACAGCGCGCTGACCCCGGCACAGCGGGAGGAGCGGGCGGTCACCCAGGGGGTGAAGATCCACGGCGCGAAGTACCGGACCGAACTGGCCACCTCGTACTCCCAGGCCTGGGACCGGACCCGCTACCTGGAGGGGGCCTGGACCTCTCCCCGGTACGGCACCGCCGGCTACGGTCGGCTGCTCCGGCCCGCCGGCCGGGTCTACTTCGCCGGTGACTGGCTGAGCCGTGAGGTGGCCTGGCAGCACGGGTCGTTCGTCTCGGCCCGAGCCGTGGTGACCGCGCTGCACGAACGGGTCATGACGAACTGAGGTGTTAGGAAGGGCCCCTTTTACCACCGGAAACGATAATAGGGGGCCCTTCCTTACAGCAGGGGGGCGACGTCGCCGGTGATCGGGACGGTGAGCACGGTGGGACCGTCCCCACCCAGCGCGGCACGGAACGCCGCCCGGAAGTCGTCGAGGGACTCCACCTGATGGGCGGTGCAGCCGTACCCGCGGGCGATGCTCGGGATGTCCAGGCCGGGCAGGTCCAGACCGGGCACCCCGGGCGTCTCCTCGAGCCGGGCGAACGCCTTCAGCACCCCGTACGCCTCGTTCACCGGTACCACGAAGACCACCGGCAGCCGCTGCTGGGCGGCGGTCCAGAGGGCCTGCGGCGAGTACTGGAACGAGCCGTCACCGATCACCGCCACCACCGGCCGGTGCTGGCCGGTGTCACGCTGGGCGAGCGCGATGCCCACCGCGGCGGGCATCGCGAAGCCGAGACCGCCGCTGGCCATCTTGAAGTAGGAGCCGGGTCGGGTGATCGGCAACTGCCGGTGCAGAGCGCTGAGGTTGGACGGGGTCTCCGGCACCAGTACGCCGTCGGCCGGCCACTCGGCGGCGAGGGTGGCGAACAGGGCTTCCGGGGCGAGTGGCCGGCCGGGTTCGACGGTCGGCGCGGCGGGCTTCGGCGGCGGCAGGGGCCGGTCCGCCGCCGGCAGTCGGGCGATCAGTCCGGCGCAGGCGAGCCCGACGTCGCCGACCAGGCTGTCCCCGACCGGTGCCCGGGCCGCCTCGTCCGGGTCGTCGGTGAGGTGCAGCAGCCGGGTGCCGGACGGGAGGTAGCCGTGCTCGCCGGGGACGTACGGGTAGTAGCGGAAGACCGGCGCGCCGACCACCAGGACAAGATCGTGTCCGACCAGCTTCTCGGCGAGCGGGCCGATCGCCGGGGGTAGCAGCCCCTGGAACTGGGGGTGGTCCTGTGGGAAGCCGACCCGGTCGGCGAACGGCGGTTGCCACACCGGCGCCCGGGTCCGCTCGGCCAGCGCGACCGCCTCGGCCCAGCCGCCGGCACGGTCGATCCCGGGGCCGACCACCAGCATCGGATTCCGGCAGTGTGCCAGTGACTCCGCGAATCGGTCGAGCATGGCGGGATCGGGCGCCGTCCGGGTGCTCACCTGGCGGGTCACCGGGACGCCGTCGGCCGGTTCGTCCCAGTCGTCGAGTGGCAGGGAGAGGTAGACCGGCCCGCAGGGCGGTTGTACGGCGGTGGCGTGGGCGCGCATGAACGCCTCCGGTATGTCCTGCGCGCGGAGTGGCTCGTGGCTCCATTTCACGTACGGTTCCGGCAACTGGGTCGGCCGCACATTCGTGAGCATCGGCTCGAACAAATTCATCGTGCGGGTCTGTTGTCCGGCGGTGACGATCATCGGTGTCCGGTTGTGCCAGGCGGTGACGAGGCTGCCCATTCCGTTTCCGGTACCCGGCGCGGTGTGCAGGTTGACGTGCACCGGCCGGCCGCTCACCTGCGCGTAGCCGTCCGCCATCGCCACCGCCGACGCCTCCTGCAGGGCCAGTACGTAGCTGAAGTCGGCGGGGAAGTTCTTCAGGAACGGCTCCTCGGTCGAACCGGGGTTGCCGAACAGCGTGGTGATGCCGAGGGACCGGAGCAGGTCGTACGTCGCTTCGTGCACCGTTGTCATCGACGTGTGCCTCCTGGGGTGCCTGTCCCACCGACCGACCTGGCGCACCGGTCGGCGGGCGTTGAGCCGCCCCGCTAACCGGGCTATTTCCGTCATACCGTACGCGTACATGATCATGCTGGTTTATCCAGTCGGCCGCCCGGCCTTCCGGCAACCGGCCCCGGCTCGGCGAAATCGCGGTCCTGGTCACTGTTTTGCCAGCTGAGAGGGGTTGGCAACGGAGGAGAGCGGCCAGTAATGTCGGCCCGTCTGGTCCGGCCGCTTGGTCGCCATCGGGTGACACCGGAGCAGACCCGCCGAGTCGTTCACACGAGCCGGGGACCCACAGTTATCTGGGGTGAATCCGCGAGCCATGGCCCGCGGTAGGGCGGCCTTCCCGCCCGAATCCGTCAGCTAACCCGGTAGGCGGCGCAGGAAGGAGTACGTGTACGTGCCGCACCACCTGGGCCGTGGCCCATCCCCCCAGTTTCCGTACCGCACCGCGTCCCGACCCCGGGTCCGCGTGTCCGCCCGGGCCCACCCGGTACGGGCCGTAGTGCCGACTCCGGGCCTCGGTGGTTCCTGACCCGAGAGCGCGTCGACGCGAGTGGCCCCCGTAGGCGGTAGGCCCGGCCAGACGACCGGGAACCGGAACTGAACGGGCCCGTCGGGCGCCGGTCGACCTCGGCTCATCCGCACCAGTGTCATTTCCTGGTGTTCTCGTGAGTGGCTGAGTCGTCGGCGATTTCACTCGTGTCTGTGGTGGACCATGTCCGGTCTGAGCAGAGATAAATAATTTCCGCGCCGTCCGCGCGGCATAGCGTCGCATTCTCGAACAGCGGACGGAAACGTCGTACCGACAATCATCGCCGAATGATTGACGATACGCATTTCCCCCCGGAGGGTAATTGTGAAGCACGCGATCAACCAGCGACTCCGAAGTGCCGTGACCGGTCGACGTAACCGGTTCGCGCTCGCCTCGGCGGCGATCCTCGCCGCCGCCGCGACCAGCGGCGTCGTACTGGCGACCGAGGGATCCGGGGCGCCGACCAGCGCCTCCACCGTCGCTGTCGCGGAACTCGGCCAGGCGGTCGCGGACGGCGGCCAGGCCGGCGGAGCGGCCCAGGCGATCACGCCCGCCACCACGGACCCGACGACGGCCCCGGGCACCGCCGACGCGGCGCCCCAGACGACGTCGGCGACCGGCGACGCGAGCCCGACCGCGGCCAAGAAGAAGGACGAGCCGCCGGCGGCGCCGGCGGCGAAGACGCTGGACTACAACTTCCAGGCTCAGACGACCTACTACTACTGTGGCCCGGCGGCGACCCGGATCGCGCTGACCGCCCGCGACATGGGGTTGAGCCAGGACGACGTGGCGAACCGGCTGGGCACCACGACCAGCGGCACGAACTCCGCCGAGGACACCACCCGGGTCCTGAACAGCGTCACCAGGACCGACTTCTACCGGACCACCGCGATCCCCGGCCAGTCCGCGTCCCCGGCCCAGATGGACAAGCTGCAGGCCGACGTCGTGCACGCGGTCAGCAACGGGTACGCGGTGGTGGCGAACATCGCCGGTTCGGCCGTCGACACCGCCGGTGTCGGGCACAGCTACCCGGGCGGTCACTACCTGACGGTGGTCGGTTACCGCGACAACGGTCGTACTGTCAAGATCGCTGACCCGGCCATCCCCGGCTCGGACAGCACCTACTGGATGACCACCATCGACCTGGCGAACTGGATCGCCACTCGGGGTTACTCCGCCTGACGCCCGGCCCACCGACACCCCACCCGCCGGCGTGGCATCCCTCCCCGCCGCCGGCGCCACCCCGCCCGACGGACCTCCGTCGGGCGGGGTGGTCGGGTTTGCGGGCAAGCCACCCCGACCCGGCGCCCCGGTCGCGCCGGCGGGTCGGCACGGCCGGTCGGTTGACGGCTACGCCGTCGTCGCGCCGAAGCTGAACTCGCCGTACTCGGCGACCGGGGTGAAGCCGAGCCGCCGGTAGAGGGCGATCGCGGCCTCGTTGTCCGCCCTGACGTTCAGGGTCACCCAACGCACCGTGCTGAGCAGCCGTCGGCAGAGCGCGGCCACCGCCGACGTGGCCAGCCCCTGCCCCCGGGCGGCCGGATGGGTGGTCACGTTCCCCAGCGCGCTCACCCGGTACACCGGGGACCAGACGTGCACCCCGGCCACCGCCAGCAGCTCACCGTCGCGCCGGATGCCGACGTACTGCCCGGTCTGGACCATCCGCTCGTCGAACCAGTTGCCCGGGTAGGCGGCCCGGTAGAGCGCCGCCATCTGCGGCAGGTCGGCGACGGTGAGCAGTTCACCGGCCGGGGCGACCCGGTCCAGCCGCTCCGGGTCGGTGAGCGCCATCTTCAGGTGCGCCCCGTGCGCCCGCGACACGAAGTGCTCACCCAGCACCGTCTCCCCGCCCGGCGACAGGTGGGCGTAGAAGGTCCGGGGCAGCAGCGGGACCAGCGCGGTCAGCAGCTCGGCCAGGTCCGCCGGAGAGCGGTCCAGTGCCAGCAACGTGGGCTGGCCGCCACCGTGGTACAGCAGCGCCACCTGCTCACCCCACCGGTACCAGCTGGTGTACGGCCAGTAGAAGTCGTCGAGATCGCCGAGCTCGTACGCGTGCAAATGGGGGTCGCGGCCCAGCAGGGCGGCGAGCTCGTCCCGGTCATGGCTGGTCCGGATGATCGTCACGGGCCAGATCATGGCACGGGCGCCGCCGGTGTCCGGCGACGCCCGTGTGCTGCCTGCTGCCGGTCTACGACCGGTTCATGAACTTCTCGTACTCCGCGACGACCTCGTCGGTCGGGCCGTCCGCCCGGATCACCCCGGACTCCAGCCAGATGGACCGCTCGCAGGTGTCCCGGATCGAGGCGATCGCGTGGCTCACCAGGAACACCGTGCCGGCCTCGGCGCGCAGCTCCCGGACCCGCTGCTCGCTGCGGCGCCGGAACCGGGCGTCACCGGTGGCGAGCGCCTCGTCGATCAGCAGGACGTCGTGCTTCTTCGCCGCCGCGATGGAGAAGCGCAGTCGGGCCGACATGCCGGAGGAGTACGTCCGCATCGGCAGCGAGCTGAAGTCGCCCCGGTCGTTGATCCCGGAGAACCGGATGATCTCGGGGGTGTACTGGCGTACCTGCGCCGGGGACATCCCCATCGCCAGACAGCCGAGCGCGACGTTGCGTTCCCCGGAGAGGTCGTTCATCAGCGCCGCGTTCACGCCGAGCAGCGACGGCTGTCCCTGGGCGTAGATCGCGCCCCGGGTGGCCGGCAGCAGCCCGGCGATCGCCCGCAGCAGGGTCGACTTGCCGGAGCCGTTGCTGCCGAGCAGGCCGATCGCCTCACCCCGGTACGCGGTGAAGCTGACCCCCTTGACCGCGTGCACCTCGCGGACCGTCGGCGCCTTGGCGCCGATCAGCAGTCGCCGCAGCGCGGCGACCGGGCTGTTGGTGCCGGCGGCGGCGCCCTTGTGCACCCGGTAGACGATGTGCACGTCGTCGACGATCACGGTGGGGATCCGGGACCCGTCGACCGCGGTGGTCGCCGAGGCACTCATGCCGGTGGTGATCAGGTCAGCCACGTCCGTACTCCTTCTCACCACGCCAGAAGTAGACGAACCCGAGGACGCCGGCCAGCACCGCCCAGCCCAGGCCGAGCAGCCAGGACTGGGTCGCCGAGGCGGTCACCGGGGACGACTCCATCAGCGCGTGCCGCATCAACTCGATGTAGACCAGCAGGGGGTTCAGGTGCACCAGTTCGGCGGCCCAGCCCGGCAGGTGCTTCTCGAAGTTGTCGACGCTGTAGAGCACGCCGGAGGCGTACATCCAGGTCCGCATCACGAACGGGACGACCTGCTTCAGGTCGCTCGCCTTCGAGCCGAGTCGGGCCAGGGCCATCGCCAGCCCGGCGTTGAAGATCGCCTGGAGCAGGATCGCCGGGATGATCAGCAGCCACTCGACGGTCAGCGGCTCGCCGTCGACCAGCACGATGCCGGCCAGCACCACGATCGAGGCGAGCAGGTGCTGGAACTGGGTCAGGGTGACCGCGATCGGCAGGCTGGCCCGGGGGAAGTGCAGGGCCCGGATCAGCCCCAGGTTGCCGCTGATCGCCTGGACCCCGCCGCTCACCACCGACTGGGTGAAGGTGAAGACGAAGAGCCCGGTGCAGAGGTAGGCGATGAAGTTGGTGATGCCGTCCTGGGTGTTCAGGATGACACCGAAGATCAGGTAGTAGACCGCGGCGTTGGTCAGCGGGGTCAGCACCTGCCACAGCCGGCCGAGCCGGGCGTTGCTGAACGAGGCCGCCAGCTTGGCGTTGGCGTACGCCGAGATGAAGTGCCGGTAGGACCAGAGCTGCCGGATGTAGGCGCCGAGGGAGGGTCTCGCGCCTGCGGCGGAGAGACCGTACCGGGCGGCGAGCTGGGCGCCGGTCAGTCCTGAATCGGGGTCGGCTACCGCCGTGGTGGCCATAGCAAGGCGCTCCGATCTGTTCGGGCTTCAAGATGCGCGCGACCCGACGACCGCGTGGCCGGGGGAAAGCCGTGGCACGTCGGTCGGTCATCGCTCCGTGGCAACGTAGTCCATCGTACGTCGGGACGCAACCGTACCGTCGCCGCGCTATATTGGCCCACGTGGCGACCGACAACCGGCGTGCTCCAGCGGGAGCGGCGGTGCTCCGAGGAGACATCACCGACGCCATCCGCCGCGCGGTCATGCGGGAACTCGCCGCGGTCGGCTACGGGCGGATGTCGATCGAAGCCGTCGCGCGTCGGGCAGGGGTCGGCAAGACCGCGATCTATCGACGGTGGAGCTCGAAGCTGGAGATGGTGCTGGAGATCGTCTCCCGGGTCGCGGGGCAGAGCCTACCGTTACCGGACACCGGCACCCTACGCGGAGACCTCGAAATCCTGCTGCGGATCGTGGCCCGCGCCCTCAGACACCCGCTGGCCTCGCAGATCATTCCGGACCTGCTCGCCGAGGCGGCCCGCAACCCGCAGATCGGGGCGACCCTGCAGGAGTCGCTCAGGGTGAACCAACGGGACGTCGGCGCCCTGTTGATCGGTCGGGCGGTCGACCGGGGCGAGTTGCCGCCCGGCACCGATCCGGAGACGGCGATCGACCTGATCGTCGGCCCGCTCTACTGGCGGCTCGCCGTCGCCCGTACCCCCCTCCCGGACGGGCACCTGCCGCGGATGGCCGCGAGCGTCGCGGCGGCGCTCGGCGCGGATGCGTCCGGTGGTCCCGCGTCCGGTGGTCCCGCGCCCGACACGGACAGCCCGGTCGCCTCGGACAGCGCGGTCGGTTCCGGGCGCGGCGCGGACCTCCCCGCCGTGTCCGTACCCGCCGTGCCCGCACCCGGCCCGGTCCGGGCCGTGCCCGTCGACGAGACCGTCGACGTCGTCCTGCCGCGCTGACCCGTCCCACCCGGCTGTCACCCGCGGTCCGTACCGCTCCCGTCGCCGGTCAGTCGACCGGCGCACGCTCTCCGCCGGCTCCGGTCCGCGTTCCGGACGGATCCGCCGGATCCGCCGTCGCCGCCGTGGTCAGCCAGGTCACCTGTACGTCCGGCGGTGGTCACCTTCCCAGCACCGCTTGTTCGGCCAAGACGCACCCGCTGTCAACCTGGCGCGGCTAGCGTCGCATCCCCAACGCGACCCCCTCAGCAACGGAGGAATGCCCATGGCCGGGCCGAACGCAGACCTGATTCCGCCTGCCAGACCAGTCATCGGAGACGCCGAGATCGAGGCCGCCGTACGGGTGCTCCGCAGCGGCCGGGTGGTGCAGGGTCCGGAGGTGGCGGCGTTCGAGGAGGAGTTCTCCGAGCTGGTGGCCGGTCGGCACTGTGTCGCGGTCAACTCGGGCACCTCGGCTCTGCAGCTGACCCTCATGGCGCTCGGGATCGGCCCCGGCGACGAGGTGGTGGTGCCCTCCTTCTCCTTCGCGGCGAGCGCCAACGCGGTGCGTCTGGTCGGTGCCGAGCCGGTCTTCGCCGACATCGAGCCCGACAGCTTCAACCTCGACCCGGACGCGGTGGCCGCGGCCATCACCTCGCGTACCGCGGCGATCATGCCGGTGCACCTCTACGGTCACCCGGCCGCGATGGACCGGCTGATGCCGATCGCCGAGCAGCACGGCCTCGCCGTCGTCGAGGACGCCTGCCAGGCACACGGCGCCGCCCTGGGCGGCCAGCCGGTCGGTGCGTTCGGCGCCGCCGGCTGCTTCAGCTTCTATCCCACGAAGAACATGCACGCCCTGGAGGGCGGCATGGTCAGCACCGCGGACCCGGCACTCGCCCGCACCCTGCGGCTGCTGCGCAACCAGGGCATGGAGCAGCGGTACGCCAACGAGATCGTCGGGGCCAACATGCGGATGACCGACGTGGCGGCGGCGATCGGCCGGGTGCAGCTGCGCCAGTTGCCGGAGTGGACCGAGCAGCGGCGGGCGAACGCGAAGTTCCTGGACGCCCGGCTCACCGGTGTGGTCACCCCGCCGGTCGCGGACGCGGCGCGGCACGTCTACCACCAGTACACGGTCCGGGTCTCCGAGGACCGGGACGCGGTCCAGCAGGAGCTGCTTGACCGAGGGGTGGGCAGCGCGGTGTACTACCCGACCCCGATCCACCGGCTCAAGCCGTACCTGGGCGAGGACGGCCGGCCGGGCCCCTGGGAGCTGCCGGAGACCGAGCGGGCCGCCCGCGAGGTGCTGTCGCTGCCGATCCACCCGTCGCTGACCCAGGCGGAGCTGGAGCGGATCGCGGTGGCCGTCAACGCGGTGGCGGTGGCCCGATGAGCGGCCAGGCACCCCGGCTGCGCGCCGGACTGATCGGCCTCGGCGCCATGGGACGCAACCACGCCCGGGTGCTGTCGAACCTCGACGGCGTCGAGCTGGTCGGCGTGGTCGACCCGGCCGGCGACTCCACCGGCGCCCTGCGGGTCCCGGTGCTGAACACGGTCGCCGAGCTGCTCGCGCTCAAGCCGGACTACGCGGTGGTGGCCTGCCCGACCGCCCTGCACGAGCAGGTCGGCCTGGAGCTGGCGGCGGCCGGGGTCGGTGCGCTGATCGAGAAGCCGCTCGCCCAGTCCGTCGAGGCGGCGACCCGGCTGGTGCACGCGTTCGAGACGGCCGGTGTGGTCGCCGGCGTCGGTCACATCGAGCGGTACAACCCGGCATTGCAGAGCCTGCGGGCCCGGCTGGAGGCGGGCGAGCTCGGCGACGTCTACCAGGTGGTGACCCGGCGGCAGGGCCCGTACCCGCACCGGATCGCCGACGTCGGTGTGGTGATGGACCTCGCCACCCACGACATCGACCTGACCGCCTGGGTCACCGGGCAGCGGTACACCTCGGTGTCGGCCCGGACGGTCTCCCGCAGCGGACGACTGCACGAGGACATGGTGGCGGCGGTCGGCCAACTCGCCGACGGCACGATGGTCAACCACCTGGTGAACTGGTTGAGCCCGCTGAAGGAGCGCTCCACGGTGATCACCGGAGCCCGGGGCTGCTTCGTCGCGGACACCCTCACCGCCGACCTCACCTTCTACGCCAACGGGGCGATCGACACCGAGTGGGAGGCGTTGCGCGCGTTCCGTGGGGTGGCCGAGGGCGACATGGTCCGGTACGCCATCCCGAAGCGTGAGCCGCTGCTGGTCGAGCACGAGCGGTTCCGTGACGCGGTGGAGGGCAAGGAGAGCGACATCGTGACCCTGCGCCAGGCGCTGCGGACCGTGGAGGTCTCCGCCGCGGTGCTCCGTTCGGCCGAGGACGGCAGCACGGTAGCGCTGGACAGGGTGGGCGAGCCGGCCCTGACGGCCTGACCGCTACCGGTCGGACAGCACGACGGACCTCCGGCCCGGCCGCGGACATCGCGGTCGGGCCGGAGGTCCTTGACGTATCCCGAGAACCGTGGGCCGGCTCGGCCGACGCCGGAAAACAACCCGGCCGGGGCCGGCTCGGCCGACACCGGAAACGGCCTGGCCGGGGCTGGCTCGGCACCAGCTCCGGCCAGGCCGGGGGAGAACGTCACCCGGGCCGGTGCCCGGGCGTCGACGGATTCAGCCGGTCCGGCCGTCGAGCCACCGCTCCAGCGTCTCCACGACCCGCTCGGCGGCGCGTCCGTCCCCGAACGGCGTACCGGTCGGGGTCGCGGGGGCCGGCCGGGTCGCGGTGTCGACCCAGGTCTGCGTACCGAGCGTCGCGGGGTCTGGTACGAGCCGGTTCCAGTCGCCGTCGAGGGTCTCCAGCCACTCCGTCTCGGAACGCAGCGTGGTGCAGGGACGGCCCAGCAGGTAGGCCTCCTTCTGCAGGCCGCCCGAGTCGGTCACCACCCCGACCGAACCGAGGACCGCGGCGACCATGGCGGCGTAGCCGACCGGGCGGCCCACGTGCAGCGCCCCCTGGGCGAGCTTCAACCCCTGCGCCTCCGCCCGGGCCACCAGCCGGGGATGGGCGAGCAGCGCGACCGGGACCGGCAGACCGGCGAGCGCCTCGACGAGCGACGCCAGCCGGGCCGGGTCGTCGGTGTTCTCCGCGCGGTGCAGCGTGGCGAGCAGGTACGGCTGCTCCGGGTCGATGCCGTCCGGCAGTTCGGGCCGGGGATGTCCACCGGCCAGCACCCGGTCGCGGACCTGGAGGCAGACGTCGACCATCACGTCGCCGGTGACCACGGTCCGGTCGGCGAGTCCCTCGTTCGTTAGGTGCCGCAGGGCCTCACCGGTGGGTGCCAGCAGCAGGTCGGCGGCGTGGTCGGTGAGCACCCGGTTGTGCTCCTCCGGCATCCGCCGGTTGAACGAGCGCAGCCCGGCCTCCAGGTGCGCCACCCGGAAGTGCTGCTTCACCGCCGACACGGCACCGGCGAGCGTCGAGTTGGTGTCGCCGTACACCAGCACCCAGTCGGGCTGCTCCTCGGCCAGCACCGGGTCCATCGCGGCGAGGATGCGCCCGGTCTGTACGCCGTGACTGCCGGAGCCGATGCCGAGGTGCACGTCCGGGTCGGGGATGCCGAGCCCGGAGAAGAACACGTCCGACAGGTCGGCGTCGTAGTGCTGCCCGGTGTGCACGATGACGTGTCGGTGCCCGGTCCGGCCGAACGCCGCCGCGATCGGCGCGAGTTTGACCAGTTGAGGACGGGCGCCGACGACGCTGATTACCTTCACTGACTGTCTCCCGGCATGTTGGTGACCCTCGTGGGCGGGGTTCGCGGCAGGAACGACGGAGCCGTGACGGCTCACTCGAATCAAGTTCCTGGCGGCAACACAATACGTCATCGTCGGTCTGGTGTGCCTATTCCGAGAATCGTCGTACGCTGGGCCGGCGTCAACCTTCCCACCAGGTACGACGCATTCTCGCCGGACAGGGCCGCCGCTGTTCCGGTGCCCTGGTCAGGGCGTGGCTCGTCGAGGAACGGAAGTAGAACAGTAGAAAAACAATCGACGAAATGCCGCAGAATTGTCGGGCAGGTGGTTTGGGTGGTTCTGTGGTCGCCGTAAACTCGCCGGGTCTTTGGGGAGTTGCCCTATGGGAGAGGCAGAGACGGAAATCATGGACGTGAACGGTGCTGCCGCCGCGCGGCGCACTCGGGGCCGGGTCGTCATGCTCGTCGACAACGGCGTGAAGGGCGACTCCCGGGTGCAGAAGTCCGCCCGATCGGCCGCCGAGGCCGGTTGGGAGGTGATCCTGCTCGGTCGGCAGACCGGTCCGGGCGAGACCTCCTGGCGGCTGGGGGATGCCGAGGTGCGGCTGCTGTCCGTCCCGACCGACGTGGGCGACCCCGCGTACGTCCGTCGTCGTTCGCCCCGCCGCCCGCTCGCCTACCCGGCCGGCGGCCGGTACGTGAACTACCGGCTGGACACCATGAAGGCCTGGCGGGCCGACATCGTGGCCCGGATGGCCCGCCTGCGCACCGGACAGGCCGGCGGCCCGGCCCGACTGCTGGAGCAGGCCCGGATCCTGGCGAACCGGGTCGGGCTGGCCATCGTCTGGCGCTGGGTCCGGTTCCGGGCCCGGGAGACCCGGCTGCTGCGCGACGGGCGGCGGGACCCGGACGCCTGGACCAACCGGCTGCCGGTCGTGTTCTGGAAGGCGCTGCTGGGCAACCGCTCCTGGCGGCGCCTCGACCCCGCGCTCTGGCAGTGGGAACTCGGCTTCGGCCGGGTCATCGACGAGCTGGAACCAGACCTGATCCACGCCCACGACTTCAAGATGATCGGTGTCGGCGCCCGGGCCGCCGCCCGGGCCCGGCGGGACGGCCGGCCGGTCAAGTTCGTCTGGGACGCCCACGAGTACGTGCCGGGGCTCCGGCCGCTGACCGCGAGGTGGCTCGCCGGGCAGGTCACGCACGAGCGGGAGTACGCCCAGCACGCCGACGCGGTGGTGACCGTCTCCACCGCCCTCGCCGAGCTGCTCCGGGACGCGCACAAGCTGCCCGAGCTGCCGACCGTGGTGATGAACGCCCCGGTGATGACGCCGGGCGAGGAGGAGAGCGGCGCACCGGTCCCGGACCTGCGCACGCTGTGCGGGATCGGCCCGGAGACCCCGCTGCTGGCGTACTCCGGTGGCATCAACCCGGTCCGCGGCGTCGACCTTGTCGTCGAGGCGCTGACCAGCCTGCCGGACGTGCACCTCGCGATGCTGTCGCTGCACCCGACCGCCCACAACAAGGGGGCCGAGGAACTGCGGCTGCGCGCCGTTGAACTCGGGGTCGCCGACCGGATCCACCTGCTGCCGTACGTGCCGCACTGGCAGGTGTCGCGGGTGCTGGCGAGCGCGGACGCGGCGGTGAGCCCGCTGCACCACCTGCTCAACCACGAGATCGCGCTGAGCAACAAGTTCTTCGAGTACTCGCACGCCCGGCTGCCGCTGGTGGTCAGCGACGTCCGGACGATGTCCGAGGTGGTGCGCTCCACCGGGCAGGGCGAGGTGTTCCGGGCACAGGACCTGACCGACTTCCTCCGGGCGGTGAAGCTGGTGCTGGCCGAGTCGGAGAAGTACCGTGCCGCGTACGACCGGCCGGGACTGCTCGCCGAGTGGAGCTGGGAGGCCCAGGCCGAGATCCTCGACCGGCTGTACGCCCGGCTGCTGCCGCACGCGCCGGGCCGGGAACTGGCGGAGGCCCCGGTGAACGGGCTCCGGCCCGATCCGGCGTTGTCGGCCAGCCCACGGTGAGCACCGGGCCCGGACCGGCGCCGGCGCCCCCGAACCGGGATCTGGCAATCGTGACCCCCTGGTATCCGACCAGGGAGCTGCCGTTCGCCGGTGCCTTCGTCCGGGCCATGGTGGCGGCCACCGCGACCGTCTGGGACCGGGCCACGGTCTACCACGTCGACGCCTGGGGCGCGCCCGTCGGCCGGCGGCAGTACGCCGCCATCGAACGGGCGCACCGGGAGTTGCTGGCCCACGGCGGGGTTCCGGAGACCGGCACCGTCGCCGACGCCCGGCTGCGTTACGTGCCGGTGCCGGTACGCGCCGGCACCACCTTCGCCGCGCGGGCGAACCAGCACGCCGAGTCGCTCCGGACCGCGCTCGGCGGGGCGCCGATCGACGCCCCGGTCGTGCACGCCCACGTCGGCCTGCGCGGCGGCTGGACCGCCCTGCGCAACGCCCGGCCGGACGCCCGGGTCTTCGTCACCGAACACGCGACGTTCCTGCCCGCCGTGCTCGCCGAGCCCGATTCCCGGGCGATGTACCGCGAGGTGCTCCGCCGGGCCGCCGGCTTCTTCACCGTCGGCGAGGTGCTGCGATCCGTCCTGGTCGAGGCGTTTCCGGAGTACGCCGACCGGATCAGCCCGATACCGAACCCGGTGCCGTTCGGTGCGGTCCGGGCCCGGCCGGTCACCGAACCGCGCCGTTGGCTCTTCGTCGGCACCCTCGACGAGCGCAAGGGGGTGGATCTGCTGCTGGAGGCGTTCGCCCGGTGCCGGGCGGACGATCCGTGGCTCACCCTGACCTTCGTCGGCGAGGGACGGCGGCGGCCGGCGCTGGCGGCCCGGGCCGACACCCTGGGCGTCGCCGACGCGGTCACCTTCACCGGCTCGGTGCCGCCGGACCGGGCACTGGAGCTGATCCGTGAGCACGACCTGCTGGTCCACCCGAGCCGGCTGGAGACGTTCGGGATGACCGTGGTGGAGGCGGTCGCCGCCGGTACGCCGGTGCTGGTGACCCGCTGCGGCGGCCCCGAGGAGACGCTGGCCGGGATCGTGGACGCCGCCGGCGCGCTGGTCGACGTCGACGACGATCCGGACACCATCGTCGCCGGCTACCGGCGGCTGCGGGACAGGTTCCCGGCCGGGCTCGACCTGGCGCACGCCCGTACGGTGCTCGCCGCCCGGTACGGCTACCAGGCCGTCGCCGAGGCCCACCGGACGGCGTGGTTCGGCGACGTCGACCCGGCCGCGCCGGCCTCGCGGGCCGGTCGAGCCGGGCCCGCCGAGCCGGCCGGGGCCGGTACGGAGCGCGGGGGCGGGACCGCGTCCCGTCCGCTGAACGGTCGGGGAGCCTGACATGACACGACGGGTGTTGTTCCTGGCGCTCGGCGGCAACCGGCCCCGGGGCGTGGCGGCGGAGTCCGCCGAGGTGGTCGCCGCCGGTGGGCGGGCGGTTGTCCTGGTCGACCACCTGGGACCCTGGCACGGACCACGCCTCGACCCGGCCGTGGAGGTGGTCGAACTGTCCCGGTTGGAGTCTGCCCGGCGCTCGACGCGGCTCGTCCGGGCGATGCTGTACGGGCTGCCGCACGGACTGTTCACCGTGATCGCCCAGGGTCCGCTGCGGCAGCCGGCCCGTCGTGCCCGGGAGCGTTACGACACCCGGTTCGCCGACCGGGTCCACCGTCGGTTCGTGCTGCCCCGGTACCGGCCGGGATGGGGCGCCGAGATCCCTTCCGGACTCCGACGTCACCTGCCGGACGCGGACGGGCTCGACCTGATCGTCGTCGCCGACGCGGTGTCGCTGCCGTACGGGCTGGGCCTGTTGACGGCGTACCGGGCGGCCGGGGTGGCCGAGCCGGCGCTGACCTTCGGCCTCGAGTACGCCGTACCGTCGGGACGGCTCCGGTGAGCGGGCGGGCAGCGGCGACCACGTCGGCCGGTACCGACCCGACCGGCGCCGGGGTTCGCCGCCCACGCGTGCTCTACCTGTCCTTCTACTTCCCGCCGTCACGGGCCAGCGGGGTGTACCGGGCCCGGGCCACCGCGAACCACCTCGCGGCCCGGGGCTGGGACGTGACCGCCTGCGCCGCTCCGCTGGACTTCCTGCGCGACGTGCTGGGCTCGCTCGACACCGAACTCGCCTCCACGGTGGACCCGACGGTCCGGGTCGAGCGGCCGGCCCTGCACCGGTTCGCCTGGGAACGGGACCTCCGCCGGTACGGCCGGTTCCGCCGGACCTTTCCCCGGGCCGCGCAGAAGCTATACCAGCTGAGCCAACGACTGGGTTTTCCGGAGCACTACGCGTCCTGGGGGCTGGCCGCGGTGGCCCGGGGGCTCCGGGCGCACCGTCGGCGGCGCTTCGACGTCGTCCTGGCCACCGGCAACCCGTTCGCCTCGTTCGGCGCGGCCTGGCTGTTCCACCGGCTGACCGGGGTGCCGTACGTGCTGGACTACCGGGATTCCTGGACCCTCGACCTGTTCACCAACCGTCCGGCGTTCCCGGCCGGCCATCCGGCCTGGCGCTGGGAGCGACGGGTGCTGTCCCGGGCGTCCGGGATCGTGTTCGTCAACGAGGCGCTGCGGGACTGGCACGCCGAGCGCTATCCGGCCGCCGCCGACCGGATGCTGGTGGTCCCGAACGGCTGGGACCCCGATCTCGCCCCGGTCAGCACACCCCCGGGCCCGGCCTCCGAGACCACCGGCAGCCGAACCGGCGTACCCGTGGGGCCCACCGCCGTGGTCGGGGCACCGGCGGACGACTCCGGGCAGCCGGGGGAGCCGGGCGGGCGGACCGGGCCGCGGTTCGGCTACCTGGGGACGGTCACCCGGGTCCAGCCGCTGGAGGAACTGGTCGCCGCGTTCCGGCTGGCCCGCGAACACGGCGACCTCGCCGACGCGGAACTGCGGATCCACGGCCACCTCGGCTTCTCGAAGACCAGCCCCACCGAGCTGACCGCACGGCTCGGACTCACCGGGGGGACCGGGATCCGCTACCTCGGCCCGGTGACCAAGACCGAGGTCCACCGGGTCTACGCGGAGAGCGACGTCCTGGTCTTCCTGGCCGGCGGTTCCCGGTACGTCACCTCGGGCAAGATCTTCGAATACATGGCGAGTGGCCGGCCGATCGTCTCGGTGCACGCCCCCGGCATCGCGGCCGAGGAGGTGCTCGCCGAGTATCCCTTGTGGTTCACCGCCCGGAGCCTGGATCCGGCCGAGGTGGCCCGTTCGATGGTGGCGGCCGCCAAGGCGGCCCGGGACCTCGACCCGGAGCAGCGGTCGGCGGCGGCACGGCACGCCGACCGGTACGCCCGGGACCTCATGCTGGCGCCGCTGGAGGCCCGGCTCCGCGCCCTGACCCCCGTTGCCGGGCCGTCGGCGTCGGCGACCGGAGAGGACGGTCGGCATGGCCGGTGAGACCACGGGCGACGGACGGCCGGTGCTGCTCCTGGCCCTCGGGCCGCGGCTGCCGGAACGGGTGGTCGAGTACGCCGACCAGCTCGCCGACCAGCGGCGGGACGTGGTCCTGGTGGTGGTCGACGACCAGCGCCGGCCCGGCCCGGGTGTTGACTCCCGGGTGCGGGTCCGGCCGCTGCTGCCGTCCGGGCGCGGTGGCCCGTTGGCCAGCCTGGAGCGGGCCCTCGGCGGTCCGCCCGACGGTGGCCGGCGCTCGCCGCTGCACCGTGTCGCCGCCCTGGGTTACGGACAGTTCCGGGCCTGGCTGCTGGCCCGGTACGCGCTCCGGACCCTGCCGTGGCACGAGTTCGGGCCACCGGCCGCGATCGTCGCCGGGGACCTGGACTCGGTGACTCTCGGCGCCCGGCTGGCCCGCCGGCATCCGGCGGTGATCGCGACGACGGCACTGGACCCGGAGCTGTTGACCGGGCGGTGAACCGATCGGCGAAAACCGAATCGAGCGAACGGGTACGCCGGTCCTGCCTTGCCGTACACTCGCCGGGGTTTTCGCGCGAGGCGCCCCTCCAGGAGAGGCAGCGACACAGATCATGGACGTAGTCCGGCCGGCCGGACCGGCGGTCAGCGGTGGACCCGCGGGGGCAACCGCGTGAGTACCCCGGACGTCAGCGTGGTGGTGGCGGTGCACAACACCATGCCCTATCTCACCAGGTGCCTGAACTCGCTGGTGCGGCAGAGCATCGGTCGGCACCGGATGGAGATCATCGCGGTGGACGACGGGTCCACCGACGCCAGCGGCCGGGAACTGGACCGGTTCGCCCGGCTGTACCCGGAGACCGTCAGGGTGGTCCACCAGCCGCACTCCGGCGGCCCGGGCGCCCCGAGCAACCGTGGCCTGGAACGGGCCCGTGGCCGGTACGTCTTTTTTGTCGGAGCCGACGACCACCTGGGTCGGGAGGCGCTGGAACGACTGGTCACCGCGGCCGACGCGTACGGCTCGGACGTGGTGCTCGGCCGGGTGGTGGGCATCGGCGGCCGGAGCATCGACCAGAGCGTCTTCGCCGGCAACGAGGTCCAGATCGGACTCTTCGACTCGGCGCTGCCCTGGTCGCTGTCGAACACCAAACTGTTCCGGCGCACCCTCGTCGAGCGTTACCACCTGCGCTTTCCCGAGGACCTGCCGGTCGCCAGCGACCAGCCCTTCACGCTGGAGGCGTGCCTGCGGGCGGGACGGATCTCGGTACTGGCGGACTACGAGTTCTACTACGCGGTCCGCCGGGTGGGCGCCGGCAACCTCACCTACCGGGTCGGCCACCTGGACCGGCTGCGCAGCATCGAGCGGATCGTCAACTTCGTGGCCGGGCTGATCGAGCCCGGCAAGGAACGCGACGCCGTACTGCTGCGGCACTTCAGCTGGGAGATCGCCCGGCTCCTCGAGGACGACTTCCTCGAACTCGACCGGTCGGTGCAGGAGGAGGTGGTGGACGGGATCCGGACCCTGGCGGAGCAGTACCTCACCGACCACGTCCGGGCCCAGCTGGAGATCGAGGCGCGGCTGCGGATCTCCACCGCCCAGCGCGGCACCGTCGAGGACGTGCTCGCGGTGATCCGGCAGGACGCCGAACACGGCGTACCGCCCACCATCATCGACGGAACCCGCTGGTACGCCGGCTACCCCGGCTTCCGCGACCCCCGGCTCGACATGCCGGACGAGTGGTTCGACGTCTCCGAGACCGCGCCGGACTGGCTCGCCCGGCTGGAGGCGATCGTCGCCACCTGGGACACCTGTCCGGACGGTGAACGGGCGTTGACGATCATCGCCCGGACCCCCCGACGGGACCTGATCCCGCTCACCTCCGGCCCGATCGGGCTGACCGCCGGCGACATCACCGGAACGACACTGGAGACGAACCGGGACAAGGGCGGCACCACCCTGCGGGCCCGGTTCCGGGTGGGTCTCCTCCTCGAAGGCGTCCCGGCCGGTGGCCGCCTGCACGCCGTACGTTCCCAGTTGACCGCTTTCGGCGCGATCGGGTCGGCGCCGCTGCGGGCCCCGATCCGTCCGCCGGTGTCCCGGCTGATGGTCCGGCAGGGCACCCGGTTCTTCCTGATCACCCCGACGGTGAGCCACCGGGGGCAGTTCGTCATCGCGATTACACCTGTTACACCCCGACGCGTCATTCAGAAGCTACGGCGGCGGCGACCGTAGGCAGCAGAGTGGTGCCATGAAGATTTGCGTCGTCGCGCTCGGAAAGATCGGCCTGCCACTCGCGGTGCAGTTCGCCGACAAGGGGCACTCCGTGGTGGGTGCCGACGTGTCCGAGCGGGTTGTGCAGCTGGTCAACGACGGTGCCGTGCCGTTCCCGGGCGAGGCCGACCTGGACGTCAAGCTCAAGGAGGCGGTGACCGCCGGTCGGCTGGTCGCGACCACCGACACCACCGCCGCGGTCGCCGGGGCCGAGGCCGTGGTGGTGGTCGTGCCGCTCTTCGTCGACGCCGACGGGGTACCGGACTTCGGCTGGATGGACGACGCGACCCGGGCCATCGCGGCCGGGCTCAAGCCGGGCACCCTGGTCAGCTACGAGACCACGCTGCCGGTCGGCACCACCCGCCAGCGGTGGGCCCCGATGCTGGAGCAGGGCTCCGGGCTCACCGTCGGCCGCGACTTCTCCCTGGTCTTCAGCCCGGAGCGGGTACTGACCGGCCGGGTCTTCGCCGACCTGCGTCGCTACCCGAAGCTGGTCGGCGGGGTGGACGAGGTCTCGGCCCGGCACGGCGTCGAGTTCTACCAGGCGGTGCTGGACTTCGACGAGCGCGCCGACCTGCCCCGGCCCAACGGCGTGTGGGACCTCGGCTCGGCCGAGGCGTCGGAGCTGGCGAAGCTCGCCGAGACGACGTACCGGGACGTCAACATCGGGCTGGCGAACCAGTTCGCCCGGTACGCCGACACCGTCGGGGTGGACGTCCTCAAGGTCATCGAGGCGTGCAACACCCAGCCGTACAGCCACATCCACTCCCCGGGGATCGCGGTCGGCGGGCACTGCATCCCGATCTACCCCCGGATGTACCTCTGGAACGACCCGGCGGCCACCGTGGTCCGCGCCGCCCGGGAGGCGAACGCGGCCATGCCGGAGTACGCCGTCGACCTGCTCGGCGCGGCGGTCGGTGACCTGACCGGCGTCGAGGTGCTGGTGCTCGGCGCCGCCTACCGGGGCGGGGTCAAGGAGACCGCGTTCTCGGGCGTCTTCCCGACCGTCGACGCGCTGCGGCGCCGGGGCGCCCGGCCGTACGTCTCGGACCCGATGTACACCGCCGGCGAGCTGACCGCGCTCGGCCTGCCCGCCTACGGCGGTGAGCCGGTGACGGCGGTGGTCGTACAGGCCGACCACGCCGAGTACCGGACGCTCGGCGCGACCGACCTGCCCACCGTACGGGTGCTGGTCGACGGTCGTCGGGTGACCGACCCGGCGCGCTGGCCCGACGTACGCCGCCTGGTCATCGGCGGCTGACCGGCCGCCAACCGGACCCCACCCGCCGGCCCTGGACCGGCGGGTGACCGCCGCGTCCCCACCCGGTACCCGGCTCGACCCCGCTGGTACCCGACGAGCCCTGGCCGACCCAGATCGGCCAGGGCTCGTTCGTACTCCTCGACGGTCACCGGAGCGGCGGAGCGCGGTGGCGGGCCGTCCCGGCCGACGCGCCACCGCCGCCGTTCAACGGGCCTCGGCCTCGGCGGCCAGCGCCGGCGGCTGTTCCGGGTCCCGGGAGACCACCTCACCCCGGGCGTTCACCCAGCCCTTGGGACGGGCCGGGTTCCCCGCCACCAACTGGTACGGCGCCACGTCCCGGGTGACCACCGAGCCGGCGGCGACCATGGCGTACGCGCCGATCTCGACCCCGCAGACGATGGTCGCGTTCGCGCCGATCGACGCGCCCCGCCGGACCACAGTCGGGGTGATCTGCCAGTCCGGGTTCTGCGCCCGGGGCCGCAGGTCGTTGGTGAAGACCGCACAGGGGCCGACGAAGACCTCGTCCTCGATGGTCACCCCCTGGTAGACCGAGACGTTGTTCTGGATCTTCACCAGGTCACCGACCACCGCGTGGGCGTCCACGTAGACGTTGCGGCCGATCACGCAGTCCGCGCCGATCCGGGCCGTGGACCGGACGTGGGCGAGATGCCAGATCTTGGTGCCGGCACCGATCCGGGCACCCTCGTCGACCTCGGCCGAGGGGTGCACAACAACGGTGTCGGGCAGGGAGGAGTTCTCGTTCATCGCTCAATTCACCGGTTCGCAGGAGATGCCCGGGGTGCGAAGAGGTGCCCGGGGCGGTCGAGGCGCGGGCCGGAGAACGGCTGACCGGGCGGCGCCCCGCCGGTCCGCGACAGGGTTCGCGGTCCGCCCGGAGTTTAGCCGGCCAAGATGGCCTTTCCGCTGGTCAGGGTGGCAACGGGAGGGCGGCGGGACGATGTCGGATCGGTGGCCGGAAGATGGCCGGCGCATGGCCGACCGGTCACCCGGGAGGCTGGACGGTGCGGTCCGGCCGGTAGATCCGGTGCTGACCGACCGCGTCGACCGTGGCGGTCACCCCCTCCCGGCGCAGCAGACGGTGCAGCGCGGCCTCCGCCGGCCCGCCGGCGGCGAGGACGAAGGCCGGCCGGTCGGCCGCCCGCACCTGCGCCTCGTACGGCCGGTAGCGGTTCTGACCCGGCCGCAGGTTGTCGCCGACCACCGCGCAGACCACCTCCTCCCGGGCGATGAACACCAGCCGGTTGCAGGTCCAGTACTCGCCGTACACCCGGGGCAGGTCGGCTCGGCGCAGGGTGTCGGCCAGCACCCGGGCCTGCCGTTCCTCGGCCCGGATCGTGCCGATCTCACCGATCAGCTGCCCGGTGCCGCCCAGTACCAGCGCGGTCAGCAGGGTCAGCACGGTCGCGGCGAGGACACCGCTCACCCGGGCCGCGGGCCCCGCCGCGACCCGACCCGCCCAGCGGGCGACCAGCCACAGCGGCCAGAGCACCGCCGGCAGGGAGATCTGCAGGATCGACAGGTACCGGGCGCTGGCCAGCGGAGCGGTCGCGGCGAGCGCGCTGCGGGCGTACGCGGCCAGGGCCAACGCGGCCCCGACCAGGAGGGCGAGTTGGCCGACGTACCGCAGTCGGTCCGTCGCCCACCCGGCTGGCCGGTCACCCGGCCCGGACGGCGTCGCGCCCGGCTGCCGCCCGGCCGGGACGCCGGGCGGCCTGGTGCGCCGGACCAGCCCGACGACCGCGAGGACCAGCGCGGCGACCAGCAGGACCGGATAGAGGCCGCCCCACCACATCTGCCAGGGCTGGCAGCGGTCCGGCGGGCAGAGACCGGTGGCCAGCGGGATTCCGACCAGGATCGCGCCATGCAGCCGCTCCCCGACGGTGGTGACCACCGTCGTGCCGTCACTGACCTGCCGCAGCACCGAAACCGAGTCCTGGCCGGCCGGCGCGGTCAGGTTGTCCACGATCAGCGGGGCGACGCCGAGCAGGAAGCCGCCCGCCACCAGCAGGCCGGCCCAGCCGAGCAGGGCCCGCCAACAAC
Source organism: Plantactinospora sonchi (assembly GCF_036422035.1). NCBI lineage: Bacteria > Bacillati > Actinomycetota > Actinomycetes > Micromonosporales > Micromonosporaceae > Plantactinospora > Plantactinospora sonchi. The sequence goes on from NZ_JAZGQK010000007.1 coordinate 416,073, forward strand.
CGACCACCAGCAGTCCGAACGCGGCGATCAGGTACGGCACCACCAGCCAGTCGTCCCAGACGCAGAGCCCGGCGAGGACGCCGAAGAGGCCGAAGGCCCACCATCGGCGCCTGACCCGTCGTTGACCGAGGGCGAGGGCGATCAGCAGCAGTGCGAGCACCGCCGGCTTGATCTCCGGTCGTCCACCGACCGCGGTGATCTGGTCCCGGATCACGCGTTCCGAGCCGAGCGCGAGCAGGCCGACGGTGAACGTGGCCAGCCAGGGGGAGTAGAGCCGGCGGGTGAGCCGGTGCACCAGGTAGACGAAGAGCGCGTAGAGCACGATCAGCGGCAGCCGCAGCAGTGTCCAGCTCGGAGCGAAGAGGACGAACAGCGGCGCGGCCAGATAGCTCTCCACCGTGCCCATGTAGTGCTGGCCGTAGAGGAACACCGGAAACGCCCGGCCCTCGGCGATGTGCATCGCGACCAGGCCGAACGTCGCCTCGTCGCTGTTCGAGCCCGGTACGGTCAGCAGGATCAGCGCCAGCCGGTAGCCGACCCCCAGCGTCCCGAGGGCGAGCGCCACCAGGCCCGGCAGGTCGAGTGATCGAACCAGCCGACCTCCGTGCGGCATCGCCACCGACACGACCAACGCCCCCGTCGTCGTCCCGTCTCGGAGTCTTTCACAGCCGGAACGCCCCGAGGCCCGGATCGACGCAGGTGGGGGAGGTGCGGGCCGGTCTATTTGATCTTTTCTGAACCAGTAGTGGATCTGTCATGGCCGGGCTGGCGGGTCTGTGGCAGGGTGTCATGGTGTCGCTGATACCCGCCGGTCGAGCCCCCGCGCCCCGGTTGCACCGGGCGGCCCGCATCGAGGACGCGGTGCACCAGTTCATCGAACGCCGACTGGGACAGGGCGGCTGGGACGTCACGATCGTCCCGTACGCCGGTTACGGCGGCCCGGGATGGGTCCGGGTACTGGGTCGGGTGCTGCTGACCCGGCTGCGCGGCCGGCCCCGCCGCCGCCCCGAGAAGGTGCGGGGCTGGCGGAGCTTCGCGACCCTGCCGGTGCAGCACGCGCCCGTGGTGATCGAGGCGGGTGGCCGCCGCCACGAGGCCCGGGCGGACCGGAGCGGGTTCATCGACCTCGTCGTCGAGACCGAACTGGCCCCGGGCTGGCAGAGCGTACGGCTGAGCAGCCCCGGCGCCGAACCGGTCGACGCGCCGGTCCGGATCGTCGACCCGGAGTTGCGGTTCGGCATCCTCTCCGACATCGACGACACGGTCATGGTGACCGCCCTGCCCCGCCCGCTGCTCGCCGCCTGGAACACGTTCGTGCTCGACGAGCACGCCCGGATGGCGGTGCCCGGGATGGCGGTGCTCTTCGAACGACTGGTGAACGCGCATCCCGGTGCGCCGGTGCTCTATCTCTCCACCGGTGCCTGGAACGTCGCGCCGACCCTGACCCGGTTCCTGTCCCGGCATCTCTACCCGGCCGGCCCGCTGCTGCTGACGAACTGGGGGCCGACCGCCGACCGCTGGTTCCGCAGCGGGCGGGAGCACAAGCGGGCCACCCTGGCCCGGCTCGCCGAGGAGTTCCCCGCGATCCGGTGGCTGCTGATCGGTGACGACGGCCAGCACGACCAGGAGATCTACGCCGACTTCGCGGCCAAGTACCCGGACAGCGTCGCCGGCGTGCTGATCCGCCGGCTCTCCCCGACCCAGGCCGTACTGGCGGGTGGCTTTCCGGCTCCGGCGGACAGTGTCGACGGCAGCAGCCCGGCGGCCGGCCTGCTCGGCGAGCGGTGGTTCTGCGCTCCGGACGGGGCGGGGCTCTGGCGACTGCTCCGGGAGGCGGACCTGGTCTGACCCGGACCGTCCGCTCAGGTCCCGGCGGACGGGTCGCCGCCCTCGGCGGGCCGGGTCGTCCGGCGACGCTCCCGGCGACCCCGGGCGATCTCGGTGCCGAGCGCGTCGAGCCGCTGGGTCCAGAAGGCCCGGTACCGGTCCAGCCACTGGTCGATCTCCCGGAGCGGGGCGGGATCCACCGCGTAGAGCCGGCGGGTCCCCTCGGCCCGTACCGTGGCGAAGCCGTTCTCCCGCAGCACCCGCAGGTGCTGCGAGACCCCCGGCTGGGAGATCCCGAACTCGTCCTGGATCACGGCGCTGACCTCGCCGGCCGGACGCTCGCCGTCGGCCAGCAACTCCAGGATCCGTCGGCGGACCGGGTCACCGAGGACGTCGAACGCGTGCACGTCGCCATTCTCTCAGCGCACGCTTATACAAGGGAAGCCGGCGGCGGCCCGCGCGGTCGCATGGAACCGTCCGCCGCCCGCTCGGCCGTCCCGTGCCGGCCCCGCCGGCCGGCTCCACCCCGCCCGGTGGGGGTCGGCGGGGCCACCCCTGGTAGACAGGTCCGGTGCGCCTCCGTCTGATCCAGATCGACGCCTTCGCCGACCGGCTGTTCCAGGGCAACCCGGCGGCGGTGATGCCCCTGCCGGCGTGGCTGCCGGACCCGGTGCTGCAGGCGATCGCGGCCGAGAACAACCTGTCCGAGACCGCCTTCCACGTCGCCGAGCTGCCGCCGGAGGCCGGTTCGGCGCCGGACGGCGAGCCCGGCTACCACCTGCGCTGGTTCACCCCGGCGACCGAGGTCGACCTCTGCGGCCACGCCACCCTGGCCACCGCCGCGCAGCTCTTCGACGACGTACACACCGACGCCCGTCGTTTGCACTTCTGGAGCCGCAGCGGCTGGTTGCCGGTCACCCGCCGCGACGACGGGCAGCTTGAGCTGGACTTCCCGGCGGGCCTGCTCCGCCCGGTGCCGGCGGACGACCGGATCGCCACCGCCGCCGTCGCCGCGCTCGGTGTCGATCCCGAGGCGCGGCTGGTCGACACCGACCTGGTCCTCGTGCTGCGGGACGCGGCCGAGGTCCGGGCGGCGATTCCGGACTTCACCGGACTGCGGGGCCTTCCGGTACGCGGGATCGTGGTCACCGCGCCCGGCGACACGGACGGGGTGGACTTCGTGTCCCGCTGGTTCGGCGCCGCCGCCGGCCTCTTCGAGGACCCGGTGACCGGTTCCGCGCACAGCCAGCTCGCACCGTACTGGGCGGACCGGTTGGGGCGTACCCGGTTGACCGCCCGGCAGCTGTCCACGCGGGGCGGCACGGTCGGCTGCGAGGTCACCGGTGACCGGGTACGTCTGTCCGGCGCCCACCACCGGTACCTCGACGGTGTCGTCACGCTGCCGGACCCGGTCGACTGACCGACCGTCCTGTCGCGTCGTCCGGCGTGGCTGACCTCGATCTTCTTCCGGCAGGAAGCCATCTCGCCGGCCCGTGGAAATGTCGGTGCCGCTCGGTACGGTCGGTGCGACCGAACGTCGAGAGGGGCACTCCATGAGCAGCGGCGAGACCACCATCACCGACGGGACGACGGTGGCCGGGCAGCGCACCGTGGCCGACCGGAGCGCGGTCACCGGCGAGCGTGCCGACCTGCTGGAATCGCTCGCCCGACACCGCTTCTTCCTCCGGCACACGGTGCAGGGACTGACCGACGAGCAGGCGGCGCGGCGGACCACCGTCAGCGCGCTCTGTCTCGGCGGGCTGATCAAGCACGTGGCCGGCACCGAGCGCGAGTGGGCGGACTTCATCGTCGACGGCCCGTCGGTGATGCCGGCCTGGAACGATCCGGCCACCTACGAGGAGCACGCGAACGACTTCACGATGCTGCCGGGGGAGACCCTCGCGGGCTACCTCGCGCACTACGAGGAGGTCGCCCGGCACACCGACGAACTGGTCCGGACCCTGCCGGACCTGGACGCCGCCCACCCGCTGCCGGAGGCGCCGTGGTTCGAGCCGGGCGCCACCTGGTCGGCCCGGCGGGTGCTGCTGCACATCATCGCCGAGACCGCGCAGCACGCCGGGCACGCCGACATCCTCCGGGAGGCCCTGGACGGCCAGAAGACGATGGGTTAGCCCGCGCGGTCGGTCCGACAGGTCGGGCGCCCGGGGTGGCCACACCCGACCTGTCACCGAACCGCCCGGTCAATGGCCCCGGAACGCCTCCTCCAACCACCAGGAACCGCGTTCGCTGGTCACCTTGACGTCCACCACCAGCGGCTGGGTCCGGGGACCGGCGAGCCATCGCCGCACCGGGGCGAGGTCCTCGACACGCCGGACGGTCACCCCGGCGCAGCCGTAGCCCCGGCCGATGGCGGCGAGGTCGGTGTCGGGAAACCGCACCAGGTCCAGCGGGTGGCCGTCCGGTCCGAAGTGGTGCACCTCGGCGCCGTACGCCGCGTCGTTGTAGACGACGACCAGCAGCGGCAGGGCCAGCCGGACGGCGGTGACCAGTTCGGCCGCCGACATCAGGAAGCCGCCGTCGCCGAGTGTCGCGACGGTGAGTCGGTCCGGCCGGGCCACCGCCGCGCCGAGCGCGCTGGCTAGCCCGAGCCCGATCGACTGGAACGCCTGGGTGAAACAGAACCCGGTCACGTCCGGCACCGACAGGAACATCGACGGATAGCCCATGAAGTTGCCGGAGTCGACCGCCACGGTCCGCTCCGCCGGCAACAGGTCGTCCAGGCTGATGGTCAACGTCCTCGGGTCGATCCGCCCGTCCCCGCTGTTGTCCTGGTAGGGCACGTCCCGCCAGCGGCCCTGCTCGGCGATCCGGCGCCGTAGCTCCGGCGTGCGCTGGGTACGGGCCGGCCGCCCGATGCCCGGCTCCTTCTCCAGCCAGCGCAGCGCGTACCGGGCGACCCGGCCGACGTCACCGCTGACGTACGCGTCGACCCGGGGATGGTCGGGCGCGACGGGCCAGCGGTCGACCTGGACCACGGTGGCCGACGGGGAGATCAGCCGGCCGTGCCGGGTCGTCCACATGTTCAGACTGCTGCCCCAGGCGACGACCAGATCCGCCTCGGCGATCAGTTCCGCGGCGAGCGGGGTGGCGAAGCCGCCGGAGACGTCCAGATACCACGGGTCGCCGACGAACAGGCCCTTCGCCGCCGCCGAGACCGCCAGCAGCGCGTCGCACTCGTCGGCCAGCCGGACCAACTCGTCCCGCGCCGCCCGGGCGCCCCGGCCGGCGACGAAAACCGGCCGTTGCGCCTTCGTCAACGCGGTGGCCAGCGGCTCGGCGTCCGGGACCCAGTCGGACCCGACGTCGTGCGGTCGGCACTCGACCGTCCCGTGCCAGGCCGGCACCTCGACCGCCTGCACGTCCAGCGGCAGCCGCAGCAGCACCGTCGCCCCGTCGGCCGCCGTCTGGTACGCCGCCCTGACGTCCACCTCCAGATGCTCGGGACGGATCCCCCGCACCTGGGCACCGACCGCGTCACCGATCGCCGGCAGGTCGAGGTGGAAGTTGGACCGGGACGAGGTCGCCTCCGGCGCCAGGACCAGCAGCGGCGTACGACTCTTCGCCGCCTCGGTGATCCCGGTGAGCGCGTTGGTGACCCCCGGCCCCTGATGCAGCGAGAGCACCCCGACCGCACCCGAGGTACGGGCGTACCCGTCCGCCATGCTCGCCGCGCCGCCCTCGTGCGCGGCCGCGACGAACTGGGCGCCACCCGCCACCAGTGCGTTGGTCAGGTGGAAGTTGCCGCTGCCGACGACCCCGAAGACGTGCCGGACCCCGTGCGCGGCCAGTATCCGGCCGATCACCTCGGCGACCCGCACGCCGTCGGGTCCGCCCGTCCGCCCGGTCGACGCCACCGCTACCGCTCGACCAGGGCGAGTACCCGGGACGGGCTGCCGGAGCCCCCCACGATCGACAGTGGCCCGGCGACCAGCACGGCGCCGGTCACCGGCAGTCTGTCGAGATTCCGCAGCTGGGTGAGGCCGTACTTGTCGTGGCCGAGCAGGAACGAGTGGCAGGGGAACGGCGGGTCGAAGGAGTGCGCCGCGCCGGCGTCGGTGCCGACCGTCTCCACTCCGACACCGAGGATCGCCGTCTCCTCGGCCAGCCACCTCGCACACTCCGCCGAGATTCCCGGGGTACGGCCGCCGTTGGCGTACCGCTGGGCGTCGTCGCCGTACGCGTCCCAGCCGGTCCGGTAGAGCAGCCAGCCGCCGGCCGGCAGCCGACCGTGCTCCGCCTCCCAGGCCTTCACGTGCGCGATCTCCAGCAGGAAGTCGGGGTCGGCGGTCGCCTCGGCGGTGTGGTCGAGCACCACCGCGGGGGCGACGAGTCGACGAGGCGGAACCTGTGACACGTCGTCGCCGTGCTGCCCGGTCACCCAGTGCACGGGGGCGTCGAAGTGGGTGCCGGTGTGCTCGCCGGTGGAGATGTTGTTCCAGTACCAGGCCGGCCCACGCTGGTCGTAGCGGCTGATCTCCTGAAGGGAGAACGGTAGGGTCTGGCCGAACGGCTCCGGCAGGGTCAGGATCGGCGTCTGCGCCGAGAGCGGGGCGGTGAGGTCGACGACCTCGACCCGGCCGGTGGCGAGCGCGGTGACGAGATCTTGCAGCACGGTCATGGCGAGCAAGGTACCGGGACCGTACGCCCGCCGGAACCACGCGATCGGCCGGTGTCGACGTGTGCGGTCGGCCAGCCCCGTTTCACCGGTCCCGTACCGCCGGCTTGACCTCAACCCTGGTGGAGGGTCGATGCTTCGATGATGCCGACCAGTGCCCACCGGTTCTCTGCCCCACTCGTCGTGCTGTTGTCCGGCTCCACGCTCACCGTGCTGGCCGGGGCGGTGCTCGCACCGGTGCTCGAGCTGCTCCGGGCGGACCTGGACATCAGCCCCGGGGCCGCCGGACTCCTCCTCACCGTCCACGGCCTCACCCTGGCCCTGGTCGGTCCGCTGGTCGGCTGGTCGATGGACCGCTGGGGCGTACGCGGCCCACTCGCCGCCGGCCTCGTCCTGTACGGCGTCGCCGGTGGTGCCGGGCTGCTCGGCGGCCCCTACCCGGTCCTGCTCGCCGGCCGGCTGGTCTTCGGGGTCGGCGCCGCGGCCGTCTTCACCGGCACCACGCTCGGCCTGCTCGACCGCTACCAGGGCGCGACCCGGGACCGGGTGATGGGCTGGCGTTCCGCCGCGATGAGCCTCGGCGGTGTGCTCTGGCCGCTGGCCGGCGGCGCTCTCGGTGAAATCTCCTGGCGCGCCCCGTTCGCCGTCTACCTGCTCGGCGTCCCGCTCGGCCTCGCCACGCTCCGGGTCCTGCCCCGACGGCCGGCGGACGCCGGCCGCGCGGACCGACCACCGGCCGGTCCGGCCACCGTCCCGCCCCGGCTGCTCGCGGTCTACGGCCTGCAGGCCGTGGCCACCATGCTGCTCTACGGCGTTCTGGTGTTCCTGCCGCCCCGGCTGGCCGAACTGGGCGTCAACGGGAGCCTCCGGGTCGCCGGGTTCACCGCCACCCTCTCCCTCGCGATGACCCTGACCGGGCTCGGCTACGCCCGGGCCCGCGCCCGGGTCGGCGACAACCGGTTGCTGCTCCTCGCCTTCGCGAGCTGGACGATCGCGCTCGCCGTCGTGGGCGGCGGCGACCTGCCGGTCCTGCTGCTGGCCGCCTCCGCGCTCTTCGGCGTCGGAATGGGGCTGGCCGTGCCGGCCCTGACCGTGCTGGTCGCCGAGTACGCCCCCGACGGGCGGCGCGGGCGGGCCACCGCACTGCTGGCCACCGCGACCTTCGCCAGCCAGGCCGCCACCCCGGTACTGCTCGGCCCGGTCCAGACCGGTACCTCGCTCAGCGGAGTCTTCTTCGCCACCTCGGCGGTCTCCGCCGTCGTGCTGGTGCTGCTCCTCGGCCGACTCCGCCGACCACCGACCCGGCACAGCACCGATGACCAGCAGCCCGCGGCGGGCTGAGCCTCCGCCGGACCCGGCCCGCCACCACCGCCCGGTCACGCCCGCCACCGCCTCCCGGTCATGCCCGGCCCGCCTTCCGGTCACGCCCGGCCCGCCTCCCGCCTGAGCACCGCCAGATACTCGTGCTGCTCGCGGAGCAGTTCCGGCAGCCCCGGGCTCGCTGTCGGCGCCGAGGTGCGGTCACCGACGGTGATCCGGTCCAGGACCAGACCGGTACCGGTTAGCAGCAGCGACAGGTCCGCCGGGGTGTAGCAGCGGAGCCGTTGACTGATCCGTTGTGTCGGATCCGTCGCCGACCACCAGGTGTCGACCGCCGTACAGGTGACCGGGTCGAAACTGGTCCGTTCGTACAGCTCGTGGTGGTAACCGAGCTCCGGCCTCGGCAACCGGTGTTCCTCGTCGCCGTCCCAGCCTGCCCAGACGAAGGGGTTGGCGACGTCGACCAGGGCCACCCCGTCCGGTGTCAGCCACTCGTCGCCGATCCGGGCGAGCAGCCGCCGCTGGTCGGCGTCCGAGCCGACACCGAACCCGTTCCAGTAGCAGACCACGTCGAAGCGACCCGGCAGCCGTACGGCGTAGAAGTCCTCCTTGAGCACGACGAGTGACCCGGGCGCGGTGTCCCGGGCGAACCGCGCCGCGAAGTCGGCCCGGTCGCTGACCTCGACGGCGGTGACCGTGTGCCCGGCCTGCGCCGTGGCGGCGGCGGTGGCGCCGTAACCCGAGCCCAGCTCCAGCACCCGTCCGGGGCGGGCGTTGCCGCGATGGGCGTGGATCAGTGCGACACGGCGGCGGTCACGGTCGGTGATCCGTGCTTCGGCGGCGCCCCACCAGCCGCCGGTCGTGGAGTAGAAATCCCGAACCCAGTCCATGTCACCGACCCAGCCAGAACGACGGGCGGCGGACAAGCCGATTACCAGGTTCAGTCCGGGCGGAGCCAGAGCACGCCGAGCGGCGGCACCCGCAGCGCCACCGAGGCGGGCAGGCCGTGCCAGGGCAGGTCCTCGGCGTACACCGCACCGAGGTTGCCGACCCCGGAGCCGCCGTAACAGTCCGCGTCGGTGTTGAGCACCTCGGCCCACCGGCCGGCCAGTGGCAGTCCGATCCGGTAGTCCTCGTGCGGCGTCGCCGCGAAGTTCGCCACGCAGACCAGCGGCGAGCCGTCGGCGGCGATCCGGACGAAGGCGACCGTGTTGTTCGCCGAGTCGTCCGAGACGATCCACCGGAACCCGGCCGGTACGGTGTCCTGGGACCAGAGCGCCGGTGTGTCGCGGTAGCCGCGGTTGAGATCCCGCAGCAGCCGGTGGAGCCCGGCCCGACCGGGATCGTCGAGCAGTCGCCAGTCCAGACCCCGGCTCTCGCTCCACTCCCGGTCGTCGCCGAGTTCGGCGCCCATGAAGAGCAGCTGCTTGCCGGGATGCGCCCACATGTACGCCAGCAGTGACCGGACCCCGGCCAGTTTTCGCCACTGGTCCCCGGGCATCTTGCCGAGCAGCGAACCCTTGCCGTGCACCACCTCGTCGTGGCTGATCGGCAGCACGTAGTTCTCGCTCCAGGCGTACACCAGGGAGAAGGTCAGCTCGTTGTGGTGGTGCTGGCGGTAGATCGGGTCCTTGCCGACGTAGGTCAGCGTGTCGTGCATCCAGCCCATGTTCCACTTGAAACCGAAGCCGAGCCCGCCGGCGTCGGTCGGTCGGGTCACCCCCGGCCACGCGGTCGACTCCTCGGCCACCATCACCACCCCCGGATGGTGCCGGTAGACGGTCGCGTTCACCTCCTGGAGCAGCGCGATCGCCTCCAGGTTCTCCCGGCCGCCGTGCTGGTTCGGCGCCCACTCGCCGTCTTTGCGGGAGTAGTCGAGGTAGAGCATCGAGGCGACCGCGTCCACCCGCAGACCGTCCACGTGGAACTCGTCGCACCAGTAGAGCGCGTTGGCGACCAGGAAGTTGCGCACCTCGGGCCGGCCGTAGTCGAAGACGTACGTGCCCCAGTCCGGGTGCTCGCCCCGGCGCGGGTCGGGATGCTCGTAGAGCGGAGTGCCGTCGAACCGGGCGAGCGCCCAGTCGTCGCGGGGGAAGTGCGCGGGCACCCAGTCGAGGATGACCCCGATCCCGGCCTGGTGCAGCCGGTCCACCAGGTAACGGAAGTCGTCCGGGTCGCCGAACCGCGCCGTCGGGGCGTAGTAGCCGGTCACCTGGTAACCCCAGGAGCCGCCGAACGGGTGCTCCATCACCGGCAGGAACTCGACGTGGGTGAAGCCCAGGTCGACGACGTACCCGGTGAGCTGCTCGGCCAGGTCGCGATACGACAGTCCGGGTCGCCAGGAGCCGAGGTGCACCTCGTAGACGCTCATCGGCTCCTGGTGGGGCGCCCGCCCGGAGCGCCGGGCCAGCCAGTCGCCGTCGGACCACTCGTACCGGGACGCGTGCACGACCGAGGCGGTGGACGGTGGTACCTCGGCCCGCCGGGCCAGCGGATCCGCCTTGTCCCGCCAGGTCCCGTCGGCGGAGAGGATCCGGTACTTGTACCGCTGCTCCGGCGCCGCCTCCGGCACGAAGATCTCCCAGACCCCGGTACGCCCCAGCGAGCGCATCGGCCAGCCCTCGTGCGCGCCCCAGCCGGTGAAGTCGCCGATCACCCGGACGCCCCGGGCGTTCGGTGCCCAGACGCTGAACGCCACCCCGCCGCCCTCGCGGGGCCGCGCGCCGAGCACCTCCCAGAGCCGCTCGTGCCGGCCCTCACCGATCAGGTGCAGGTCCAGTTCGCCGAGCGTGGGCGGAAACCGGTACGGGTCGTCGTACGGCCCACCGCCGTCCACCTCCAGCCGGTAGTCGAGCACGGTCCCGGGCACGGTTGCCTCGAAGATCCCCTCCTCGTGCACCCGGCGCGTCGGGTGGCTCCCGGTGCCCACGACCACTCGCACGTCGCCCGCCCCGCGCCGCAGGGTACGGATGACCGTCCGCTCGCCGTCCGGATGCGCGCCGAGTACGGCGTGCGGGTCGTGTGTCGTACCGGCGATCAGCTCGTCCATCCCACACCTTCCGATCCGGGGGTCGGGTCAGCATCCCAGACCCCGGCCGGGGACGGCGGCGGGGCGCCGTGCCGGTGCACCGTGAAGACGTGGGCGGGTTGCAGGTAGGGGTCGAGCCGCACCGCGTTGCGCTGCCCCCAGTCGTAGTTCGCGCCGGTCAGCTCGTCGTGCACGGTGAACCGCTCGTGCCAGTCGAAGCCGAGCGCCGGCATGTCCAGTACGGTGTTGCCCCACTGCACCTGGCCGGGGTCGACGGAGCAGACCACCAGCACGGTGTTGCCGGTCCGCTCGTCCCGCTTCGACCAGCAGAGCAGCGCAGGGTTGTCGATCTCGTGGAACCGCAGGTTACGCAGCCAGTGCAGGGCCGGGTTGGCCCGTCGGACCTCGTTCAGCCGGGTGATGAACGGGGCCAGTGACCGGCCCTCCGCCTCGGCGGCCGCCCAGTCCCGGGGCTTCAGCTCGAACTTCTCGTTGTCGACGTACTCCTCGGCGCCCGGCCGGGCCACGTGTTCGAAGAGCTCGAAGCCGGCGTACATGCCCCAGCTCGGGGAGAGCAGAGCGGCCAGCACCGCCCGGATCTTGAACATCGCCGGCCCGCCGTGTTGCAGGTGCTCGGGCAGGATGTCCGGGGTGTTGGGCCAGAAGTTCGGCCGCATGTGGTCGATGCCCGCGAGCAGCTCGGCACAGTAGTCCCGCAGTTCGGCGGGACTGGTCCGCCAGGCGAAGTAGGTGTACGACTGGGTGAACCCGATCTTGCCCAGCCCGTGCATCACCGCCGGCCGGGTGAACGCCTCGGCCAGGAACAGCACGTCCGGGTCGTGCCGCTTGACCTGCCAGATCAGCCAGTGCCAGAAGTCGAACGGCTTGGTGTGCGGGTTGTCCACCCGGAAGATCCGGATCCCCTGGTCGACCCAGTGCAGCACCACCCGGAGGATCTCGGCCCGGATCCCGTCCGGATCGTTGTCGAAGTTGAGCGGGTAGATGTCCTGGTACTTCTTCGGCGGGTTCTCCGCGTACGCGATCGAACCGTCGGCCCGGGTGGTGAACCACTCCGGGTGCTCCGTCACCCAGGGGTGGTCCGGGGCGCACTGCAGCGCCAGGTCCATCGCCACCTCCAGCCCGTGCTCCCGGGCGGCGACCACGAACTTCCGGAACTCCGCCAGGGTCCCCAGCTCGGAGTGGATGACGTCGTGCCCGCCCTCGACGGCGCCGATCGCCCACGGCGAGCCGACGTCGTCCGGCCCGGCGGTCAGGGTGTTGTTGCGGCCCTTGCGGTTGACCCGTCCGATCGGATGGATCGGCGGCAGGTAGAGCACGTCGAAACCCATCGCGGCGACGCCGGGCAGCCGTGCCGTCGCGCTGGCGAAGGTGCCGTGCTTCACCGGCCGGCCGTCGGTGTCCAGCACCGCCCCCTCCGAGCGGGGGAAGAACTCGTACCAGGCGGAGAAGAGGGCCCGCTGGCGGTCCACCCAGAGCGTCCGTTCCGGCCCGTCGGTGAGCAGCGCGCGAACCGGGTACGCCCAGAGCAGCTCGGCCAGGTCGAGGGCCGGGGAGACCCGCTCGGCCAGCTCCAGCTCCTCGTCCCGAAGCGCGGTCACGGCGACCCGTACCCGCCGCTGTGCCTCCGTCGGCATCCCGGTCGCCGCGACCACCAACAGATCGGCGCCCTCGGCCAGCTCGTTGGCCAGCTCCGTCGGCCCCTGTCCGGCGTCGACCTTCTTGACCACCGCGTCCCGCCAGGTCAGGTACGGGTCCTCGAACGCCTGGACGGTGAACCGCCACTCGCCGACCTCGTCCGGCCGGATCGCCGCGTACCAGCGGTCGTCCGGCGCGGGTGACATCCGTACCACCGGCCGGGGTTCGCCGTCCGGCCCCCACCAGGCCACCTGGCACCCCATCGCCGCGTGTCCCTCCCGGTACGCCGTGGCGCCCACCGGGACCAGTTCACCGACGACCGCCTTCGCCGGGTAGCGCCCACAGGCCACACTCGGCGTCACGTCCTCGATCGGAATCCGTCCGGTCATCCTCCCCAACCTAGTGGCAAAGATCGACCTCCGCCCGGCAAGGAAGGGCCCCCTGTTATCGTTTCCGGTTGTAGAAGGGCCCCTTCCTAACCGGGCAGCACCTCGCGGTAGACCCCCAGCGTCCGTTCGGCGATCGAGTCCCAGGAGAAGTGCTCGACCGCCCGACGCCGGCCCGCCCGGCCCAACTCGACCGCGCGGGTCGGGTCGGCCAGCAGCCCGGTGATCGCCGTGGCGAGGTCGGCGACGAAACGCTCCGGATCCAGCGGCGTGCCGGTGCCGTCGTTGGCCTGCGCGATCGGTACCAGCAGGCCGGTCGAACCGTCCGCGACGACTTCGGGGATGCCACCGGTCGCGGTCGCCACCACGGCGGTCTCGCAGGCCATCGCCTCCAGGTTGACGATGCCCATCGGCTCGTAGATCGAGGGGCAGACAAAAACCGTACTGTGGGTGAGGATCTGGATCACCTCGGCCTTGGGCAGCATCTCGGCGACCCAGACCACCCCCTCCCGGCTCGCCCGCAGCTCCGCGACCAGTGACTCGACCTCGGCGGCGATCTCCGCGGTGTCCGGTGCGCCGGCCAGCAGCACCAGCTGCGCCTCCGCCGGCAGTCGGCGCGCCGCCCGGAGCAGGTACGGCAGTCCCTTCTGCCGGGTGATCCGACCGACGTACGTCACGCTCGGGCGGCCCGGGTCGATACCGAGCCGGGCCAGCACGTCGGTGCCGGGATCCGGCGCGTACTGGTGGGTGTCGATGCCGTTGTGGACCACCCGGACCCGTTCGGGAGAGACCGACGGATAGGCGGCGAGCAGGTCCCGCATCATCCCGGCGGAGACCGCGATGACCGCGTCGGCCGCCTCCAGGGCGGTCCGTTCACACCAGGAGGAGAGGGTGTAGCCGCCGCCGAGCTGCTCGGCCTTCCACGGCCGCAGCGGCTCCAGGCTGTGCACCGTCACCACGTGCGGCACGCCGTGCAGTAGCTTCGCGACGTGGCCGGCGAGGTTCGCGTACCAGGTGTGGCTGTGCACCACGTCGGTGCCGGCACAGCCGGCCGCCATCGCCAGGTCGACACCCATGGTCCGCAGCGCGGCGTTCGCGCCGGCCAGCTCCGGCGGTTCGGGGTACGCGGTCACGCCCGGCTCGTCGTACGGCGGCTGGCGTGGCGCGCCGAAGCAGTGCACCCGCGTGTCGACCCTGGAACGCAGCTCCCGGGCCAGGTATTCGACGTGCACCCCCGCCCCGCCGTACACGTCCGGGGGGTATTCCCGGGTCAGCAGGTCCACCCGGAGGCGCCGGTCGTCCGCCACGGAATCGCTCACAGCCGGCACCCTAGTGCAGGCGTGGCCGATCCGCCCGGGGCGAGCCGACGCCTGCCAGCGTTCCCGGCGACCGTTCCGTCCCCCTGCCGCGACCCGTTGTGCGGGCGGCGGGTCAGGCGTTGACGACCAGGCTGACGCCGATGGTGACCATCGTGACGGCGATCAGGGCGTCGAGCAGGCGCCAGGCCAGCGGGCGGGCGAAGACCCGCCCGAGCAGACGTGCGCCGTAGCCGAGGGCGGTGAACCAGACGACGCTGGCCACGGCGGCGCCGGCACCGAACCACCAGCGGCCGCCGCCGTCGGCGTGGGTGTTGGCGAGGGAACCGAGCAGGAGCACGGTGTCGAGGTAGACGTGGGGGTTGAGCCAGGTCATCGCCAGCACGGTGAGCACCGCCGTACGCCGTGAGGTGCTGGCGCCGTCGGCACCGGCGCTCAGCGTCTGTGAACCGAACGCACGTCGGGCGGCGAGCAGGCCGTACCCGATCAGGAAGGCGGCGCCGGCCCACCGTACGACGGTGAGCGCCACCGGGGCACGGTCCACGATCGCGCCGACGCCGGTGATCCCGGCCAGGATGAGGGCGGCGTCCGAGGCGGCGCAGATGGCGACGATCGGCAGGACGTGCTGGGCCCGGATGCCCTGCCGGAGCACGAAGGCGTTCTGGGCGCCGATCGCCACGATCAGGGAGAGGCCGACGCCGAAGCCGGCGAGCAGGACGGGCAGTGTGCCGGCGAGGATCGACAGCGGGGCGGTAGCGGTCACGGGCTGACCCTAGAGAGTCCGCAACCTCGGCTCCAGCTAATGATTCTTACGCAACATTAGGATCCCTTACCATGGACCTTCAGTTCGAGCAGCTCCGCACCTTCGTGGCGGTGATCGACCACGGCTCGTTCGAGGCCGCCGCCCGGCAGTTGCACGTCACCCCCTCGGCGGTCAGCCAACGGATGAAGGCGCTGGAGACCGCGGTCGGCCGGGTGCTGGTCGAACGGGGCCGGCCGGCCGGGGTGACGCCCTCCGGTGAGGTCGTCCTGCGCCTGGCCCGGCAGCTCGCCCTGCTCGAGACCGACGTCCTCGACCAGTTGGGTGACCCGGCCGCCGACGAGCCGGCCGAGTTCACCAGGATCCCGGTGGTGGTCAACGGCGACTCGCTGAACACCTGGGTACTGCCGGCGTTGGCGGCGGCGGCCCGTCAGCGGATCTGTGTCGACGTCTACCGTGAGGACCAGGACCACTCCGTCGAACTGCTGCGCCGTGGCACGGTCATGGCGGCGGTCACCTCCGACTCCCGGCCCGTGCAGGGCTGCGCGGTACGCCCGCTCGGGCGGATGCGGTACCGGCCGATGGCCAGCCCCGACTACGTGCGGACCTGGTTGCCCGACGGCCCGACGATCGAGAACCTGTCCCGGGCGCCGGTGCTCGTCTTCGACCGCAAGGACGATCTCCAGCACCGGTACCTGCGCCAGCGGACGCGTCGGCCCCTGGATCCGCCCCGCAGTTACCTGCCGTCCACCGGCGACTTCCCCGAGGCGATCCGGCTGGGCCTCGGCTGGGGGATGATGCCGCGCCAGCAGAGTGCCCGCTACGAGGCCGCCGGAACGGTCGTACCCATCGACCCCGACGCCGTGCTGGACGTGCCGCTGTACTGGCAGCAGTGGCGGCTCGACTCCCGACTGCTGACCGTACTGGCCGACGCCGTCGCGGACGCCGCCGCCCGGTCCCTGGACCGGTAACCGGAACCGCCTCGCCTCGTCCGCCTTGCCTTGCCCGTTTTCGCCTTGCCTTGCCTCGCCGTGGCTCGGTCTGGTCCGGCTCGGTCCCGCCGGCTCGGTCCGGTCCGGCCGTCGGCGGGTGAACCGTCGCCGCCGTCCGGTGGGCTGTTTCCGGTCGGTGCCGGGCGAGCGACGGGCGGATGGGGCCCGTCGTGGTGGCGAGAAGAGGACGATACCGATCTTGGCAGGACGAACGGGACGAGCCCTGTGCGGAGCTCTTCCGGCTCCGTTACCGTCGGGGCATGTCTGCCAAGGTCCTCGCGATCGTCCTGGCCGGGGGGGAGGGCAAGCGTCTCCTCCCGCTCACCGCGGACCGGGCCAAGCCGGCGGTGCCGTTCGGCGGCATGTACCGCATGATCGACTTTGTCCTGTCCAACCTGGCCAACGGTGGCTTTCTCAAGATCGTCGTACTGACGCAGTACAAATCGCACTCGCTCGACCGGCACGTCACCAAGACCTGGCGGATGTCGAACCTGCTCGGCAACTACGTGACACCGGTGCCGGCACAGCAGCGACGCGGACCGTGGTGGTTCGCGGGCTCGGCGGACGCGATCTACCAGAGCTTCAACCTGATCAACGACGAGCAGCCGGACTATGTGATCGTTTTCGGTGCCGACCACATCTACCGGATGGATCCGCGGCAGATGGTGGCCGACCACATCGCCTCCGGAGCGGGCGTGACCATCGCCGGTATCCGCCAGCCCCTCTCCACCGCCGACCAGTTCGGCGTGATCGAGGTGGCCGAGGACGGTCGACGGATCCGGGCCTTCCGCGAGAAGCCCTCGGACGCCCAGGGACTGCCGGACGACCCTGATCAGATCTACGCCTCGATGGGCAACTACGTCTTCACCACGAAGGTGCTCTGCGAGGCGGTGGAGCGCGACGCGGCAGACAAGACGAGCAAGCACGACATGGGCGGCAACATCATCCCGATGCTGGTCGAGCGGGGCGAGGCCAACGTCTACGACTTCCGGGACAACGAGGTGCCGGGGAGCACCGACCGGGACCGGGGCTACTGGCGCGACGTCGGGACACTCGACTCGTTCTACGAGGCGCACATGGACCTGATCGCCATCCACCCGGTCTTCAACCTCTACAACTACGACTGGCCGATCTACACCGACCACCCGCCGTGGCCGCCGGCGAAGTTCGTACACGGTCTGGGGGAGCGGGTCGGGCGGGCCGTCGACTCGATGATCTCCCCTGGTGTGGTGATCTCCGGATCACTGGTGGAGAACTCTGTCGTCTCGCCCAATGTCCGGGTGCACTCGTGGGCCAACGTGCAAGGCTCGGTACTGATGGAAGGGGTGGAGATCGGACGGCACGCCGTCGTCCGCAACGCCATCCTCGACAAGAACGTGGTGGTCCCGGAGGGTGCGGAGATCGGCGTGGACCTGGAGCGGGACCGGGAGCGTTTCACGGTTTCCGACCGTGGGATCGTGGTGATCGGCAAGGGGCAGCGAGTCGAGCCCTGACTCGCCGTCACCGGTGTCACCTGTCGGCTCGACGGTCCGGCGACGCGGCTGTAACAGCTCGCGGACCGGCCGGAGCCGTGGGCGACGCGCCCACACCACAGCGGAAGAAGGAGGCCCTTGATGTCGGTCCACGCCCGTGCCGGCCAGCTTGCCCAGCCCGAGGACCTGGTTGACGTGGCGCGGCTCGTCACCGCGTACTACGCCGAACATCCGGACCCGGCCGATCCCGGGCAGCAGGTCGCGTTCGGTACCTCGGGCCACCGGGGGTCGAGCCTGCGGGGCGCGTTCAACGAGGACCACATCCTCGCCATCACCCAGGCGACCTGCGACTACCGGCGCGAAAACCGCATCGACGGCCCGCTGTTCCTGGGCCGGGACACCCACGCGCTCTCCGAGCCCGCCGCGGTGAGCGCGCTCGAGGTGCTCGCCGCCAACGAGGTGACCGTGCTGATCGACAGCCGGGACGGCTACACCCCGACCCCCGCCCTGTCGCACGCTATCCTGACCCACAACAGGGGCCGGAACACCGGCCTCGCCGACGGGGTCGTCATCACCCCGTCGCACAACCCGCCCACCGACGGCGGCTTCAAGTACAACCCCACGCACGGCGGCCCGGCCGACACCGACGTCACCAAGTGGATCCAGGACCGGGCGAACGCCCTGCTGGCCGACGGTCTCCGCGAGGTGCGCCGAATTCCGTACGCCCGGGCGCGGGCCGCCGACACGACCAGCCCGTACGACTTTCTCGCCAGCTACGTCGACGACCTCCCGGCCGCGCTCGACATTGAGGCGATCCGGGCGGCCGGGGTACGGATCGGCGCCGACCCGCTCGGCGGTGCCAGTGTGGCGTACTGGGGCGAGATCGCGGACCGGCACGGCCTCAACCTGAGCGTGGTGAATCCGCTGGTCGACTCGACCTGGCGGTTCATGACCCTGGACTGGGACGGCAAGATCCGGATGGACTGCTCGTCGCCGCACGCGATGGCGTCACTCATCGCACGGCGGGCGGACTACCAGGTCGCCACCGGCAACGACGCGGACGCCGACCGGCACGGCATCGTGACCCCGGACGGTGGTCTGATGAACCCCAACCACTATCTGGCGGTCGCGATCTCCTACCTGTTCCGCAACCGGCCGCAGTGGGACGCCGGGGCGGCGGTCGGCAAGACCCTGGTGTCGTCGTCGATGATCGACCGGGTCGCCGCCGACCTGGGGCGTACCCTGCTCGAGGTGCCGGTCGGCTTCAAGTGGTTCGTGCCCGGGCTGCTGGACGGGTCGGTCGGATTCGGCGGTGAGGAGAGCGCGGGCGCCTCCTTCCTGGCCCGCGACGGCCGGACCTGGACGACCGACAAGGACGGCATCCTGTTGAGCCTGCTGGCTGCCGAGATCATCGCGATCACCGGGCGGTCGCCGAGTGAGCACTACGCGGACCTGGTCACCCGGTTCGGCGAGCCGGCGTACGCCCGGATCGACGCTCCGGCGAACCGCGAGGAGAAGGCGGTACTCGGGCGACTCTCACCGGACCAGGTCACCGCGACCGAACTGGCCGGGGAGCCGATCACGGCGACCCTGACCACCGCGCCGGGCAACGGGGCGTCGATCGGCGGCCTGAAGGTCAGCACCGAGTCGGGCTGGTTCGCCGCGCGTCCGTCCGGCACCGAGGACGTCTACAAGATCTATGCCGAGTCGTTCCGTGGCCCGGAGCATCTGGGCAGGCTGCAGGAGGAGGCGCAGGCGCTGGTCACCGAGGTGCTCAAGGGGGCGTGACGCGCCGACCCCGAGATCAGGGCCAATTGTCGCCGGCGTCCAACCGTTGACGGAGCAGGGTGGGCAGGGGGATCGAGTGTCCGTCCGGCCCACCCTCGCCGATGATCAGCTTGGGTGGCTGCGGTGGTGGTGACACCCCGGTCAACCGGGCCCGCAGACCGGCGGGGACGGTGAGCAGGTAGAAGTCGCCAGCGACGCCAATGGCGTAAATCCGGGAGTGGTCCAGGTACCAACCGGTGAGCGCGGTGCGGTAGCGGGTCCGCCCGTTGTAGGCGAGGGCGGTCAGCCGGGTCGGGCGTAGACCCCGCTCCTGCGCCTCCCGGACGAACGCCGCGACGAGCTGTCGGGCCTCGTCAGTCTCCGCCGCTCTGCGCCGCTGGTCGGCGGCGGCATGGGCGGCCACCGCGCGACGGCGCTGCTCCGCCCAGCCGCCAGCTGCGTCTTCCACCACGTCTGCGACGGTACGTCGTCCCGCCGCCAGCCACACTCCGGGCCCGCCCC
Organism: Plantactinospora sonchi; assembly: GCF_036422035.1. Classification (NCBI taxonomy): domain Bacteria; kingdom Bacillati; phylum Actinomycetota; class Actinomycetes; order Micromonosporales; family Micromonosporaceae; genus Plantactinospora; species Plantactinospora sonchi. The sequence goes on from NZ_JAZGQK010000007.1 coordinate 435,755, forward strand.
TGCCCGTCAGCGTGCTGGTGGCTCGGCTACCTGCCCTGGTAGGGCGGGCCGGGTGGGCCGTACCCGGGTGGGGAGTGGCCGGTTGTCGGTGGATAACTCGGCGGCGCCGGATAACCCGGCGGGGAACCACCGCCGGGCGGCGGATAGCCCATCGCGGGTTGCGGGGTACGTCGCCGACGGGAGCGGCTGATGAGCCAGACGACCAGGCCGACGACGATCAGCACCGCCACCAGGCAGAGCCCGCCGACGACGTACGCGAGTGGACTCAGTTTGACGCCGGTGCCGCCGTCGGACGGGGGTGCGGCAGCCGGTGCGGAGGGCTCCTGGGACGCGGGGGGAGTGGCGCCGGGGCTGGGCTCGGCTGGTGCCGGTTTGACGTCGGCGGTGAGCGCCTTGACGAGGTTGAGCGAGCCGTAGCCGTACTCCGGATCGCGGCCTGGTGCGCCCTTGTCGTCGGCTGTCGCGGTCAGCCGGTGTACGACCTCGGTCGCCGACAGGTCCGGGAACCGCGACCGGACCAGTGCCGCCGCCCCCGCCACGATCGCCGTGGCATCACTGGTACCCGTACCCTCCTGGTACCCGCCGGTGTTGCTTGTCCCAACAATTTCCGCGCCGGGTGCCGTGAGAACCATCTCCTTGCCGGTCACCGTAATGGGGGCGAGTCTGCCGTTTTTGTTGATGGCGCCAACCGCCACAACGCCAGGATATTTTGCGGGATACCCAATAGAATCGTATTCCGTCTTATTTCCTGAGGCTGCTACGATGACGATGTCTGCGGCGAGAGCGTCTTTGATCGCCTCCTGAAGCCGCATTGACGTCCCGCCACCAAGTGACAGGGATATTACTTTCGCTCCGCGTCGAACTGCCTCGTCGACGGCCCTCGGCAGGTTGTCCGGGTCGCCGAGCTTTGATTGGGAGTTGCGGATGGGCAAGATTTTGGCATCCGGTGCTATGCCGAGGGCGCCATTCGAGTTTCCTGGGCCATGTCCGTGAGCGGCGATAAGTCCGGCCATTGCGGTGCCGTGGCCCTGGCTGTCTTCCTGGCCGTTGGTGTCGGCGCCTGTCAAATCCACACCGGACAAGACGTTGCCGGCAAGGTCACGGTGACTTGCGTTTACGCCCGTGTCGATCACCGCCACCACAATTCCGGCTCCCCGGCTGACTTCGTGCGCTTCGGCGATGCCGAGGGCGCGCAGATGCCACTGCTGGTTTCTGGTTCCATCTGCCATTGCTGGTAGGGGTGCTCCCAGCGTTGCCGCGAGCACTCCACTGGCTACTGCCGCGCACCAGCGCATGTGTCTCAAACTCACCGGTCCTGCCCGAGAACCCCGGTGCCGGGGTCGTGCCGGTTCACAGTGCGGTTCGGCTCGATGGACGGTGCGACACCTTCCTCTACCGCCCATGGGTTGTCCGGGTCCCAGTGCTGCGGATCTCGATCATCCGAGCCCTGTTGGCCACGGCGACCACCGGCCATGCCTGGTCCGCCGGCCATGCCACGGCCTCCGGCTGCTCCGCCGCCGACTCCACCGGCCCGGCCTCCGGCCCCGCCGCCAGAAGGCCCGATCATCCCGCCGACCGGATTCGCTCTAGGCGCCGCGCCGCCGCCCATGGGCATGCCGCCGCCAGGCATCGACGTGCCACCGACGGCCCCGCCTGGCCGTCCGCCGATCACTCCACCTGGTGGTACTCCTCCGCCGCCGAGCCCGGTGGCCCCCAGAGGCCCCACGCGTCCTGCCCCAGGCCCCGTGCCGGAAGGGATCTTGCCCGTGCCGAGGCCGCCGCCTCCGCCACTGAGTGGCGAAACGCCAGGGATGGGACCCGGTCCGGGAACAGGGCCCACTCCCGGAGGCGGCAGCGGGTTGCCCGGAGGCGGAGGAGGAAGCGTTGTGGGTGGTGGCGTTGTGGGGGGTGGGGGAAGGACATTGGACAGGCCGGGACCGTCCTCATCCCCGGAATACGGCGGCTCGGGCCGCTCATGTGTAGTCTCCGGACCCGACTTAGGCAGGTGCCCATCGATGTAGCCAGGCCGGGAGTCGTCTCGAACATCTCGTCGATGTGAGGGAGGCGGGATTACTGGTGGTGGGATCGGTCGATCCCTTGGATCGGGAGGGATCGGATCGCGTTCGCCGAGGGGCACGTTCGGTGGTTGGTATTCGGGTGGTGGTTGCACCCGATAGCTGCTGTCCTGCGCGGCGCCGTCAAGTTGGGCCATGACGGCTTGTGCCTGCCGATTCAACACCTCCTGCCGTCCGTCCTCGACGGGCGGCGACGTGAAGGCGCCGTAGACTTTCTCTCCCGCCCAGTCGCCCAACACGCGACCGCCGGCACCGGTCAACACCTGGCCGGCGAGTCCGCCGACATTCCCCGCCTGCTCCACCTGCTGCTGGTAGTCAGCCAACTTCTGCTGATTGCTGACGTACTCCTCGTAGATGGGCTTGATCTTGGCGTGGGTCTGCTCGATTGCATCAGCAACGTAGTGGATGTGGGTGGCGTTGTTTGCGGCAGCCGTCGAAGTCTGCTGCGCGGCGTCTATCAGACGGTCCAGTTCGGCCATGTACGCGGCGGCAGCGGCGTTGCTCTCCGGCGGCCACAACTCGGCGAGTTGGTCGCGGCAGTTCAGCAGAGTTTCTGAATGCTGGTCGAGCATGCTCGACGTCCGTTGCCAAGCGTCAACCTGTGCGCGACTTGGTTCTAGTTGCTGACGAGCCATGCTGACCATCTGCCAGAGTTGTACGACGTTGAAGGACCCGTCGGGCATCAGACGTACCTCCCTGTGCTTGGCTGGCTCGGCATCGTCTGCGTCTCGGGCGGGATCAGGACCTCGCGCACGTCGCTGACGGTCGCCCGGGACAACTCGTCCGCGTTGCGATAGTTCGAGGCGATGTGTTCGGCGGCGTTCGCCATCCGATACGTTCCCAGGTCGAGATTCTCCAGGGCATTACAGGTTGCCTCAATGCAGACGTTGTAGCGCTCCCGGAGTGTGTCCCACTCCGTGCCGGGGATGCCGGCACCGATGGTGGAGCCCTCTCCCATCGGGCCGTACACGTGGGGCACCTGGGTGCGGTAGCCCTGCTGCAGTTCTTCGCGCATCACCGCAGCGGCCTTCGCCAGGCCGTCGATGTTGACGCTGATCTGCTGGACCAGCGATGCAGCGGCAGCACCGGCGGCGGCGCCCATCTGAGCGCCCACGACGGCGCCGACCGCAGCCGCCGTCGCCCCTGGATCGACCGGGCTCATCGCAACCCCTCCCCGCAGGTGTTGTGAGACATCAGCGCCGCTCATTGTAGCCGAGTCGCAACACCTCGTTGTTGCTCCGACGGTCGACCGATCGGCCGAATTCCACTGTCGACAGGACCCTTTCCGGGCCGTGCCGGCCGGGTCGTTGATCCCGTTCACCCGGGTGTCGTCCGTGTGCGCCTGCCGGCGGTCAGCCCTGGTGATGGTGAGCGGTGGCGCCGGGTCCGCAGCCGGCGCGACCGCCGACGACGCGACGGGCTCCGGAGCGCAGCCCCCGGCCCAACATGGAAACGGGTGTTGACCCATGTGCAGATGGCGCCACATTCTCGGCGCGCTGATGATGACGACGACCGTGCTGGCCGGGGCGCCCGCCGGGGGCCAGGCCGGCGGGCGACAGCACCGGGTGGCGATCCGCAACGGCCGGCGGTAGCGGCCCGCCGGGGGAACGGTTAGGAAGGGCCCCTTCTACAACAGAAAGCGATAATAGGGGGCCCTTCCTTACACCCGTTCGAAGTAGGTGCGGACCTGGGCCACCACCGTCTCGAGTTGTTCGTCGGTGAGTTCGGGGTAGAGCGGCAGGGAGAGGCACTCCCGGGCCCACGCCTCGGTCACCGGCAGGTCGCCCGGCCGGTACCCGAGCGAGGCGTACGCGGGTTGCAGGTGCAGCGGGATCGGATAGTGCACCCCGGCGCCGATGCCGGCTTCCTGCAGGTGCGCCAGCAGTGCGTCCCGGTGCGCGGTCCGGAGCACGAAGAGGTGGTGGACGCCGCGCCGGTTCGCCGGTTCGACCGGCAGGACCAGGTCGCCGACCCCGTCCAGCCGGGACCGGTACGCCGCCGCCAGTTCACGGCGCCGCTGGTTGCTCGCTCGCAACGTGGTCAGTTTCACCGCGAGGACCGCTGCCTGCAGGGTGTCGAGCCGGGCCGCGTACCCGACGACCAGGTGCTCGTACTTGGTGGCGCGGCCGTGGTCGGCGAGGCGCCGGATCTTGTCGGCGAGCGCCGGGTCCGAGGTGGTGACCGCACCGGCGTCCCCGAACGCCCCCAGGTTCTTGCCCGGGTAGAAGGAGAAGCAGCCGATCCGGCCGTACGCCCCGGCGCGTACCACCGATCCGTCGTCGTGGACGAACTCGGCGCCGTGGGCCTGGGCGGCGTCCTCCACCAGCGGCACCCCGGCCGCGGTGGCCAGTGCGCCGAGCGCGCTCAGGTCGACGGGCAGGCCGTACAGGTGCACCGGCATGACGACACGGACCCGGTCGATGACCGACTTGAGCGCGTCGGGGTCCATGCCGCCGGTCCCGGCGTCGACCTCCACGAAGCGTGGCCGGGCGCCGAGCCAGGTCACCGGTTCCGCGGTGGCGACGAAGGTGTGCGCCGGCACCGCCACCTCGTCGCCGGGGCCGACGCCGAGGGCGGCGAGGCTCAGATGGATCGCGGCGGTGCCGGAGGAGACGCCGACGGCGTGCCGGGTGCCGCAGAACGCGGCGAACGCCGACTCGAACTCGCCGACCTCCCGGCCCTGGATGAACCGGGTGTCCTCCACGACGGCCCGGACGGCCGCGTCGATCGTGTCCCGGTGCCGGGCGTACGAGGCGGCCAGGTCGACCAGTGGGATTCGGGGCATGACGGGCTCCTCTTCGCTGCGGGGAGGGCGGGTCGACGGACCGGACTCAGGAGGTGGCGGGGGTCAGGTCGGGGTGCGGGCCGCCCGAACGCGGGCGCGTGACATACGGGACCTCGATCCGGGGCACGGTCACCGTCGCACCACCGGCCCGGATCGAGGCGTCCGCGGCCTCGAGCACCGCGACCACCCGGGCACCGTTCCAGCCGTCGGTACGCGGCCGTGCCCCGGTACGGACACAGTCGAGGAAGTGCGCGAGTTCCAGCGCGAGCGGCTCGGCCGTGGCGAGCGCCGGTACGTGCACCGCCTCGTCGCGGAGCCGGTACTGCCGGACGCCGGTGCCGTCCGCTTCCAACGGATCGGCACCCTTGTCGAAGACGGTGAGCCGGGCGTCGGAGTTCAGGTCGTCGTAGACGAGCATCCTCCGGGTGCCGACGACGGTGGTGCGGCGGGTCTTCGCCGGGTCCAGCCAGCTGACGTGCATGTGCGCGACGACGTCCCCGGGATAGCCGACGGTGACGAACATGACGTCCTCGACGCCGTCGTGCAGGTAGCGGCCGCCCTGGGCGGCGACCCAGCGGGGGTCGGTGCCGAGCAGGTGGTTGGCGATCGAGACGTCGTGCGGGCCGATCGACCAGAACGTGTGCAGGTCACTCTGGATCCGCCCCAGGTTGAGCCGTTGCGAGTGCAGGTAGAGGACGTCCCCGATCTCGCCGGACCGGATGTACTCGCGCATCCGTTCCACCGCCGGGACGTACTCGAAGGTGTGCCCGACCATCAGCACCAGGTTGGCCCGGTCGGCGGCCTCGGCCAGGGCGACCGCGTCGGCGAGCGACATGGCCAGCGGCTTCTCGACGAAGACGTGTTTGCCGGCGGCCAGGGCCCGGCGCGCCAGCGGTGCGTGGCTGGGCGCCGGGGTGGCGATGACAACGGCGACGACCTCGTTGTCGTCGAGGACCATGTCCAGATCGTCGGTGGCGAGCACCCGCGCGTAGCGCTCGGCCGCGACCTGGCGCCGCTGCGGGCTGGCGTCCACCAGGTAGTGCCAGCGGGACTGCGCCAGTTTGTCGAGGTTCCGGGCCAGGTTGGTGCCCCAGTATCCGAAGCCGACCAGGCCGATCTTTTCGGTCACGTGTCTTCTCCAGGGATCGAGATCGGGACGGGTTGCGGACCGTCGAGGATTCCGTGGCGCATCCGGCGACGTTTGTTCGCGGATTCCGCTCGCGTTTCGCCGACACGTCCACGGTGTTCGTGGACCGTCGTCCCGGATGCTGATTCGGTTTGAGTCGACCTACCTGCCCGGAGTTTCAGAAACGGCAGATGTTCACTGACGGGCAATGTCCCGGGTGACAATTCATCGGGGATACTGCTACGACATTCCGCGACTCGCCAGCCGGCTGTCCGCTTCCCGACCCGTCAGACGCTTTCCTCACCCGGGTCGGCCGCTTTTCATGACCTGTGGCTCACCCTTTCGGTGGTCAGTTCGACCGGGACGACGACGGGCGGACGCCCCGGCTGTTCGGGACCAGCGCACCGGACTGCTGCCCCTGATCGGGCTGACCGCACAGCCAGGCGAGCCGTTCGGTCACCTTCTCCGGCTCGTCGTACGGGTCCAGGGTGGCGACCTCGGACGGATTCAGCGCCGGCACCGACACGTGGGAGATCAACGGGTGCAGCGGCCGTACGTCGAGTTCGCCCTCGCCCAGCAGGTCCTCGTGCAGTTTCTCACCCGGGCGCAGCCCGGTGTAGACGATCCGGGTCGGCCCGGGCGCCTGGGTCGCGAGCTGCCGGGCCAGGTCGTCGATGCGTACCGGCTCGCCCATGTCGAGCACCAGCGCCTCGCCGTCACGGCCGATCGCCGCCGCCTGCAACACCAGGTGTACCGCCTCCTGCACGCTCATCAGGTAGCGGGTGACGTCCGGGTGGGTGACGGTGACCGGCAGGCCGGCGTCGATCTGTGCGCGGAACGCGGTGACCACCGATCCCCGGCTGCGCAGCACGTTGCCGAACCGCACACTGAGGAACGTGCCGGGGAAGCTGGCGGCGACGTGCGCGGTCAGTCGTTCGGTGATCCGCTTCGAATAGCCCAGGACGCTGATCGGGTTCGCTGCCTTGTCGGTGGAGATGTTCACGAATCTGGCGACGTCGCGAGCGGCGTTCAGAACCGACAGCGTTCCCCACACATTCGTCTTGATCGCCTCTCCCGGGTGGCGCTGCAGAAGGGTGAGGTGTTTCAGGGCGGCCGCGTGGAAGATGACGTCCGGTCGGCGGTTGCGAATGGTGCGGGCGATGCCCTCGGCATCGCGGATGTCCGCCAGGATCAGTTCCGGTCCGTCGAGGAGCGCCCGACCGGACAATGAAAGTTGCAGGCTGTGCAACGCAGATTCGTCGCGGTCGAGCATCATCAGTTCACCGGGCTCAGCGCGCAGGATCTGCCGGCAGAGTTCGGAGCCGATGGAGCCGCCGGCGCCGGTGACCAGGACCCGCCGGCCGGTCAGCGCCGAGTCGGCGGTGACCAGGGCGGAGACGACCTGTCGACGGCCGAGCAGATCGTCGATCTCCGCGTCCCGTACGTCGGCGACGCTGATCCGGTGGTCGACGAGTTCGCGTACCGGTGGCAGGACCTTGAACTCGGCGCCGGCGGCCAGGCTGGCGCTCTGGACCGCGCGGATCAGTTCCGCGTCCGCGTTCGCGACGGAGAAGATGACGGTGGTGGCGCCGGTCCGGCTCACCGCGGCGGCGATGTCGTCCCGACCGCCGAGCATCCGGACGCCGTCGATCCGCAGCTGCCGCTTGTCGGGATCGTCGTCGAGCAGGCCGACCGGGAGGTAGCGACTCTGCGGGTCGCTCACCATGGCGCGGAGCAGGCCCTGGCCGGCCGAGCCGAGTCCAAAGAGCAGCACCGGCGTGGCGGAGTCGGTCCGGGGCCGCAGGGCCCGGTCGATGCGGTTCCGGTACGCCGCCCGCGCGGCGAGCATCAGCAGCATGGCCACGGCCGAGCCGACCAACGGGGTGCTCGCCGGCACCGGCCGGTCCGCCTGGGCGAGTACGGCCAGGAACACGAGCACGGCACTGATCGCCACCGTCCCGGCGAGTACCCGCAGCTCGGACAGGCTGCCCACCGGGTGCCGACCCAGGAGACGTCGCCCCAGCGCGGCGACCGACTCGTGCAGGACGGCGGCGATCAACGCCACGGCGACCACCTGGACGAGCTGGGGCACCGTCAGGTCGAACTCGTACCTGGTCCACGCGCCTGCCCCGAAGCCGACCGTCCAGGCAGCTGAGTCGCTCGCCAGCAGCGTCACGTTCCCCAGTCCCGGCTCTTTCCGTCGGGGGCCGGGCTGACTGTCGGAGTTGTCGGTACGTGCGGCTGCGCTGAGCGGCATTGCGGCTCCTGCTCTGGTTCGGGGCTGGGGTCCCGGCCGCGATGGCGGGTGCTATCCGGCGGGTAACCCACATCTATCCGCTTCCAGGGGGGTAAGGGGCGGGTTTCACATTTTTGATAGGCGATAGTCGCGACCGTGACGTTTGCGGCTATCTGCTCGTTGAGCAGCGGGTGCCCCCACCCGGATGCGAGGCAGGCTGTGACACTGACCAGGAACGTCGTGACGGATACCGGCACCGTGGTGGTCGACTCCGCCGGTGGTGCCACCGGCGGGGCGGCCAGGTGGCGGGCCGAGCTGGACGCCTTTCTCGGAGCGCCGTCCGGTGTGGGACCGGACCCCGCCCCCGGCTCACCGCCGGGATCCGAACCGGACGCCCGCTCCGTGACGGTCATCGGCCGGCGGCAGCAGCTCACCCCCGGCTGGCTCGTCCAGCGCGAGCGACTGGCCGGACGGGCGACGCTGGCGGTCGCGCCGAACAACGTGTCGTTCGCGCTCGGTGGGGACAACCGGACCGTGCTGCTGCGTAACGCGCTGCACTTCCTGTACCCCGCCGAGGCACACCTGTTGGACCGCATGCCGAGGTCCTTCCGGCTGCAGATTCCCGTCGTACGGCGGCTGCTGCGCCGGGCGGACCTGATCGTCGTCCCCTGTGGGGCGATGGGCGAGCGGGTGGTACAGCACGTCCCGTCGGCGCGGAACCGGATCGTGGTACGCCCCCACCCGGTGACACCGGCCGGTCCACGGGTTCCGGGTGCCGACCCGTTCATCCTGGTTCCCGTCGTACCGGGGCCGTACAAGAACCTCACGCCGCAGCTCGCCGCGTTGCTCGACGCGCTGGACCGGACCGGCCGTCGGATCCGGATCACGGTGACCGCCCGCCCCGCCGACCTGCCGGCGGCGCTCGCCGGGCATCCGATGCTCGACCCGATCGGGATCGTCGCCCACCACGAACTCACCCGGCTGTGGCGTTCGGCCACCGCCGTGTTCTACCCGTCGGCCCTGGAGGCGTTCGGCTATCCGCTCGCCGAGGCCCGGGCGTACGGCGTGCCGGTGCTGTCGCCGGAGAGCGGGCAGAGTCGTGAGGTGGCCGGGGGTGCGCTGCTGCCGTACCGCCCGGACGAGCCGGACAGTCTGGCCGACGCGCTCGACGGCCTGGACGGGACGGTCATCGCCGATCCCGCCCCCTTCGACCGGAACGACTACTTTCGTTGGCTGCTGCGGCTGCCCGGTTCTCCGGCATCGGCCGCCACCCCCCATGCGCCGTCCGTAACGGGCGACGGCCACTGCTCTGGTGGGCGACCGGAGTCGTGACGGCCGGTGGACCGGCCGGTTCGCCCATGCCCGCCGCATCGTCCGTCACCCCGCCTGGACTCCGCTCGTTCTTCATCTCGTGCGGTAGTGGCGCGTGCCGACGAGTGTGCCGGGCCAGTGGTAACCGAGGTCAGGGCCCGTGGTTCGCGGTGAAGAGGAACCGGAGGCGGAACGATTTTCTCGAACACCCGACGCGGTCCCGGAGCAGCTCTGTCGGTGGGCGACCGCATGGTCAAGCCACGAAGAATCGCTCTCGTCACCCACAGTTTCGAGCGCGGTGGTGGGGTGCCGGCCGTCACCAGGTGGCTGAGGGAGAGCCTGGGAGCCGTCGGCGGTTACTCGACGGACGTACACGATCTGGCGACGTCCAGTCGGGATTCGTCCAGCCGCCGGATTGTCGCGCCGAGAACGTGGATCCGACGTAGCCTGCGGAGTCCCACTGCCCACCCGTCCGGGTACGAGCACTGGGGGGCGAACGCGGCCGAGTTCGAGGTCATGCGCTACCGCCCACGAAGGGAACTGAGCGCCGTCCTCCGACAGTACGACCTCATCCAGGTGATCGCCGGTTCACCGGCGTGGGCGGCTGCGGTGACCGGGCTTGGAGTACCTGTCGTACTACAGGTGGCGACGCTGGTCGCCTGGGAGCGTGCGGCACTCCTGTCGGTGCCCGGCGGACCGCTCAACGCCTGGCGCGGCACGATGACCAGGTTCACCTCGCGGATCGAACGATCGGCGCTGCGCGAGGTCGACGCCGTGCTCGTGGAGAACGCCGTGATGTTGGATCACGCCCGTTCCCTCGGCCAGCGACATGTGGTCAAGGCCCCGCCGGGAGTGGACACCACGTTCTTCGTGCCCGGACCCGAGGGATGGCGGCGAACCGGGCATCTGCTGTCGGTGTGCCGCCTGGGTGACCCTCGGAAGGGGCTCGACCGGACCGTGAGGGCCTACGCCGAGATGGTCCGGAGGATGCCGTCAACGCCCCCGCTGGTGTTGGCCGGACGGGGTGTTCTTCCGGCGGCGACGGTTGCCCTCGTCGCCGACCTCGGCCTGAGGGATCGGGTCGTGGTCCGCTCCGATGTCACACCCGTCGACCTACTGCGTCTCTACCAGACGGCATCGGTGTTCGTGCAGACCTCCTACGAGGAGGGTCTCGGCGTGTCCGTGCTCGAAGCCATGGCATGCGCTCTGCCGGTGGTGGCGACGGCGACCGCAGGAAGCCGGGAAACGGTCTCCGACGGGGAGACGGGGTGGTTGGTCGCGCAGAGTCCCGAGTCGGAGGTTCCGGCCAGGATTGCCGATCGGGTGCTTGACATCCTGGCCGACCCGAGATGTGAGCTCGGCCTCCGGGGCCGGCAGCGCTGCCTGACCAACTTCTCCACGACGGCCGCCCTTCAGTGCTTCACCGACACCTACGACAAACTGCTCAGTTAGGTCAGGCATGCGGTCACGGTCGATATGAATGGTGAGATAACTTCGGTGCGGCGAGGACCCGCAGAATCGGATCTTCTTGTACCGCATGCGCTGACCACGCCGGCTGGATCAGTGTCTCCGCGTGGTACGGAGTCGAGTGCCGGTTCCGATCCTGACGATAAGAATCCAGGTCTACACTCGGGAACGTCGGGCAGCCGGCAATGGGTGTTGATGATGCGATCGATTGCCGGGTTTCGAGCCCGGCGGCGAAGCTCGGAGTTGCGATGAGGTCAACCACGTCAGTCGTCATCCACTACGGCGATCCGACACCGACGATCGAGCTGGTCAACAAAATCGTCGATTATGGCGGCGACGTGGTGGTCGTCGCCAACGACCGGATGCGGCGTCCAGAGACGCTCGACGGGCGTGCCGAATGGATCGTCCCGGGACGGAACCTGGGATACGCGCAGGCGTTCATGTTGGCTGTACGCGGGCGCTCCACCGACGCCCTGGTGTTGTTGAACACCGACATCGCGGTGCCCCGGGACACGTGGGCGCGGTGCCTGCACGCGTTGTTCAGCGATCCGGACGTGGGCATCGTCGGCCCTGTCCTACGCCACGACGACGGCTCGCTGCAATCCGGCGCCGCCAGATTCTCGCCGTTCCGACGTGCGCCGGAGGTGCTGGTGGAGCCAGGGCCGCGGACGGTGGAGTGCGCCTGGGTCACCGGTGCGGTGATGTTCATTCGGCGAGAGGTCGTCGACAGCGTCGGTATGGACGGCTCGTTCTTTCTCGGCGGCGAGGACGCGGACCTGTGCGTGCGCGCCCGGCGTTCGGGTTGGCGGGTCCTGTGCTGCGGCGACGCCCCGGCCACCCATCACGGGAACCGGGTCATTTCGGGTCCTCGTTGGACCTACTACTCGGTTCGTAACCGGGTGTGGTTCACGAGAGCGAACTTCGGCCTGGGGCCGGCGCTGTTGAACTGGGTCTGGGCGGCGTCAGTGTTACCCCGGGTGGCCCTGGTCGATATCCTCAGGCGAGGTGACATCATGCGATTCCGCCTCGGTCTGATGGCGTTGAGTCATGCCTGGCGACGGAAGCCGAGCGCGGCGGAGGGGCCGCTTCCCGGCGAACCGTTTCCCGCTCGGATTATGAACTGGTAGCGGTGGTGTCCGTCCTGCTCCTGACGTAGATGGTGGCCACGGTCGCATGGCAGTCGGCCACCCGTGGGTGACAATCAGCCAGCTCCGTCGAGAATCGGTTTGAACGGCGTATTGTCCATGCTGGCGGCTGGTCTGATCTGGGCGCTGCGGAACTTGGAGGTGCCCATGCTGGGGCAGAAACTGCGTCATCACGTTGCCGGTTACACCCCGCCTCCCGTACGGCGTTGGGTGAGATCGGCCCGGTTGGCGAGGATCCGTCAGCGAAACGCCACGAGGTCTGTGCAGGAAGTCTTTTCGGACATCTACGCCTCGCGTCGGTGGGGTGCTGGTGAGAGTTTCGACTCCGGCTGGGGGTCGCGTGGCGATGCGGCCGCCGGCTATGTCAGGTACGTTCGCGAGTTGATCGGACAGTGCGGCGGGCGTTCGGTGGTCGACATCGGTTGCGGGGATTTTCGGGTCGCGGCTCAGTTCGTGGATCTCCTCGATCACTACGAGGGGATCGATGTCGTCCAGGACCTGATCGATCACAACAGATCGCGCCACGGCGGTGAACGGATCAGGTTCTCCGTTCGGGACGCGGCGAGCGACCCACTACCGGACGCCGACGTGTGTCTCATCCGCCAGGTGCTCCAGCATCTGTCCAACGCACAGGTCGCGGCCATCCTCGAGCAGTGTCGTCGTTATCCGCTCGTCGTCGTGACGGAGCACTGGCCCGCGCCTGACGCGATCCGCACCCCCAATCTGGACAAGCCGCATGGGCCGGACACCCGACTAGACCGCGGCTCGTGGGTGGATATCACCCAGGCACCGTTCCACTGTGGTCCGAGCGAGGAGGTGCTGAGGATTCCGGTGGCCCAGCCGCTCTACCGGCCGGGCGAGACCATCAGAACCCAGCTCTGGCGGCCTCGCCCGTAACCGACGACTACTACAAGGCTGGCCCGCGACTCAGCGATGATGGTCAGCCGTTGCCGTGGTCGCCTCCCCTGACTCCGCTGCCTGATTGACCGCGCTCCGGCTGAGCACGAGGAATACGGCCGAGGACAGCAGGTAGGACAGACCTGGGATCAACGCGGCGACGTGGATCGGCCACCCGAGAAGCCCGACCGCGCCGAAGCCGATGATGAGCATTGTCAGGCTCGGCATCCGGTAGAGCGCTATCCGGGACCCGCGTCCAGACATCAGGCACTCGTGTGCGAGCAGATAGTCCAGGGACTGCGCTATGCCGACAAAGCACAGGACCGCCACCACGGAAACCGCCGGTGAGAAGCCCGTGCCGTAGAGGCCGGTGACCCAGAGCGCGCTTGACGCGGCCAACGGCACAGCTATGGCGAGGGTCATGACCACGACCTTCCGCAGCTCCCTTCGCAGTGCTCGGTGGCGGTCGCTGAACTCGCTGCCGCGGCGTGCGAACCAGTTCATTCCGTAGGACTGCCCTGCGGCCAGTACCGCGTTCTGCGCCGCCAGCCCGATGGCGTAGAAGGCCACGGTCTCGTGCGAGAAGAGCGCTGTGACGACCAACAGGTCGAGTCGGTACTGCGTGAAGGTGACTATGTTGCCCGGTGTCAGTCGTAGCGAGTGTTTGAGGGTGCGGCCTGTCGACGTCCCCGGGACCGTGCCCCGCTCTGTTGCCAGGACCACCCAGACGATCACGGCCACCGCCTGGAGGCTGGCGATTGTGAGGAGCCAGACCGAGACCGACCGGGGCCCCGCCAGCAGGAGACCCGTCATGGCCAACAGCGCCGCCAGTTGTGGCGTGACGCGAGCGGCGTTGAACTCCATCCCCATTCGGCCCATGCGCTGCGCCTCGGACGGGCCGATGGAACCGAATTGGGTTGCGGTCACCACCAGGATCGACGCGACGAGGACGACCCAGTGAGGTCGCCACAACGCGCTGAGGACGGCCACCATGACCACGCCGACGCAGAGCGTCACCGCGAGGGCGCGTAGCACCTCGCCGAGTGTGTGCCGACCCCGCGAGCGGTCGTCGAGCACCAGCACCTGTGGGAGACCGCCCAGGGCGAGAATTCCGAGCGTCGTGGCCCAGGTCTGCCAGGTGACGTACTCGCCCCGGCCGGAGGGGCCGAGGGCCCGCGAGATGGTGACGCTGGTGATGACACCGATGGACAGCAGTGCTCCGTTGGTGAGCAGGGTGCCGACACGTCCGACGCGGGCTCGGGCGCCCGAGATCGTTGCCCGGCGAGGTGTCTCGCGGCGGGCGGTCCGAGTTGTCCGTTCGGGGGCCGCTGACGGCATCCGGATCAACCGACGGGCGGGAAGGTGAAAACGGCTGGCGGCGAGATCCAGGCCCTCACCGTGCGGCCCGGTCGGCTGACTGCCCGGCTCGTGGGGTGAAGAGCGCGCCCAGGGTGGTGGGCTGCGCGGGCCGATCGGGCCCGGGAATCTGACGGAACGGTGATTGTTCGAGGAAGCCGGAGAACCCCGTCAGTGAACGGGCGACCCGCCGGCGGATCCGCCACGGCAGGCTGTGGGCGCGCCGGACCGCGACGGACGGGTCGCCGGTGGCGGTGAGCGGCGGTGGCCACATGCCGTCCCTGGTCGTCCCGGTCCGCAGTGTCTTGACCACGGACTCGGGAACCGGAGGGAAGCTGACCTCGCAACCCGCCCGGACCGCCAGTTCGCGGAGCGACCGGACGTTGAACCAGAGCAGGTGGACGGGGGGCAGATCGGTGTCCCAGACCGAGTCGGCTGGACTCGCGTCGCGGTTCGGTGTGGTCATCAGCACCGCACCGTCCTGCTTGACGGCGGCGATCGCGTCCTTCAGCAACCGGACCGGCTCGGCGACGTGCTCGACGAGTTCGAGCGCTATGACCACGTCCGCTTGACGCTCCGGCAGCGCGCCGAATTCCTCGGTGGTGAGAAACCATTCGTCGTGGCCGAACCGCTGTCGGGCGCGGTGGATCGTCGTCGTCGAGATGTCGATGCCGGTGCACTCGATGCCCGCCTGTCGCAGGGCGTAGGTGAGGTAGCCCTCGCCGCAGCCGAAGTCGATCACGGTGACGTCAGACCCGCTTCTGTTGACGATGTGGTCACGTACGTACCAGTAGGCCAACTCGGAGGAGGCGAGCAGGTCGAGTGGTCGAGGATGGCGAGTGACCGCGGTGGCGTAGCCGGCGTACCGGTTGTAGCCCGGCAACACGGCGTTGTGCCGGTAGATCATGTCGTAGAGATTCTCGGGTACGTCCAGTCGATCGCTGAACCGCAGCGAGCAGTGCCCGCACTCGAGAATCGACAGCCGGTAGCCCTCCAGATAACCGTCGAACTCTCCGGACACCCGCTGGCTGGGACCCGCACAGGTGGGGCACGGGAGCCCGGCGGGCTTGAGTGGCCCGGGGCTGTGTGGCAGTTGTCTCGGCGGTGGCGAGGCGGAACCGTCGATCGGCAACGGGTGCCGGTGCCCGATCGGTTCGGTGGGGGAAACGCGAGTGGTCGTTGCGTTTGGAACTGACGTCGTTCGGTCACTCACGCTGAGGTGTTCCTTTCGAATTCTCGGGTGAGAGGGACACCGACACCGCGCGGACAGTTGCGGCCTGGTGTGTCGTCATGAACGTCCGACCCCTGGCGAGAGCGGGTCGTCGGCTGCTGACAGCTCCGGCATAGCGAACCGACGTTCATGCCACTGCGACCGGCGCCGGCGCCAACCGTCACGCCAGTCGTATAGACCGAATGTTACGGTATCAGGGCCCGGATGCCCTTGCTTTGTCTATAGTCGCACGCAGGATGGACCGACGTTTTGCGTTACGGTCCGTCGGGGGCACTTCATGGTCGCTACTTTCACCAATCCGAGAGTGTGTTCACAATCCACACTGAGGCGGGTAGTCGTCCGAGGAGGACGTGTGAGAATCTCAGGATCTGCGGTCGGGCTGCTTCGCGCCAGGCGAGCCGCCGACGCGGTTCAAAAGATCAACGAATCCCTCGACCGCTACCCCCTGGCCACTTGCTGCAGTGCGTGCGGATCGTCAGAGCAGTTCAGCGTACGCCCGGTGATCGGTCGACGGCTTGCCAGACAGTGGGGGCTGGACCGGACCGAGCGTGCCATGGTGGATATTCAGCAGGGCCACCTTTGTGAAGGCTGCGGCAACAACCTGCGCGGACGATGCCTGGCGGACGCGATCCTCGCGCGACTCGGCATTGTGGGACCGCTGACCACGGCCTGGGACCGGGCATCCGCTACGAGAATTCTCGAAGTCAACCCCGCGGCCAGGTTGACGCCCATGCTGAGCAAGGCGGCACATCATGTCTGCACCAGCTATCCAGAGGTGGACATCCAGGCACTGCCTTTTCGCGACGGCGAATTCGACCTCGTTGTACACAGCGACACGCTGGAGCACGTGCCGGACCCGGCACTGGCCATCCGTGAGTGCCTCAGGGTCGCGGGCTCCGGCTGGGTGGTGTTCACGACGCCCGTTCTCTTCGACAGGTTGACCCGCGACCGTACGCGCCGTCCTGCCAGCTACCACGGCGGGGATTCGGGGCCGTCCCTGGTTTACTGGGAGTTCGGGGCCGACGTCGTCACGTTCCTGCTCGAGGCGCAGGCTACCGAGATCGTGGTGAACCGGGACGGTTATCCGTACGCGTGCGCGTTTTCGTGCCGTCGGTCCGGCTGAGACGCTCAGAGCCGCTGCCGCCCGGTTGTGGTGGACCGTGCGTCGGTCGTAGCCGATAGACGAGGTGTCCCGGCTGGTGGTGGACCGTGCGTCGGTCGTAGCCGGTAGACGAGGTGTCCCTGCTGGTGGTGGTTCGGGGGCTGACGACATTTCGGGTGTGGTTCCGGCGGCCGGTTGACTACCGAGAAAACCTCGGTTCGTGAGCGGTGGACATCGCTGTACCCGACGCTGGACACGGCGTTTCACACCGACCTGCTGGTTGCCACGTTACGCCCCGTCCGGTTGCGCGTTGAATCAACGGCAGGCCCGTGTACACCGGCCCCTGTTCCACCTTTGGGACCCGGTCACCACGCTGCGTCGGCACGCCCGTCACGACCGACCAACGACAGGAAGCCATGGTGGAGCAGCCGTCGCCGGCGTACCCGGATTCGCTGCCGACAAGACGACGCTTGTACGAGATAGATCTGCTGCGCTTCGTCGCCGCGCTCGCGGTGGTGCTGCTGCACTACTCGTTCGCACAGGCCAAGAATGACGCCGAGCTGGATTTCGCTTCCGAGCTCGGGGCGGTGACCCGGTACGGCTATCTCGGCGTCGACCTCTTCTTCATGATCAGCGGTCTGGTCGTCTTCATGAGTCTCTGGGGTCGGCGTCCCAGTGCCTTTCTCATCTCCCGGATCTCCCGGCTCTATCCGGCGTACTGGGTGGCGGTCACGCTCACCACACTGACCGTCGTCGTGCTGGGTGCCCGGGGGCGCAACGACGTCACCCTGCCGCAGTACCTGGTGAACCTGACGATGTTCCCGGCCCCGATCAACGTCGAGTACGTCGAGGGCGTCTACTGGACCCTGTGGTCGGAGTGGCGTTTCTACGCCCTGCTCTTCGTCCTCGCGCTGATCGGCCTGACGGTCCGGCGTACCCGGCTGTTCATGTGGGGGTGGCTGGCCACGACGGTCCTGCTGGAGCTGCTGCCGGTCCCGGCGGAGCCGGTCGTCGCGCTCGCCGTACAGCCGCTCTACAGCCACTACTTCATCGCCGGCATGGTGCTCTACCTCGTACATCGGTCCGGCTGGAGCCGCGAACTCGCCGTACTGCTGGGACTCTGCTTCCTGAACGCGAGCTACCAGGCCGCCCAGCTCGCCGAACTGCGCAACCGTACCGAGGCGGCCGGGCTGGACCCGGCGGTGGTCGTCCTGGTGGTCACGGTGATCTTCCTGGTCATGGCCCTGGTCGCCAGCGGGGCGCTGGCCCGGTGGAGCAGTCCGGCGCTGCTGCCGCTCGGTGAGATGACGTACCCGCTCTACCTCATCCACGGCACACTTGGCTACGCCCTGTTCAACCTGCTCACTCCCGGCGTCAACCGCTGGATCCTGCTGCTCGGCGTCATCGTCGCCATGTGTGCGCTCTCCTGGCTGATCAGCCAGGTGATCGAGGCTCGACTCCGGCCGCGGCTCCGCAACGGCCTCTCCCGCACCTGGGCCGCGGTGCGGACCAACCTCACGGTGAGCCCGTCCGTTGAGGAGAGAAACGAGACCGCCGTTTTCCTGTCGCAGGGCAAACGCGATGTTCCCGCACATTGGCAAGCCCCCGCCGTCGCCTCGGTCGCGGCGAGTCCACCCGATGATCGATCACCGAAAGCGCCCCGACATCCACCCGGGACAGAAGCGCTGCATCAGCGGAACAACTAACACCACGTACTGTGGCGGCCAATTGGTCGAATCCCCGACGACAATCGTTCGGAACTGATAGAGATGTCTTTCATCTGATGCGACACTCTCGCTCCCAGTTTCACCTCAGTCAAGCGGAGGACCAGATTCGTGGACCCGACCAGCCAAGGCGAAGCGCGCGTTCAGAACGCCGACAGGCGACCACCCACGGGTGACAGAATCCTCCTCTCCCCGCCGGACGTCGGACCGCTCGAGGAGTCGTACCTGATCCGGGCCCTGCGCTCGGGATGGGTCGCGCCGGTCGGTCCGGAACTCGACGCGTTCGAGGCCGAGATGGCGGCCCGGGTCGGCACCGCCGAGGCGGTCGCGGTGAGTTCCGGCACCGCCGCCCTGCACCTCGCGCTGCTCGCCCTCGGTACCACGCCCGGCCAGGTGGTCCTGGTACCCACCCTGACCTTCGTGGCCACCGCCAACGCGGTGGTCTACGCCGGCGCGGAGCCGGTCTTCGTCGACTGTGACCCGGCCACCGGCAACGTCGACGTCACCCTGGTCGAGGAACTCCTGGCCGAACTACGCCGGGAGGGCCGGTCCGTCGCGGCGGTCGTCCCGGTGGACATGTTCGGCGCCTGCGTCGACTACCAGCGACTGCTGCCGGTCTGCGAGGCGGCCGGAGTTCCGGTGGTCGAGGACGCCGCCGAGGCGCTCGGCGCGACCCACCATGGTCGGGCGGCGGGATCGTTCGGCCGGGCCGGGATTCTGTCCTTCAACGGCAACAAGATCATGACCACCTCGGGTGGCGGCATGCTGGTCACCGACGACAGCGCGCTGGCCGCCCGGTGCCGCTACCTCTCCACCCAGGCCCGGCAACCGGTCGAGCACTACGAACACACCGAGGTCGGCTACAACTACCGGCTCAGCAACCTGCTCGCCGCGCTCGGGCGGGCCCAGCTGCGCCGGCTGGACCGGATGATCGACCGACGCCGCAGGCTGCGCGAACGGTACGCGAAGCTGTTCGCCGCCACCCCCGGCGTACAGCTGCTCGCCGACGGCGACCCGGGCGCGAACTGCTGGCTCACCACCATCGTCGTCGACCCACGGCAGGCCGGCTGGCGCGCCGGAGAACTGGCCCGGCACCTCGCCGAGCAGGAGATCGAGACCCGGCCGGTGTGGAAGCCGATGCACCTGCAGCCGGTCTTCGCCGATGCCCGCTCCCGGCTCACCGGGGCGGCGCAGCGGCTCTTCCGGGACGGGCTCAACCTGCCCAGCGGCTCCGGACTGACCGAGGCGCAGACCACCCGGGTGATGAGCGCCGTCGAGCAGTTCCTGGAGAGCCGGCGGTGACGGTCGGACTGGCCGTCAGGGACAGCGGCCCGGAGACCATCGCACTCGACCTGGCGTACCCGGACGTGTACTTCACCCCGGGGTACGGGGGCGCTGCAGCCGTACCGGAGCAGGGTGAATGGCGGCTCGCGCACCGGGGCGACGACTTCCTCGTCCCGTACGTCGTCCGCCGGCTCGCCGACGGCACCGCCGACGCGGTCAGCCCGTACGGCTACTCGGGTCTGCACGTACGCGCCGGACGGCACGGCACCGAACTGGCCCGGTTCTGGGCCGACGCGGTCGACGCGTGGCGGGCACAGCGGCTGGTCACCCTCTTCCTCCGGTTCTCCCCGCTCGACCCGACCTCGGTGCAGCGGGCCCACGAGCTGCCCGGAGTCCGGCTGACCCGGCTCAGCGACACCATCACCGTGCCGGTGGAGCGGGGCCCGGCGGCTGTCTGGGCCGCGATGGAGGGCCGGTCCCGGACGGCGGTCCGCAAGGCCCGCAACGTCGGACAGACGGCGACCCTGCGGCCGGCGACCGCCGAGGACGTCACGCCCGGGTCACCCTTCCGGCAGCGGTACGCGGAGACGATGGCCCGGGTCGGCGGCGCCCCCGGCTACCTCTTCCCGGACGGGTACTACCACCGGCTGGTCGACGGCGTCGGCCCGAACCTCCACCTGGTGGAGGTACGCGACGCGGACGGCACGGTGGTGGCGAGCGCCCTGCTGTTCCGGCACCGGCAGCGGGTGCACTACCACCTCGCCGGGTCGGATCCGCGTGGTGCCCGGAACGGGGCCAACAACCTGCTGCTGTGGACGGTACTGGAGTGGGCGGCGGAGACCGGCTGCCTGCTGGTGCACCTCGGCGGCGGCCTTCGCCCCGACGACAACCTCTTCCAGTTCAAGCGCTCGTTCGGCGGGACCCGTACCCCGTTCTGGGTCGGTGCCGTCGTGGTGGACCCGGACCGCTACACGGCTCTGACGGCCGATCGGGCCCGGGACCTGCACCGCTCTGTCGAGGACCTCGAGTCGTCGGGATTCTTCCCGGCGTACCGGATCGGAAGGAACCGCCCGTGACCGCCGTACGTGTCAAGCGGCTGCTGGACGTGGTGCTGGCCGCCCTGCTGCTACTGGTCCTCGGTCCGCTGATGGCCGTGATCGCGCTGCTGATCCTGGTCACCTCGGGGCGGCCGGTGCTGTTTCAGCAGCTCCGCCCCGGACTGCACGGGGTGCCGTTCGCGCTGACCAAGTTCCGGACCATGCGGGAACCGCTGCCGGGCGAGGAGATCTGGACCACCGACGAGGTCCGGTCCACCCGGATCGGCCGGTTCCTGCGCCGGACCAGCCTGGACGAGCTGCCGGAGCTGGTGCACGTGCTGACCGGGCGGATGAGCCTGGTCGGGCCCCGGCCGCTGCTGATGGAATACCTGCCCCGGTACACCAGCCACCACGCCCGCCGGCACGAGGTCCGCCCCGGCATCACCGGCCTCGCCCAGACCAGCGGCCGGCGCTCCCTCACCCTCGGCCAGCGCCTCGACCTCGACGTCCGGTACGTCGACACCTGGTCGCCCTGGCTCGACGTCCGGATCCTGGTCCGTACCCTGGTCGAGCCGTTCCGGCGCGGTGAGATCCGGGGCCAGAGCCTGCACGAGGTCGACGACGTGCAACTGCTCACCCCGGTCCTGGAGCGGGTCGAGTGAGCACCGTCGACGATCGGCCCGGCGGTGCGACCGCACGGACGGGCGGCCCGACCGGTCGGGCCGGAGCCGGACACGGCCGACGCGGCGTGACGGCGGACCGCTGGGAGGTCGGCTCGGCGTTCCCGCTCGTGGTACCGGCCGGCGGCGGCTGGGCCGGGTTGGCGGAGTCGGTCCGGCTCTACGGCTCGGGTCGGCAGGCGCTCGTTGCGCTGCTCGAGTACGGCCGCCACGAGTACGGCTGGTCCGCGGTCCACCTGCCGGAGTACTACTGCCCCGAGGTCGCCGACGACGTCGCGGCGGTGCTTCCGGTCCACCGGTACGACGCCGGGCCGGCGGGCGGCGGCGAACCGCCCCGGGTCGGTCCCGGGGAGGCGCTGGTCCTGGTCTCCTACTTCGGCACCCCGCCGGTCCGGCCACCCACACCGGCCCCGACCGGCGCGGCGGTGATCGTCGACGCGACCCACGACCCGCTGGCGCCGTGGCTGTCGCACCTCGGCGCGGACTACGTCTTCGCCTCGCTGCGCAAGACCCTGCCGCTGCCCGACGGAGGGGCGCTCTGGTCGACCGTCGACCGCCCGCTGCCGCCGGCGCCGGCACCGTCGGACGGGCAACGGCTGGCCGCCGGGACGATCCTCGCGGCGATGTGCCTGAAGACCGCGTACCTGGGCGGCGCCGGGCTGGCGAAGGAGCCGTACCTGGCGGGCTACGTCGACGGCGAGCGGCGGCTGCGGGCGGCCGAGGTGAGCGCCGTCTCGGACTTCACCGCAACCCTGCTACCCGCGTTGCCCGTCGACGAGCTGCGGGTACGCCGGATCACCAACGCCACCGTCCTGGCCGACCGCCTGGCCACCCTCGCCGGGGTCACCGCCCGGGCGTACCCGTTCGGTGTTGTCCTCGAGTGCGAGTCGCACCAGCGTCGGGAGGAGCTCCGCCGTGGCCTGATCTCCCGGGCCGTCTACCCGGCGGTGCTCTGGACGCTGCGTCCCGGTGAGGTCGGCCCCCGCCACCTGGACTACTCCGAACGCATGCTCATGCTGCACACCGACGCCCGGTGGACCGAGCGGGACATGACCCGGGTCGCCGCGTTGGTGCGCCAGGTGCGGCAGGCGGCCGCGACCACCCGCGCCCCGGCGGTGCCGGCCGGCGCACCGCACCGGCCCCGTCCGATCTCCCGGCGTCCCCGCCACCAGCCGAGCGACGACCTGCCACCGAAGGGCGCACCATGTTGACCGGGCGACTCGTCGGCCTGCGGCCGATGCGGGCCGACGACCTCGACTTCCTGACCGAACTGGCCAACACCACCGCGGTCCGTACCCACGTGGTGGGGTGGGACTGGCCGGTGGCCCCCGACGCGCAGCGGGACTGGTTCCCGACCGCGTTGCGGGACCCGCGCAACCGGCGGCTGACCGTGACCGACATGTCGACGGGCCGGCCCGTCGGCCTCACCGGGCTCTGGGAGGTCGACTGGCACAACCGTTCGGCGCTCACCGCGGTCAAGCTGATGCCGGGGCTGGCGCCGAAGGGCGCGGGCAGCGACTCGATCAAGCTGATGATGGCCTGGTCCTTTCACGAGGTGGGACTCCGCCGGTTGCACAGCACCATCCTGGACTTCAACGCCGCCAGCCTCGGCGCGTACGTCCGCAAGTGCGGCTGGCGGATAGAGGGCCGGGACCGAGAGGCGGTCTTCCGGCACGGCACCTGGCACGACCTGGTCCGAGTGGCGGTCCTCGCCACGGAGTTCGACGCCCTGCCCGACGCCGCCGAGTACGTCGAACGGGTCTGCGGCCCCCGACCGTCCGGGCAGCGACCCGACGGTCAGGCCTCCGCACGTGGTGCTGATCGACCGGCGGGGGAGTGGCCCGATCGTCGAGCGGTACCCCTGCCCGGTCAGCCGACCGCGCCCGTGCCGGCGCGAGCCGGTCAGTGGCCGACCGTCCTGGACGTACCGGCGAGCGGACGGGACGGCGCCAGTCAATGACCAGCGACGTGCACCTCACACGCCCCACCGGCCGACGCCGGGTCAGCGGCCACGGTGCTGCGTACGGGGCAGCGGTGCTGGTCACCCTCGGCGCGTTCGGGCCCTACACCACGCAGCCCGGTATCCGTACCGAGCAGATCGCTGTCTACTCACTGCTGCTGGTCGGCATCCTGTCCGGCCGCAGGTTGCGGATAACCCCGGTGGGCGCACTGATCGCCGCCCTCCTGGTCGTCGAGTTGCTCATCGCCGCGGTCGGGGTGGCCGGTCCGACCCGGATCATCCTCACCAGCATCGAGTCCCGCAGCGGGCTGGCCGGGCTGGACAACCTGCTGCTGCCGATCGCCGCGCTGGCCTTGGCGTTGATGCTGGCCGCTTCCGGTGCCGAACCACGCCGCCTGATTCAGCTCGTCTGCACGGTCCTCATCGTCGCGATGTGCGTCAACACCGCCCTGAGCGTCGTCTCCATGACCCAGGACATCACGCCGCTGCTGGAGATCTTCTGGGGCAACGATGCCACCGGGCAGAGCGTCGCGGAACGGGCGAGCGGCATGGGCCGGCTCACCGGGATCTTCAACCAGCCCGCCGAGGGCGGCGCACTGTACTCGCTCGCCCTGCTGGGGGCGATCTACCGGTACCGCGACCGCATGGTGATCCTCGTGTGCACCGGCACACTGCTGACGATCGGCGGTCTGCTGACCGTCTCGAAGATCTTCCTCATGATAGGGCTGCCGCTGGCGCTGTGGCATCTGGTCCGGTCGTTCGGCATCGTCGGTCCTCGGCTGTGGGCACTCCCGGGCGCGCTGCTGCTGGTGGTGTCCGCCAGCCAGTACGGCCTACTGCCGGCCTGGGACGGAGTCGGCTATCTCACCCGGCTGTTCCGCCCGTCGGACAGCGGATCCGACCTGATCGGTTTCTACACCGCCGGCCGTCTCGGGGATGCGCCGAGCCACCTGTACGTCTGGGACATCGTCGCCAGCGCCTCGCCCTGGTTCGGGTTCGGCGCGGGCGGGGTCGCGGCGGCCTATGACAACGGCTGGATCGAGGCCCTGGCGATCGCCGGCCTTGTCGGGGCGTTCATCTACACCGCGGTGATCGGCTGTCTGGTGCTGGCCTGGTTCACCCGGCAGGCGGCGATGGACCGGGCCACGTCCCGGTTCGCCAGCGGTCTGATCATCGTCCTGGTTGGCGCGTCCCTGGGTCTGCCCGCGCTGACCGCGAACCGGGTGGCCACCATCGCCTGGCTCCTGATCGGCCTGCTGCTGCTCACCCCTGTCCCGCTCCGCAGGACCGTACCGCCGACGGCTGATCGACCGGTCAGGTCAGAGACGCCCGCCACGTCCGACGGCGCAGCCGGCGGGCCCGACCGGAACGGCGTGCGCACCGGAGCCGGGAGCCGGCACTCGATTCAGCCGGTCAAAGCAACATGACGGGACAGTAGGTCTGATAATTCGACATTGCGTGACTTGTCGGCCGCTTCGTCGTTTAGCCGGACGGTACCTCAGATCGACGGCCGAACCGACAGAGGTGGGCCGTGCCGCGATGGGCGGATGGGCCCCGGTCGGCTCGCCAGCGACGCAATCGAGCGGTACGAACAGGAGCCTCAGTGACATTTCTGCCTGCCGGACGCCGGGTGCTGATCACCGGCGGTACCGGGTCCTTCGGACAGACCATGGTGCGTCGGCTGCTCGACCGCAACGTCGGCGAGGTACGCGTCCTCAGCCGCGACGAGGCCAAACAGGACCTGATGCGGCACCGTCTCGGCGACGACCGGGTCCGCTACCACGTCGGGGACGTACGGGACTACGACAGCGTGCTGCGGGCGAGCCGGGACGTCGACTTCGTCTTCCACGCCGCCGCGCTCAAACAGGTGCCGTCCTGCGAGTTCTTCCCACTGGAGGCGGTCCGGACCAACGTGTTGGGCAGCGCGAACGTGATCGAGGCCGCCGAGCGCAACGGGGTCGCCTCGGTCGTGGTGCTCAGCACCGACAAGGCGGTCCAGCCGGTCAACGCGATGGGGCTGACCAAGGCGCTGATGGAGAAGGTCGCCCAGGCGCACGCCCGGCACAACCGCTCCGGGCGCACCATCGTCTCCGGCGTCCGCTACGGCAACGTGCTCTACTCGCGCGGCTCCGTCGTCCCGCTCTTCGTCGACCAGATCAAGGCCGGCCGGGCGCCGACGGTGACCAATCCGGGCATGACCCGGTTCCTGATGTCGCTGACCGAGTCGGTCGAACTGGTCGAGCACGCCTTCGCACACGCCCGACCCGGCGACATCTTCATCCGCAAGGCCGCCGCCTGCACCATCGGCGACCTGGCCCTGGCCCTCTGCCAGCTCTTCGACGTGCCCGCCAAACTGGACCTGATCGGCATGCGGCACGGTGAGAAGCTCGACGAGACCCTGGCCAGCCGGGAGGAACTCGCCAAGGCCGACGACTTCGGGGACTTCTTCCGGGTCCCGATCGACGCCCGCGACCTGAACTACGCCAGTTACGTCACCGAGGGCGACCCGGCGATCGCGGTCGGCCAGGACTTCCACTCCGCCAACGCGCCCCGACTCGACGTACCGGAGATCATGGAGCTGTTGCGGACGCTGCCGGAGATCCGGGCCGAGCTGGCCGCCCGAGAGCTGGCGCTGGCGCCGTGAAGGTCGCGCTCACCGGGGCCGAGGGCTTCCTCGGCTGGCACGTCCGTGTCCTGATCCACGCGCTCGGCTGGCCCGAGCCCACCCGGCTGACCCGGGCGGAGCTGGCCGACCCGGCGGCGGTCGCCGCCGCCGTCAGCGGCGCCGACCGGCTGCTCCACCTGGCCGGCGTCAACCGGGGCGACCCGGCGGACGTGGCTACGGGCAACGTCGAGGTCGCCGCCGCGCTCGCCCGGGGCCTGCGGCAGTGCGCGGCACCGCCGCCGACCGTCGTCTTCGCCAACTCGGTCCAGGCCGGCAACGGCACCCCGTACGGCGACTCCAAGGTCGCCGCCGCCGCCACCCTGGCCTCCACCGTCGCCGGCCGCTTCGACGACGTCCTGCTGCCCAACCTGTACGGCGAACACGGCCGCCCGTTCTACAACTCGGTGGTCGCCACCTTCTGCCGGTTACTGGCCGACGGGCAGGTGCCGGAGATCCACCAGGACCGCGACCTGGAACTGGTGCACGCCCTCGACGCCGCCGCCCGGCTGCTCGACGTGCCCGACAGCGGTGCCTGGGACCCGACCATGCCCACCCTGCGGATCGGGGTACGCGCGCTCGCCGAACGACTCGGCGCCGCCGCGTCCGCGTACCGGGCGGGTGAACTGCCGCCCCTGCTGGGCCGACACGACGTACGGCTGTTCAACACGTACCGGTCGCACTGCTTCCCCGGGCACTACCCGCTGCCGTTGACCCGACACGCCGACCGCCGCGGCGAGCTGGTCGAGACGGTCCGGTCGTACGGCGGCGGCGGGCAGACCTTCGTCTCGACCAGCCGGCCCGGGATCACCCGCGGTGAGCACTTCCACCTGGCCAAGGTCGAGCGGTTCGTGGTGCTGCGGGGCACCGCCGAGATCGCGTTGCGTCGGGTCGGGCACTCCGAGGTGGTCCGGTTCACGGTCAGCGGGGACGAACCGGTGCTGGTCGACATGCCGACGATGTGGGCACACCGGATCACCAACATCGGCGACGGCGAACTGCTCACCCTGTTCTGGGCGAACGAACTCTTCGACCCGGCCCGGCCCGACACCTACCCGGAGCCGGTCGGCGGACTCGACACCGTCGCCACTGTCGGGCCGGCGGTCCACCCGTCGGAGCCGGCACCGGCCGGCGACGCGCCGGATGCCGCCACGTCGCCGCCCGTACCGGCCGCCGACGCACCGGAGTCCGTGCCGCGCCCGGCGGTGGTCGGCGGATGAGGATCGGCTTCGTCACCCAGTGGTACCCGCCGGAGCCCGCCTTCGTCTCCGGCGAACTCGCCCGGGAACTCGCCGCCCGGGGACATGACGTGCGGGTGCTGACCACGTTCCCGAACTATCCCGGCGGGCGGATCTACCCCGGCTACCGGCAGCGCTGGAACGACCGTGGCGGCGAGGGCGGCCTCACCGTACGCCGGGTGCCGGTCTACCCGAGTCACGACTCGTCGACGGTCGGCCGGGTCACCAACTTCCTCTCCTTCGCGGCCACCAGCTCCCTCGCCGCGATGCGCTACCTCCACGACGTCGACGCGGTGTACGTCTACCACCCGCCGGCGACCGCGTTCGCCGCCGCCGCGCTGACCCGGCTGCTCCGGCGTACCCCGATCGTGCTGCACGTCCAGGACATGTGGCCGGAGTCGGTGACCGCGTCGGAGATGAGCCCGGCCGGGCGGGTCGGCCAGGTCGTCGACCGTACCCTCGCCGCCACCATGCGCGGGCTCTACCGGGGTGCCGCCGCGATCGCCGTCATCGCCCCGTCGATGGCCGAGCTGGTGGTGGCCCGGGGCGCCGACCCGGGCAAGGTCCGGGTGGTGCTCAACTGGACCGACGAGCGCCTGTTCCGGCCGACGCCGGTGCTGGAGACCGCCCGGGCCGCCCTCGGGCACCGGGGCCGTTGCACCGTCATGTTCGCCGGCAACATCGGACCGTTCCAGCGGATCGAGACCGCGATCCGGGCGGCCGCCACGGTCGCCGACCGGGTCGACCTGGTGCTGGTCGGCTCCGGCACCGAGGAGGAGTACGCCCGCCGGCTCGCCGCCGACCTCGGTGCCGACAACATCCGGTTCCTCGGTCGACGGGCGCCGGAGCAGATGGCCGAACTCTACGCCGCCGCCGACTACCAGCTGGTCTGCCTGCGGGACCTGCCCGGCCTGCGTGGCACCGTGCCCTCCAAGCTCCAGGCCGCGTTCGCCTGCGGCTCGCCGGTCATCGTCTCGGCCGGCGGCGACGCGGCCCGGCTGGTCGAGTCGACCCGGGTCGGGCTGACCTGCCCACCGGAGGATCCGGTGGCGCTCGCCGCCCGGTTCGCCGAGGCCGCGGTCCTCTCGCCGGCGACCCGTGCCGAGCTGGGACGGCGGGCCCGTGAGGTCTACCTGGAACGGATGTCGCTGCGGGTCGGCGCCGACCAGATCGAGGACATGCTGACCAAGACCGCCGTACTGGGAATCGCGTGACCAGGTCGAGTCCGGCCGGTACCGAGTGGAGTGGAGGGTTCCGATGACCCGGGTGATGACGGTGGTCGGTACCCGACCGGAGATCATCCGGTTGTCCCGGGTACTGGACCGGTTGGACCGTACGGTGGAGCACCTGCTCGTGCACACCGGACAGAACTGGGACCGCAGCCTCTCCGACGTCTTCTTCACCGAGCTGCGGCTGCGGGAACCAGACCGCTACCTGCGGGTCGACACCTCGTCGCTGGGCCGGGTGCTCGGCGGGGTACTGATCGGCGTCGAGCAGGCGATCACCGAACTCCGGCCGGACGCGCTGCTGGTGCTCGGCGACACCAACAGCTGCATCGCCGCGCTGATGGCCCGCCGGATGCGGGTGCCGGTCTACCACATGGAGGCGGGCAACCGGTGCTTCGACCTGAACGTGCCGGAGGAGACCAACCGGCGACTGGTCGACCACGTCGCCGACTTCAACCTCGTCTACACCGAGCACGCCCGCCGCAACCTGCTCGCCGAGGGCCTGCACCCGCGCCGCATCCTGCACACCGGCTCGCCGATGCGGGAGGTGCTGGAACACTACCGCCCGGACATCGCCGCCTCGACGATCCTGCGGCAGCTCGAACTGGAACCGGGCGGGTACTTCGTGGTCAGCGCGCACCGTGAGGAGAACGTCGACGACCCGGTCCGGCTCGGTCGGTTGCTCGACTGCCTGCGTACGGTCCGGGACGCCTGGCGACTGCCGGTGCTGGTCTCCACGCATCCGCGTACCCGCAAGCGGCTGGAGGCGCTCGCGGTCGACGCCGGCACGTTGGAGGGGATCGCCTTCCACGAGCCGTTCGGCCTCTTCGACTACGTACGTCTGCAGTCGCAGGCGCGGTGCACCCTCTCGGACAGCGGGACGATCAGCGAGGAGGCCGCGATCCTCGGCTTTCCGGCCGTCACCATGCGGGAGTCGATCGAACGCCCCGAGGCGTTGGACGCCGGCGGCATCATCATGACCGGGCTGGATCCCGACGGCGTACGGGAAGCGGTCGCGGTCGCGGTCGAGCAGGTGGCGGTGGCCGGGGTGCCCTGTCCGGTCGACTACCAGGTGCCGGACACGTCGCGTCGGGTTGTCGACTTCATCCTCTCCACGGTGCGGCGGCACCATGACTGGGCTGGCATCCGGCACTGAACCGGCCTGGCTCGGGCCGTGGGGTGTCGTGGTTCGGGTCCTTGCGCGTGGGGTCCAGGTTCGTGGGTGGGGGTTCGGGGCCGGACCACCCGCGCTGGGCGGTCAGGCTTGATCCCGACGCGGGCGGCCCGGCCCCGAACCCCCGACCGGGTCAGGCGTCGTCGGGGTATGGCGGCCGGGCCCCGAACCCCGACCGGGTCGGGCGCCGTCGGGGTATGGCGGTCCGGCTCCGAACCCCGAGCGGGTCAGGCGTCGTCGGGACATGGCGGGCTTCCCGGCCGGCGGCCCGGTTCAGCGCCGAGGGACGGATGGTCCGACCGGCAGTGTGATGGTGAACGTCGTGCCGACCCCCGGCTCGCTGGCGACCCGGATCACCCCGCCGTGGTCGGTGATGATCTGCCGGACGATGGCCAGGCCGAGGCCGCTTCCCCCGGTCTTGCGGCCTCGGGCCGAGTCGGCGCGCCAGAACCGGTCGAAGACGTACGGCAGTGCCTCCGGCGCGATCCCCGAGCCGGTGTCGGCGACCCGGAGCACCGCCGAATCGCCGTCGTGCTCGGCGGTGAGGGTGATGGTGCCGCCCCGGCCGGTGGCCCGGAGCGCGTTCGTGACCAGATTGCCCAGCACCTGCCGCATCCGGTCCGGGTCGGCGTACACCGGAGGTAGCGGCCCGGCCGACACCGTCAGGGACACCCCGGCCGCGTCGGCGCCGGCCCGGTGCGCGGTACGGCAGGTCTCCAGCAGTTCCGCCAGGTCGACGACGGTCCGGTGGTACGCCAGACTGCCGGCCTCGGCCAGAGCCAGATCCTGCAGGTCGTCGACGATTCGCTGCTGCAGGACCGCCTCCTCGTGCAGGGACGCGAACAGCTCCGGGTCGGGGTCGATCACCCCGTCGGAGAGTGCCTCGAGATAGCCGCGCAGGTTCGCCAGCGGCGTACGCAGTTCGTGCGCGACGTCGGCGACCAGCCGGCGTTGCCGCTCCTCGCCGCGTTGCAGCGAGTCGGCCATCCGGTTGAACGCGCGGGCCAGGCTCGCCAGTTCGTCGTTGCCCTCGACCGGTACCCGGCTGGTCAGGTCGCCCCGGCCGAGGCGCTGGGAGGCGGCGGTCAGGGTACCGATCGGTCGGAGCACCCGGTGGCTGAGCAGGGCGGTCGCGATGATCGCCACGGCGGCCACACCGGCGGCGGCGGCGAGCAGTGGCCCGATCACCAACGACTGCCCGCCGACACCGACGTAGACCTGGGCACGTTGCGGCGCCACCTCGTTGATCCGGTCCGCGAACACCTGGGTCAGGCAGTCGTGGTCCGGCTCGGCGGCGTCGGCGGTGACAAAACACTCGCTGACCCGTCGCCGGTCCTCCTCGAGGGCGTCCATCGGCTCCCGGGGATAGCCGTTGCAGGAGTCGACGGTGCTCGGGGCCGGCGCGGCGGTGGCGTAGTCGACCTGGACGCCCGGGACCCCGTACGAGGCGGGGGTCGAGACGGTGTTGATGCCCCTGCGGGTCAGACAGGCGGCGAACCGTACGTTCGCCCGGTAGTTCTGGATCATCTTGAGGGTGATCGACGCCGCGTCCTGGTTGACCCCGGTCAGGTCCAGGGAGGGCCGGGGGTTGACCGGACCGTTGATCGAGCCGATCGGGCGGACCGGCCGACTCGGGTTCGCCTCGTGGTCGGTGTCGACGATCACCTCGCCGTTCTCCGTGATCAGGTGGATCCGCTGTCCGGTCTTGTTGCCCAACCCCACCACCAGGCTGCTGACCCCTTCCCAGGTACCGTGCCGCAGTCCGTAGCCGGCGAGCTGGGTGGTGATCTCGTCGAGCTGGGCCGAGGCGGCACTGTCCGGCTCGTTGATCTGCTGGGTGGCGCCGCGCAGGATCAGCCAGGCGGTGACGGCGGTCGCGCTGACCGCGACGAGCATCACCAGGCCGAGCACCCGGAACCGGAAACTCACGCCGGGGAGTCCGCCCCGGTGGCGACGGCGCCCTCCGGGGGCGATCCGGCAGGACGCTCGTCGGCGGGCGGTTCGGCCAGTCGGTAGCCGCGCCCGAAGACGGTCTGTACGTAGCGCGGCTCGGCCGGATCCTCCTCGATCTTGCGACGCAGGTTCATCACGTGCGCGTCGACCGTGCGCTCCAGCACGTAGTGGTCGAAGCCGAAGGCCCGGTCGATGATCTGGGCCCGGGTGAACGCCCGGCCCGGCTCACCGGCCAGCACCTCCAGGATTCCGAACTCCTTGGCGGTGAGCGTGATCAGGCGCCCGCCGATCCGTACCTCGAACCGGCCCGGGTCGACCTCGAGGTCGCCGACCCGCAGCACGGCCTGGTTGCCCGCGGTCAGTACGCCGGCCCGGCGGAGCAGCGCCCGGACCCGGGCGGCCAGCTCCCTCGGACTGTACGGCTTGGTGAGGTAGTCGTCGGCGCCGATGTCCAGGCCGAGCAATACGTCGTCCTCGGTCGTCCGGGCGGTGAGCAGCAGGATCGGCACGTTGGACTCGGTCCGCAGGATCCGGCAGACGTCAAGGCCGTCCATGACCGGCATCATGACGTCGAGGATCACCAGGTCCGGCCGGCGGGTCCGGCACTGTTCCAGGGCTGTCCGGCCGTCGCCGACCACCAGCACGCTGTGGCCCTCCCGCTCGAGATAGACCCGGACCAGATTGGCCTGCTTCGGGTCATCCTCGGCGACCACGATCCGCGCGCTCATGTTTCCCCATTCTGCCTGGTCCTGGCGGCACCGATTAGAGCGGTGCGGTGGTGAAGAACTGATGAAAAGCGGATGGGAATGCCGTCGAGGGACGGACCGCACCGGCCGGGGACAGATTCTTCACCGGTTCCGCACATCCGCTGGCTACGGTTTCCGTCATGGCACTCGAATTGTTGCTCATGGCCGGGGCGTCCGGCGGAACCGGTGATCAGGAGCGGAGCCGACGTCGGGCCGTACGTCGGCGGATCCGGGAGACCGTGGCGCTGCGCCGGGCCTGTGCGGCCGTCGGTGCGCACACCGAGAAGCCGACGGTGCCGCCTGCCGAGGTGGCCGCCGGGTCGGGCCTGGTCTGAGCCGGCGGACCGTGTCTGGTCTGAGCCGCCGGACCGGGCCGCCGATCGGTGGGCGGCACCGAGCGCCGGTGGACCGGGCTGACTAGAGTCGTCGCCTGACGGCCCAGCAGGGCCGGCCCCGGGCGAAGGATGACGGCGTGCTGCACCTGCGGATCATCGTGCCGACCGACCGGTCGGCCGAGGTACTTGACCTGCTCTCCCGCGACCCGGCGGCGACGCACGTCATCGTGCTGCCGGGCGCCGCCCGTACGCCGCCGGGTGACGTGGTGCTCTGCGACGTCGCCCGGGAGGGGGCCGACGAGGTACTCGACGCGCTCCAGGCGCTCGGTGTGCACCGGTCCGGCGCGGTTGTCGGCGACGGCGTCGACGTGACGCTCTCCGCCGCCGCCGACCGGGCGATCGACGCGGCTCCCGGGCACGGCACCGACGCGGTGGTCTGGGAGGAGGTCGCCCAGAAGACCGGTGAGGAGACCCAGCTCTCCGCGACGTACCTGCTGCTGATCACCCTGGCCACCATCATCGCCGGCATCGCGGTGCTGCTCGACCAGCCGATCCTGATCATCGGGGCGATGGTGGTGGGCCCGGAGTTCGGCCCGCTCGCCGCGCTGAGTGTGGCACTGATGCGGTGGCGGCCGTCGGTGATCCGCCGGTCGCTGCTGGCGCTCGGGGTCGGCTTCCTGGTCGCGGTCGTGGTGACCGTGCTCGCCACCTGGGCGCTGACCGCCGCCGGCCTCATCAACGAATCGATGCTGCTCGCCGAACGTCCGATCACCGACTTCATCTGGCGCCCCGACGCCCTCTCCTGGGTGGTCGGCTTCCTCGCCGGGGTGGCCGGCATGCTCGCGGTCACCTCCAACAAGTCCGGCTCGCTGGTCGGCGTACTGATCTCGGTCACCACCGTGCCGGCGGCGGCGAACGCGGCGGTCGCGCTCGCCTACGGCGTGTTCGAGGAGGCGGTCGGCTCGGCCGTCCAGCTGCTGATCAACGTCTGCGCGATCGTCCTGGCCGGGGTACTCACCCTGCTGATCCAGCGCCTCTGGTGGCACCGGGTGACGGTACGTCGTCCCACGCCGCCGGCCCGCCGGATGCCGGCGGTGCTGTCCCCGAGGACCGCCAGCCGCCGGCCGGAAGCGACGAACGCGTCAGACCCGGCGGCCTTCCGCCCCTGATCTCTCGCGGTTCCGCCAGTTCGATGCCGGCCCCGCTCCCGCCGCCAACGGCAACTAGTCACGCCGACGCTCAGGGGTCCGACCGTTCCGTTCGTGCCGCCGCAGTCCGCCCCGGCGCACCGCAGCCACCCGCCGGACGACCCGGGTGTCTCGGGTGTCTCCTGCCGGCGGGTGGCACCGAGCAGAGCGATCCGGCATCCTATTCTCGGGGAAGTCCGCTGTGGACCCACTGAGCCGCACTCATCCGCTCCTCCGCCGTCACGGCCGAGGGCACCAGCGACACACCAGGCGGAAGTTCACCTCACCTTTCCGGCAGAGGCGGAAAGCCTGAAGGATCTTACCCGCATCGCCCGCCGCTGATACCGTTCCGGGCATCGATCATCGATGCACAGGGGGTCTCGTGAGATCTCGAAATCGGGCAATCGCCCTGGTCATCGGCGCGGCGGTGGCGGTGATCGCGGTGCCCGTCCTCGCACCGACGATCCGGGCACAGGCCATCGGGTCGCCGCAGGGATGCGGCGGTCTGC
The DNA here is from genome assembly GCF_036422035.1 of Plantactinospora sonchi. NCBI lineage: Bacteria > Bacillati > Actinomycetota > Actinomycetes > Micromonosporales > Micromonosporaceae > Plantactinospora > Plantactinospora sonchi. The sequence continues at coordinate 470,201 of NZ_JAZGQK010000007.1, forward strand.
CCCAGTGGGCTGCCGGCGTCTCCTACTACTACGGCAATCTCGTCCAATGGAACGCATCCGTCTACCGGGCGAAGATCTCGCACACCTCCGTCAGCGGGATGAGCCCGCCCGCCGCGCCCGACAAGTGGGCGTCCGCCGGCAACTGTGCGTCCAGTCAGCCCTCACCGACCTCGAACCCGACCTGGCTGCCGACCGATCACCCGTTCCCGTCGCTGACTCCGTACCTGCCGTCGTCCTCGCCGTTCCCTTCGGGTTCGCCGTCGCCCTCGGCGACGAAGCCCCCGAGTCCGGGGCCGTCGCGTAGCTGACAGGCCCGTCGACCCTCAGCGCCGTCGGCCCGCCGTCCGGCGTGGACGACGTCCTCGTCCGCCGCTGACGCCGACGGTGGTGACCCGCCGGACCCGTGGGTCCGGCGGGTCACTGGTTTGCTGTCCCGACAGGGCGGGGATGCCCGCCTCAGGCGAGGCCGGCGCGGCGCAGGGCGTCGGCCATCGCACTGTTGGCCGCGGCACCGGTGCCGCCCGAGCCGCCCCGGCCGCCGGACCGGGACTGCTGACCGCCCCGCCCCTGGCCCTGGCGCGACTGGCCCTGGCCCTGGCGGGGCTGGCCGCCGCCGCGCGGCGTACCACGGTCCGGGTTGCCCCGGTCGGAGCCGGCGCCACCGGACGGGCGCTGCCCGGCCTCCGCCTCGTCCTCCAGACGCAGGGTGAGCGAGATCCGCTTCCGGGGTACGTCCACGTCCAGCACCTTCACCCGGACCACGTCACCCGGCTTCACCACGTCGCGCGGGTCCTTGACGAAGGTCCGGGACATCGCCGAGACGTGCACCAGGCCGTCCTGGTGCACCCCGACGTCGACGAACGCGCCGAACGCCGCCACGTTGGTGACCACACCCTCCAGGAGCATGCCCGGTTTCAGGTCGCCGATCTTCTCCACCCCGTCGGCGAAGGTCGCGGTCCGGAAGGCCGGACGCGGGTCGCGGCCCGGCTTCTCCAGCTCCTTCAGGATGTCGGTGACGGTCGGCAACCCGAACGTGTCGTCGACGTAGTCGGCGGGCCGGAGCTTGCGCAGTACCGGAGTCTTCCCGATCAGCGTGGAGAGTTCGCTGCCGGTCGAGGCGAGGATCCGCCGGACCACCGGGTACGCCTCCGGGTGCACGCTGGAGGCGTCCAGCGGATCGTCCCCGTTCGGGATCCGCAGGAAGCCGGCGCACTGCTCGAACGCCTTCGGACCGAGCCGGGCGACCTGCTTGAGCTGCTGCCGGCTGCGGAACGGTCCGTTCGCGTCCCGGTGCAGCACGATGTTCTCGGCCAGCCCGGCGCCGATGCCGGAGACCCGGGTCAACAGCGGTGCGGAAGCGGTGTTGACGTCGACCCCGACGCCGTTCACGCAGTCTTCCACCACCGCGTCCAGCGAGCGGGAGAGCTTCACCTCGGAGAGGTCGTGCTGGTACTGGCCGACGCCGATGGACCGTGGGTCGATCTTGACCAGTTCGGCGAGCGGGTCCTGCAGCCGGCGGGCGATCGAGACCGCGCCACGCAGCGAGACGTCCATCCCGGGCAGCTCCTGGGAGGCGTACTCGGAGGCGGAGTAGACCGAGGCACCGGCCTCGGAGACCATCACCTTGGTCAGGTTCAGGTCCGGGTGCCGACGGATCAGGTCGGCGGCGAGCTTGTCGGTCTCCCGGCTCGCCGTACCGTTGCCGATCGCGACCAGCTCGATCCCGTGCGCGCGGGCCAGTTTGGCCAGCGTCTCGATCGAGGCGTCCCACTGCCGGCGCGGCTCGTGCGGGTAGATGGTGTCGGTCGCCAGCACCTTGCCGGTGCCGTCGACCACCGCGACCTTCACCCCGGTCCGCAGGCCCGGGTCGAGGCCCATCGTCGGACGCGTCCCGGCCGGCGCGGCGAGCAGCAGGTCCCGCAGGTTCGCCGCGAAGACCCGGACCGCCTCGTCCTCCGCCGCCTGCCAGAGCCGGACCCGCAGGTCCGCGCCGAGGTGGATGAGGATCCGGGTACGCCACGCCCAGCGCACCGTGTCGGACAGCCAGCGGTCACCCGGCCGACCCTGGTCCACCACCCCGAACCGGGCGGCGATCTCCCGCTCGTAGCGGCTCGGCCCCACCGGTACGTCGTCCGGCGCCGGCGCCTCCTCCGGGTCCAGGGTCAGGTCGAGCACGCCCTCCTTCTCGCCCCGGAACATCGCCAGGATCCGGTGCGACGGCATCCTGGTGTACGGCTCGGCGAAGTCGAAGTAGTCGGCGAACTTGGCGCCGGCCTCCTGCTGGCCGTCACGTACCTTGGCGACCAGCCGGCCCCGCGACCACATCTGCTCCCGCAGCGAGCCGATCAGGTCGGCGTCCTCGGCGAACCGCTCGACCAGGATGGCCCGGGCACCGTCCAGCGCGGCGGTGGGGTCGGCCACCCCGGCATCCGGGTTGACGAAGCCGGTCGCCACCGTGCGCGGGTCCTGGGTCGGATCGGCGAGCAGGGTCTCGGCCAGCGGCTCGAGGCCCGCCTCCCGGGCGATCTGCGCCTTGGTCCGCCGCTTCGGCTTGTAGGGCAGGTAGATGTCCTCCAGCCGGGCCTTCGAGTCGGCCGCCATGATCTGCGCCTCGAGCGCCTCGTCCAGCTTGCCCTGGCCGCGGATCGACTCCAGCACCGCCGCCCGCCGCTCCTCCAGCTCCCGCAGGTAGCGCAGCCGCTCCTCGAGCGCGCGCAGCTGCGCGTCGTCGAGGGACTCGGTCACCTCCTTGCGGTACCGGGCGATGAACGGCACGGTCGCCCCGCCGTCGAGCAGTTCGACGGCGGCCCGTACCTGCCGCTCGTGGACGCCGAGTTCCTCGGCGATCCGCTGGTCCACCGAGCGCGGCTGTACAGAGGTTGTCACGTTCCTGATCCGCCTTTTCCCGACTGGTCGTTCCGTCGAGCATTGTGCCGCACGCCCCGCCGTACGTCCGGGAAGGTACGCCGGGGGTGCGGAAGGCGCCCCTGCCGCCGCTTCCGGTCGTACAGCGGGCCATCCCCGAACGGGGACACCTGGCGGTCAGCGGCGGACCGTCACCGTGCCGGCCGCGACGGTCGAGTCGACGGCGTTGAGCAGGTCGCCGAGTTCGGGCGGGAGCAGTCGGCGGGCGGCGGCGATCCGGCTGGCCACCGCGGCCCGGTTGGTCGGGATCAGGGCCCGGATGAGTCCGGCCGCCTGGACCAGCCCGGCCAGTGTCGCCGTCCGTACGTCCAACGGCTGCTCGGAGCGTTCCAGAACGGCGCCGAGTCGTACCCGGGGCCGGGCGACCCGGTTCGGATCCAGGCCGGGCCAGCGCACCGTGGTCCGCAGGTTGAGGCTCCGGGTGGTGGTACGCCGGACCGCGCCCGCGCTGACCAGTCGGTCCCCGACATGCTCCCGGGCCCGGGACGCGAGGAACTCCAGCCAGGACCGGACCGGATGGCCGTCGCCGCGCCGCACCATCTCCCCGAGTACCCGGTCGGTGACCGGTTCCTGCCAGGCCCGGTCGTCGGCGACGTACACCTGGGATCGGACGAGGGTGATCCGCGCGTCGAACAGGAGTTCGGCGACGAGTGCGCCGGCCAGTGCGGAATTCACCATGGCCGCTGCGGCAAGCGCCTTCCCGGTGTAGTCGTCGTGCGCGATCAGAAACAGCTCGTCGGCCATTCGCTCGTCGGGCTGGCCGGGGTGTCTGGTCATTTGTCATCCTTGGCCGGCCGGCGGGGCTTGCCGGATCGGTCAGCGTCCAATGTCGATGCGGACGGTACGGCATGCGCACTTTCCGTTCAACCCGCCCCAGCCCTCCGTCATTCAATACTGTGACGTGTCGATCTCTTGTCGCGCGGCGTGATCACCCCTACGCTCTCGGATGTTTGCGCCAGTGCAACTTTCCGGTTTTCTCACCCACCGAGAGACGTCGACACATGTCCTCCAGCCCCCTCCCGGAGTCCGGCCTGCGCCAGGGCCGTCTGGGCACCGCACACCTCGTCCTGTTCACGGTCGCGGCCTCGGCACCACTGACCGTGCTCGGCGGTGGCATCACCACCATGTACGCCGTCAGCGGCAACGTCGGCGCCGCGCTGTCCTTCCCGCTGCTCGCGGTGGTCCTCGCCGTCTTCACCGTCGGCTACGCGGCGATGAGCCGGTTCGTCAGCAACGCCGGTGCCTTCTACGCGTACGTCGCCAACGGGCTGGGCCGGGCCGGCGGGGTCGCCAGTTCGTTCGTCGCGCTGGTCGCGTACAACGCCGTCCAGATCGGCCTGTACGGGCTGTTCGGCGCGGTCGTCGCCGACTTCACGGCGGCGCGGTTCGGGGTGGACCAGCCGTGGTGGGTCTGGGCGCTGGTGGCGCTCACGGTCGTCGGGGCCTTCGGTGTCCGGCGGGTCGACCTCAGCGCCACACTGCTGGCGGTGCTGCTCGTCCTGGAGTGCCTCGTCATCCTCGTCTTCAACCTGGTCGCGTTCGGCAGCCCGGCGGAGGGCACGGTCACCCTGGCCGGCCTGGATCCCGACAACCTGTTCGCCGCGGGGCTCGGCGGTGTGCTGGCCCTGGGTGTCGCCTCGTTCGTCGGGATCGAGTCCGGCGCCGTCTACAGCGGGGAGGTGCGCGACCCCCGGCGTACCGTGGCCTGGGCCGGTTATCTCGCGCTCGCCTTCACCGGGGCCTGCTACGCCCTGTCCGCCTGGGCGCTGTCCGTGGTCACCGGCCCGGTGGACACACCGAACACCTCGGCGGCGGCCGGCCCGCGCGTGGTCTTCGACGTCCTCGCCGAGCACGCCCACAGCATGATCGCGGACCTCGCGTACGTCCTCTTCGGCACCTCGGTGCTCGCCGCCCTGCTCTTCTTCCACAACGGGGTGGCGCGCTACCTCTTCGCCCTGGGCCGGGAACGGGTGCTGCCGGGGTACCTCCGCCGGACCGGGATCCGCACCGGGGCCCCGGTGGCCGGCTCGCTGACCCAGACGGCGCTGGCCCTCGGGGTGGTGGTCGCCTTCGTCCTGGCCGACCGGGACCCGGTGTTCGACCTGTTCACCTGGCTCAGCGGCGTCGCGGCGGTCGGGGTGGTGCTGCTGATGGCGCTCACCTCGGCGGCGGTGGTCGGCTTCTTCCGGAGGCGGCCGGAGTCCGGGGTGAACGTCTGGCAGCGCACCCTCGCGCCGGGACTGGCGACCGTGCTGCTCCTCGGCCTGCTGGTCGTGCTCGTGGTCGACTTCGACGCGCTGCTGGCGCCGGGCGACTCACCGCTGGCCTGGCTGCTGCCCGGCCTCGTCGCGATCGTCGGTCTGCTCGGACTCGGCTGGGGACTCGTGCTCCGCTCCCACCGCCCGGCCGTGTACGCGGCCATCGGGCGAGGACCGGCCGAGATGGTGCCCGACGACGGCGCGGAACTGTCCCTCACCCGTTGATCCGGGCTCGACCCGCCGGGAGGATGGCGGCAGACGGGCGCCCGTCACCACCGGTGGGTCCGACCGAGCGGTCGGAGGTCGGTCAGCGGAGTGTCCGCCACCACCCGTCCACCGGCGGCGGCCGGTCCACGACCACCCGCTCACCGGGCCGGGGTACCGCCAGCCGGACGTCCCGGACCTCGGCCTCCCGGCACAGCCGGTCGATCGGGTCGGCCCAGCCGTGCGGTGCGAGGTTGAAGGTCGCCCAGTGCACCGGGACGAGCAGTCCGCCGCGCAGGTCCAGGTGTGCGGCGACCGCCTCCTCCGGCACCATGTGCACGTTCGGCCAGGCGGCGGAGTACGCCCCGATCTGGACCAGCGTGACGTCGAACGGGCCGTACGTGGCGCCGATGGCGGCGTATCCGTCGAAGAAGCCGGAGTCGCCGGAGCAGAAGACCCGACGACGTCGGCCGGTGACCACCCAGGATCCCCAGAGGCTCCGGTCCCGGGCGAAGGCGCGTCCGGAGAAGTGCCGGGCCGGAGTGGCGACGAAGTCCAGACCGGCGACCGTGGCGCGTTCGGTCCAGTCCAACTCGACGATCCGCTCCGGCGGTACGCCCCAGCGTTCCAGGTGGGCGCCGACGCCGAGGGGCACCAGGAACGGTGCGGACTGTGTGTGGTGCAGCGCGCGGACGGTCGCCACGTCGAGGTGGTCGTAGTGGTCGTGCGAGATCAGCACGGCGTCCAGCCGGGGGAGCCGGGCGAGTGGCACCGGGACCGGGTGCAGCCGTCGGGGGCCGACCCGGGCCGACGGTGAGCACCGCTCGCTCCAGACCGGGTCGACGAGGACCCGTCGGCCCTCGATCTCGAGCAGTGCGGAGGCGTGTCCGTACCAGACGATGTTGAGTTCGTCGGCGGGGTCGGGTGCCGGCGTACCCGGCCGCGCGTCGACCGGTGAGACGGCGTGGGAGGCGAGCGACGAGCCGGCGTCGGCCGTCGGGGCGGCGTCCGGGTCGATCACCGGGATGGTTCCGGACGGCCGTCGGGGCTGTCGGCCGAAGAACAGTTCCCGCAGGGCGTACCGGCCGCTGCCGGGCAGCAGTGTCCGGGTGGTGACCGGGTTCCGGAACGCACCCTCGTGGAACTGGGGGGAGCGCCGTACCCGGTCGGCCCGGGCCCCGCGCGGCTGCCGGCCGAGCGCGGTGGGCACGTCCCGGACCGCCCAGGCCGCGGCGGCGAACGCGGCGAGGGCGAGCGCCGCCCGGGTCCACCGCTGGCGGTGGACCCGGGCAGCGGTCAGCTCCGTGTCACGCCGCGCCGAACCCGCCGACATCCGTTGGTCACCCTTCGCCCCCGGACGTAGGGTACGCCCGGGCGGGCACCGGCTTCGGAGAGTCCGGCCAGGTCGGTGCGGTTCGGGTACGGCATCAGCCGCCGTTGGTGGGCTGGTAGCGGCGCGGGCGTCGGCTCGGTGCGGAGGGGTTGGTGAGTCCGTTCACCGCGGCCAGGAACTTTGGTCCCAGCGCCGCCCGGGCCTGTACGGCCGGGTGGGTGGCGCCGAAGTTGTCCGGGTCGGCCTGACCGTCGGCGAACAGCACGTACGTCAGCACCGGGGCACCCGCCGGGCTGAAGATGATCCCGGCCTCGTGTCGGGCGTCGGCGAACCAGCCCGCCTTGGTGGCGATCCGGGCCCGGTCGTCCGAGGACATGGTGCGGCGGATCCCGTCGTTGAACGCGATCGGCGCGCGGAGCAGGTTGAGCAGGAAGGTGGTCGAGGCGGGCGACAGCAGGGTGCCGCCGACCAGCGCCTGCAACAGGTTGTGGGTTTCCCGGGCGGTGCTGGTGCCGAGGAAGAAGCGGTTCGGGTTGGCGACCGGCTCGACCTGGGTGTTCGGAAAGCCCTTGGCGACCAGGATCTGGTTGATCTCGGCGGCCGGGGCGACCAGGCCGCAGAGTCGGACCGCGGTGTCGTCCGAGACGGTGAGCAGCGCGGCGAGTACGTGGCCGAGCGTGACCGAGCTGGGGTAGGCGTTGTCCAGGCTGAAGATGCCGTCCCCGCCCGGGACGACGATCGCCGCCGTGACGTCGACCCGCTGGTCGAGGGTGAGCAGTCCCCGGTCGACCTTGTCGAGCACGGCGGTGGCCACCGCGATCTTGTTGACGCTGTACGCCTCGACCACGGTGTCCGCGTTCTCCTCGGCGGCGACCTGCGCGGCGCCGCTGGAGCTCGCGACGGTGATGTACGAGTACCAGTTGCCGCCGGCTCGGGTCTTCTCCACCCGGTAGGCGAGCGCCACCTTGTCCCTGGGCGTGCCCAACGGCTCCTCCTGCGGATCGCTCGCGGCACCACCACCCGGCGCCGCCACGGCCGGGCTGCCCAGCCCGAGTACGGCTCCCGCCGTCGCCGCGCCACCGATGCCCAGTGCGGTCCGGCGATTCACCCTGTTCGTCACGTGCGAGGCCTCCCGTGAGTCGGATCGGCGGCGGTCGCTGCGCGGGCCGCCGCCCGGGTGCCGGCTTTGTGCCGATCCCCGCCCGGACACGATAGGTGAATCTAGATGAAACCGCAGGGCCTGATACACAGGATGTTTCAGGTGCCCGGGGTGCCGTTGCGTTCCCGGGTGGCCCGCAGGTAGTCCCGGTTGAGTCGGCCGATGGTGGACAGCGGGATCTCCTTCGGACAGACCGCCGAGCACTCACCGATGTTGGTGCAGCCGCCGAAGCCCGCCTCGTCGTGCGCGTCGACCATGCCGACCACCCGGGTCAGCCGCTCCGGCTGGCCCTGCGGCAGCAGGCTCAGGTGGGTCACCTTCGCCGCCAGGAACAGGGTGGCCGAGCCGTTCGGGCAGGCCGCGACGCAGGCGCCGCAGCCGATGCAGGCGGCGGACTCGAAGGCGGCGTCGGCGTCCGCCTTGCGGACCAGTTGGGAGTGGGCCTCCGGGGCGCTGCCGGTCGGTGCGCTGATGTAGCCGCCGGCCGCAACGATCTTGTCGAGATTGCCGCGGTTCACCACGAGGTCCTTGACCACGGGGAACGCCCTGGCCCGCCATGGCTCGATGTCGATCGTGTCACCGTCGGAAAAGTGTCGCATGTGGAGCTGGCAGGCGGTGGTGGCCCGCTCCGGGCCGTGCGCCACACCGTTGATCACCATGCCGCAGGCGCCGCAGATGCCCTCCCGGCAGTCGTGGTCGAACGAGACCGGGTCCTTGCCCTCCAGGGTCAGTTGTTCGTTGAGCACGTCCAGCAGTTCCAGGAACGACATGTCGGGGGAGATGTCGGTGACCGGGTAGGTCACCATCCGGCCGGGATCGTCCGGACCTTTCTGGCGCCAGATCCGCAGGGTCAGATTCACTTGTAGCTCCGCTGGGTGGGGTGGACGTACTCGAAGTTCAGGTCTTCCTTGTGCAGCACCGGCGGACGGTCGGCGCCGGTGAACTCCCAGGCGGCGACGTACGCGAAGTGGTCGTCGTCGCGCTGCGCCTCGCCGTCCGGGGTCTGGCTCTCGGCCCGGAAGTGCCCGCCCGCCGACTCGGTACGGTGCAGCGCGTCGATGCACATCAGCTCGGCCAGCTCGAAGAAGTCGGCGACCCGGCCGGCCTTCTCCAGCGCCTGGTTGAGCCCCTCGCCGTCGCCGGGCACCTTCACCCGCTGCCAGAACTGCTCCCGCAGGGCACGGATCTCGGCCAACGCCTTGCGCAACCCGGCGTCGGTGCGTTCCATCCCGCAGTGCTCCCACATGATCTGGCCGAGCTCACGGTGGAACGAGTCGACGGTCCGGTCGCCGTCGACGGCGAGCAGCCGGCGTACCCGGTCCTCGACGTCGTCACGCGCGGCGACGACCTCGGGGTGGTCGTCCGCCAACGGCTCGAACGGACCGGCGGCCAGGTAGTCGGCGATCGTGCTGGGCAGCACGAAGTAGCCGTCGGCCAGGCCCTGCATCAGCGCCGAGGCGCCGAGCCGGTTGGCGCCGTGGTCGGAGAAGTTCGCCTCGCCGATCACGAAGAGTCCGGGGATCGTCGACTGGAGGTCGTAGTCGACCCAGAGCCCGCCCATCGTGTAGTGCACCGCCGGATAGATCCGCATCGGCATCTCGTACGGATCCTCGCCGGTGATCCGCTGGTACATGTCGAAGAGGTTGCCGTACCGGTCGGCGATGGTGGACCGGCCGAGCCGGTTGATCGCGTCGGCGAAGTCGAGGTAGACGCCGAGCCCGGTCGGGCCGACGCCCCGGCCGGAGTCGCAGACGTTCTTCGCCGCCCGGGAGGCGATGTCCCGGGGGACCAGGTTGCCGAACGCCGGGTACATCCGCTCCAGGTAGTAGTCCCGCTCGTCCTCCGGGATCTCCCGGGGCGGACGGTTGTCGCCGACCGTCTTCGGCACCCAGACCCGGCCGTCGTTGCGCAGCGACTCGCTCATCAGGGTCAACTTCGACTGGTGGTCGCCGGAGACCGGGATGCAGGTCGGGTGGATCTGCGTGTAGCAGGGGTTGGCGAACAGCGCCCCCTTGCGGTGCGCCCGCCAGGTGGCGGTGACGTTGCAGCCCTTGGCGTTGGTGGAGAGGTAGAAGACGTTGCCGTAGCCGCCGCTGGCGAGCACGACAGCGTCCGCGTACTCGGTGCTGATCCGACCGGTGACCAGGTCGCGGACCACGATGCCGCGGGCCCGCCCGTCGACCACGATCAGTTCGAGCATCTCGTGCCGGGAGTGCATCTCCACCCGGCCCAGCCCGATCTGCCGCTCCAACGCCTGGTACGCCCCGAGCAGCAGTTGCTGGCCCGTCTGGCCCCGGGCGTAGAAGGTCCGTTGCACCTGGGCGCCGCCGAACGAGCGGGTGTCGAGCAGGCCGCCGTACTCCCGGGCGAACGGGACGCCCTGGGCCACCGCCTGGTCGATGATCTCCACCGAGACCTCGGCGAGCCGGCGTACGTTCGACTCCCGGGACCGGAAGTCGCCGCCCTTGACGGTGTCGTAGAAGAGCCGCTGGATGGAGTCGCCGTCGTTGCGGTAGTTCTTCGCGGCGTTGATCCCGCCCTGCGCGGCGATCGAGTGCGCCCGGCGCGGGCTGTCCTGGTAGCAGTACGACTTGACCCGGTAACCCAGCTCGCCGAGGGTGGCCGCGGCCGAGCCGCCGGCCAGCCCGGTGCCGACCACGATCACGGTCAGCTTGCGGCGGTTGGCGGGGTTGACCAGCTTGGCGCTGAACCGGCGGCGTTGCCAGCGGGTCTCGATCGGCCCGTCCGGCGCGGCCTGGTCGGCGATCGGATCGCCGTACCGGAAGAGGTCACCGTCCGGGCTGTCCGGCGCGTCGCCGAGCTCGCTGCCGATGTTGTCCTGGCTGGTGTATTCCATAAAGCTCTGTCCCAATTCGCTGACTCGTGGGCGTCGGCCGAGCAGGTTGTTGACCGCCGTGCGCAGCCGGCCCGCCGGTTCGGCCCGCCGATCCGGCCCGTCACTCTCGCGGGTCGCCAGCACATCGGCGTTCGCGCTGGTCGGCACGTCGGCGCCGGCCTCCATCGACTGTCCGACCCGGGGGTCCTGCGGCTCGTCGGCTCGTGGTGTCATCGCCGGTCACCCCACCAGGCCGGCGATGACGGAGAACGGCACCACCAGGTAGCCGGCGCAGAGCAGGACCGCGAAGGCGAGGGCGGCGCCCCGGGCCCGCCGCTCGCCGCGAGGGGTCTGCTGACCCAGGCTGCGCAGCGCGCTGAACATGCCGTGCCGCAGGTGGAAGCCGAGGGTGACGATCCCGATGACGTAGACCAGGGTCACGTACCAGCGCTCGGGCGCGAAGTCGGCGGCCACGTTCGCGTACGGCCGGCGCGGGTCACCGACCGGGTTCAGGTCGCCGGTGGTCAGGTCGAGCAGGTGGTAGACCACGAACAGGGCGATGATCACCCCGCCCCAGCGCATCGTGCGGGCCGCGTAGTTCGTCTGCACCTTGGGTCGGTGCGCGTACCGGACCGGGCGGGCGGCCCGGGCCCGGCGGGCCAGCACGGTGGCGGACCAGATGTGCGCGACCAGGGCGACGCCGAGCAGCACCCGCTGGGCCCAGAGGTACCAGGTGTCCGGCAGCACCGGCGAACCGATCGTGCGCAGCCAGTGGGCGTAGTGGTCGAAGTCGGTCGCTCCGACGAAGATCTTCAGGTTGCCCAGCATGTGGGCGATGAGGAAGAGCACCAGCAGGATGCCCGTCACCGCCATGACGGCCTTGAGGCCGATGCTGGACCGGACCGGCGCTCGCGTTGATACAGCTGTCACCCGTCAAACGCTAGGTATCCTCGGATTAGTCGTCCAATGCATGGAACGCGCAGTGTTGATAGCCGTAGGCTATGGAGGTGCAGTTCCAACAGTTGAGGTACTTCGTGGCGGTGGCCGAAACCCGGCATTTCACTCATGCCGCCGATAATGTCGGCGTCACCCAGCCTTCGCTCAGTAAGCAGATTCACTCTTTGGAGACGGAACTCGGCGCCCCGCTCTTCGAACGGGTACGCGGCAACATCGCGCTGACCGCCGCCGGCGAGGTGCTGCTGCCACTCGCCGAACGGATCCTCGCCGACGTCGACACCGCCCGCCGGGAGGTCCAGGAACTCGTCGGGGTACGCCGGGGCCGGATCCGCCTCGGGGCCACCCCCAGCCTGGTCACCTCGCTGGCCCCGGCGGTGCTGCGGCGGTTCCGGGACGCCCACCCGAACGTCGAGGTGCGGATCGAGGAGAGCGGCTCCCAGGACCTGGTCCGGGACCTGCTCCGCGGCGAACTCGACCTGGCGCTGATCATCCTGCCCGCGCAGGGCCCCGACCCGGCACTGCGTACCGAGCCGGTGCTGCGGGACAGCCTGGTGGTCGCCTCGGTCAACCCGCTGCCGATGACCGACTCGACCGGCACCCTGCGCCTCACCGAGCTGCGCGACCAACCGCTGGTGATGTTCCGGCGGGGCTACGACCTGCGCGACGTCACCCTGCGGGCCTGCCGGGAGGCGGGTTTCGAACCCAGCCTCGCGGTCGACGGCGGAGAGATGGACGCGGTGCTGAGCTTCGTCGAGGCCGGGCTCGGCGCCGCCCTGGTCCCCGGCATCGTGGTCGCCCGGCGCCCCCGGCTCTGGGTCACCCCGCTCGCCCCGCCCGGCGTGCAGCGGACCATTGCGCTGGCCCGGCGACGGGAGGTGGAACCGACCCACGCCGCCCGGGCCTTCCGGCGGATCCTGCTCGACTACATCCGGACCGCCGCCGAGAACTCGACGCTGCCGCCCGGCGTCACGCCGTACTGAGGGGTCGGCCCGGGCGGCAGCGTGCGCGATCGCCGGGAGGCGGTCTCGCGACCGCCGCGCCCACCGTGGTGGCGCGCGAGGCGGGGGTGTCGTCGCATAACCTGCTGCCATGACTGGCGGGCCGACTCGTTTCGGTGGACGGGATGACGTTGTCCTGGCGGTGGTCCTGGACTGTGCCGATCTGGCCCGCTCGGGAGAGTTCTGGTCCGGCGTACTCGGGTACGTCGCCGAACCGCTGTCGCCAGGGCGTTACCGACGACTGCTACCCCCGAACGGGAACGGCGTCGAACTGCTGTTGCAGCGGGTTCCGGAGCCGAAGGCGTCCAAGAACCGGATGCATATCGACCTGCGGGTGCCTGACCTGGACGCCGAGGTGGCCAGGCTGGTGTCCCTCGGGGCGCGGTGCCGCACCGAAAGCCCCGTCGAGGAGGACGGCTGGGCCTGGTACGTGCTCGCCGATCCCGACGGCAACGAGTTCTGCGTACTGCGGCCACCGGTGCCGCCCGTCGAACTCTGACCACACGGTGGGCCGGAGTTCGGTGTCGCCTGCATGGCGGGCGACCCGTACGACATGCAGCCTCCGCCGAGGCTCGGTCGACCCGGATCGGCGACGCCCGGAGAAGTGACGTCGTCGAGGACCTCCTGTCGTAGCTGCCGACTATCCTGCGCCGGTGGGAAGCCTGGTGCGGTATGTGACCGTCCAAGATGGAGTGGTGTCCCGGCACGCGATGGGCGGCGGCGCCAGTATGGGCGTTGACTACTACCTCGCGATCGGGCCGGCGGCGGTACTGCGCTGGCTGGCTGCGCTCGACGAGGACTACGACGGTGACGACGGCTGGGCCAACGACGTGTTCTGCCGGGACGCTGTTCTGATCGACGCGGACCGGCACCGTCTGTTGTTCCACACCGGATTGGACCCGTTCGGCTGCGACGAGACCTACGCCGCCCGGGCCGCGCTGCTCGACGGATATTCGCGAACCTGGGCGGGCTGGACGATCGAGTGGGCCTACCACGGGACCGGCGACCTGGTTGCCGCCCTCGGCGAGGACCGCGCTGCGGTGCGCGAGGCCGACCCCTTCCGTACGGAGCTTTACCGGTACGGCCGAGGCGAGTCGGACGACCCGGTCAGGTACGTCGTGAGCGTGGTCGACGAGACCGGATGCCGCAGGTACGCGCTGAACACGTGGGCAGAGCAACCCTGGCGCCTCGGCCCGGAACTGTTGCTCGCGGCGCTGCCGGCCGAGGAGCCGGTGACGGCGTGCCGCACGATGCCCCTGGCCGGTCTGCACCTTAACCTGCGGACGCGCCGCGCGGGTCTGTGGAGCATCGAGATTCTCCGCGGACTCGCCGAGTGGTGGCCGCAACGTTGGCCCGGCTGGGAGTACGAGTTCTGGGGTGACGACCCGGCTCCGCACCTCGCTCTCGCCGATGACCTCTCCCTGCCCCCGGTCGACGTGGACTCGGCGGTACGCACACTCGCCCACCGGCTGTACACGCACTGGCCGGTCGAGGAGATCTGGCGGAAACGGGAGCTGCCCGTCGACAAGATGTACCGGTTGAACTTCGCCGGTCTCCGCGCCAATCTGGACGCCCGCGTGACCCCGGCTGAACTCGACGCGGCGGTCAGCGCGATTCTCGACGGCCGAGCCGGCTACAGGTGAACGTGACGGGTTCGTCCCGGCGCCAACGGTAACTGTGCCGAGGTCGCAGACAACCTCACGGCGATCGTCGCGGTACGGGACAGCAAGGATCCGGCCGGCCCGGTGCTGGCCTTCGACCCGGTCGCCTGGACGGCCTTCAGCACGTCGCTCAAGGTCCTGCTGCCGACCAGATAAGCCCGGACGGTCGAGCCCACCGCGGGTTCGGCGCACCGGTGGACGTGCCGTTCTGGGCCGGCATCCCCCTGCCGGCGGTCTACCGCCTCCGCTCCGGTGCTCGCTCCCGACGGGCAGCCGGGGTGACCGGGCCGGGCCTGTCCGGACCCGCCGGCCGAGGTCGGGTCGGCTGAACCCTGGCTGGCGGGTCGTGCGGTGTCCGGTCGATCAGCGCTTGCGGACCAGGGTGACGCCGTCCCGGACGGGCAGCATGACGGCCTCGACACGGTCGTCGGCGGCGATGGCCTTGTTGAGCTGCCGCATGACGAGCGGACCAGGGTCACGGGGTTCGGGGTCGAGCACCCGGCCGCCCTGCAGGACGTTGTCGAGGACCAGTAGGCCACCGGGGCGCAGTCGTTGGACGAGGGCCTCGTAGTAGTCGGGATAGCTCGGCTTGTCCGCGTCGATGAACCCGAAGTCGATCACCGGGTCGGCGGGCAGTGCCTGGAGTGTCTGGACGGCCGGCGCGATCCGGAGGTCGATCTGCTGCTCGACGCCGGCGCGCTGCCAGTACCTCCGGGCGACTGCCGTCCACTCCTCGGACACGTCACAGGCGAGCAGTGTGCCGTCGGGGGCCAGTCCACGGGCGATGCAGATGGCCGAGTAGCCGGTGAAGACGCCGACCTCGACGGCGTACCGGGCGCCGGTGAGCCGGACCAGCATGGTCAGCAGCTGGCCCTCGTCGGCGGAGATCTGCATGCCGGCGGCGTCCGGGAACGCGGCGGAGGTCTCGGCCGCGAGCTCACGCAGCAGGTCGTCGGCGGGGGAGGAGTGGGCGAGGACATACGCGGCGATGTCGGAAGAGCTTGGTTCGGTCACAGGGCTAAGCGTCGTCGATTCTCGACGCTTGCGCAACCGATTTGGCTTGAATAAGTGACGAATAACCTCGACACTTGATGCGTGCACGAAGAACGCGGCGATCTGGTGCTGAGCGAAGCCGAACAGTTCCGCGCCCTCGGTCACCCGCTGCGGCACCGGCTGCTGATGGCGCTACGCCAGCGACCCGCCACGTTCGCCCAGCTCGCCGCCGCGCTCGGGTCCACAAAGGGCACCGTCGGGTACCACGTGAAGATCCTCGAACGCGCGGGACTGGTGAGGGTGGCGTACACCCGGCAGGTCCGAGGCGGCACGGAACGCCACTACGAACCGACCAGCCAGCGGCTGCGGATCGCCCGGGACGCCCCGGTGGGCGGCGAGTTCCTGGTCAGGGCCGCGCTCGCCGAGATGATGCCCGCCGACAAGGACGCCCCGGACGTCACCCTGCTGCGGCACGTCCGCCTCACCACCGGACAGGCCCGCGCCCTGGCCGCCAGCATCGAGCGGTTCGCGAACGGCGAGCACCTCACCGACCAGGAGGACGGCCAGCCGTACGGCGTGCTGCTGAGCCTGTACCGGGCGGACATCCCCGTGCTGCCGGCCGAGTAACCGGTGCCGCCGGCCACGGTGCACCACTCCCGGAAGGCTGTC
Organism: Plantactinospora sonchi; assembly: GCF_036422035.1. Lineage (NCBI taxonomy): Bacteria > Bacillati > Actinomycetota > Actinomycetes > Micromonosporales > Micromonosporaceae > Plantactinospora > Plantactinospora sonchi. Next base: position 486,194 of record NZ_JAZGQK010000007.1, read on the forward strand.
GGGTGGAGCGGATGTCCCGACTCCTTGCTGGCAGCCGCGTGGCTGTCAGCAAGGAGGTACGACCCATGCCTGCTCCCACCGCCCGGCTGATCGCGAGGATCAGACGGGACTTCCCGGCGCCGGGCAGCTCGGACCAGGTCATCGGGTGGCTCACCGGGTTGCCGGTCAGCGCGTACGGCCGGCAGGATCCGGAACGTGTGCAGGCCGCGCTGGTGCTGGCGGCCTCGGGGCGGTGGGAGCGGTTCGCCGCCGGGATCGAGCTGCTCCGGCAGGACTGGCGGGACGTCCTGATGGCCGGGGGTCTCGCCGAAGGTGACTGGCCGGACCGCCTCGACGCGGAGCTGCCCGACCGGGACGCCTCGGCCTGACACCTCGCCGGCCGGCCCGGCTGACGAGCACCGCACGCCGGCCGGCCGAACTCGACATCCCGCACCCGGCCGGTACCGCTCCGGCCCGTACGCAGAAATCCGGTTGCCGTCGCGGCGGCGCTCGACGACAGTGTGCGCATGACGTTCTGACGGACCGCACCCCTGTTGCTCCGAGGCCCGCACGACACCGCACCGCACCGTGCCGTGCCGTGCCGCCGTCCGCCCACCCCTCTTTCCGTGAGAAGAGAGCGTCTTTGTCTGCCCAACCCTCCCGGCAGGGGTCCCTGCCGCAGTCCGCTGCCACCGTCACCGTTTTCGCCGCCCCGACCAGCTGGATCGAGTCCGACGCCCTCGCACAGTGCCACCAGGTGGCCGCCCTCGACGGCATGGTTCACGTCGCCGCCATGCCGGACCTGCACCCGGGCAAGGGCGCCCCGATCGGCGCCGCCATGTTGTCGACCGTGCTGTACCCGTTCCTGGTCGGCTCCGACATCGGTTGCGGCATCGCCGTCTTCCCGATCAGGCTCAAGCGCGCCGTACCGGAGAAGCTCGCCACCCGGTTCCCCGACCTCGACCGGGCGCTCGACCCCGAGCGGGATGCCGACGACCCGGCCTGGGCCGTACTGGACGGCGACGTTCCCGCCGGTCACGTCGAGGGCCTCGGTACCGTCGGCCGGGGCAACCATTTCGTCGAGTTGGCCCGGATCGACACCGTCCTCGAACCGGACCACGCGAGCCGGCTCGGGCTGGCCGCCCGGGACCTCGTCCTCATCGTGCACAGTGGCTCGCGGGGGCTCGGCGAGCGGATCCTGCGGGCGCACACCGAGGTGCACGGCGCCGGGCCCGCCCCGGATCCCGCCAGCTACCTCGCCCTGCACGACGCCGCCGTCCGGTGGGGATCGCTCAACCGGCGACTGATGGCGGCCCGGGTCGCCCACGCGCTCGGCGCCGAGCCGACCGAGCCGATCGTCGACGAGTGCCACAACTCGGTGGAGATCCGCGACGGCGCCTACCTGCACCGCAAGGGCGCGGCCCGGGGCGACGGCCGCGACGTGCTCGTCGCCGGGACCCGGGGCACCCCGTCCTACCTGGTGGCCGGGCACGCCGGGCCGGAGGCGAACCATTCCGTGGCGCACGGCGCGGGCCGCAAGATGTCCCGCGCCGACGCCCTGCGCCGGGGTCGGGCCAAGCACACCGTCGAGGAGCTGCGCCGTACCCCGGTGGGGTCGCTGGTGGTGTGCGGCGACCGCCAACTGCTCTTCGAGGAGGCGCCGACGGCGTACAAGCGCATCGAGCAGGTGATCGGCGACCTCGTCGAGCACAAACTCGCCACGCCGGTGGTCAGCACGGTTCCCCTGGTCACGTACAAGACGGCCGACCTCGCACCCGTCGCCGACCGTCGGGACGCGCGTCGCAGGCGGGGCCGGCCGTGACCGTCCATCTGCTCATCTCGGCCGGGCGCGGCCCGCAGGAGTGTGCCTGGGCGCTGGCCCGGCTGTTGCCACGCCTGGAGGCCGACGCCGGCCGCCGACAACTGACAACCCGTCGGGTCGAGACGGTTGCGGGGGACCGACCGGACACCTACCGGTCGGTCCTGGTCGAGATCTCCGGCGTCGGTGCCGAGCCGTTCGCCGCCGAATGGACCGGAACCCTGTGCTGGCAGGCCCCCAGCCCGTACCGGACCGACGCCGGCCGGAAGAACTGGTACGTCATCGCGCGACCGTGCCAGGTCGACACCCCGCGTACCAGGTTCGTGGAGGCGGACGTCGACATCGTCGCCTGCCGTACCGGCGGCCCCGGCGGCCAGCACCGGAACAAGGCGAGTACGGCGGTACGGGCGACCCACCGTCCCTCGGGACTGGTGGTCGTGGTCGACACCGAGCGGCAGTTCAGCCTCAACCGCCGGATCGCCCTGCGACTGCTGCGGGAGCGACTCGAGCACGGTGACGAGGTGGCGGAACGTGCCGCCACCACCGCCCGCTGGCGCATCCACGACGAACTCGTCCGAGGCAACCCCACCCGGGTCGAACGTCCGGATGCCTCGGATCAGAACCCGGCCCGGCCGGAGCGGGCGCGCCAGCGACGACGGCCGTAGTACCAGACGGGCTCTTCCGGTTCGGTGGTCATCGTGGCCGCTGCCCGCGTCGTCGTACCAGGAGATCCGCCTCCAGCAGTCGGCCGGAGAGCCGGCCCGCCTCGTGGATCTCGTCCTCGGTCATGCTCGGCGCGATCCCGTGTGCCTCGTGGATGCCGTCGCCGTTGCCGACGTTCAGCAGGGCGAGGTACCACCGGAGTGCCTGCACCAGGTCGACCGGCCCGCCGAATCCGTCGCGGTACCAGCAGGCCGCGGCGAACATGCTGCCCCGGTCGCCGGCCTCGGCGCCGCGCAGGTACCAGCGCAGCGCCTCCTCGTCGAGGTCCTGCTCGCTGAGCCGGTCGCCCAGCCGTGGGTACGCCTCGACAACCCCGGCCTCGGCGGCCAGACGCAGCCAGTGCACCGCCTCGGCGGAGCGACCGGACAGCGCACCGAGGTTGAACGCGGCGAACGCATCACCCGCCTCGGCCGCCGCCTGGTAGAGCGCGGCGGCCCGGATGCCGTCCTGCGCCGTGCCGATGCCGTGTTGGACCAGGTAGCCGAGGCTGCGCTGGGCGACGGGATCGCCGTCCTCCGCCGAGGCGGTCAGCAACTCCACGCCGCCGACCGGGTCGCCCAGATGGTAGGCGCGGATCACCCCGAGCATGGTGCGCGCCCTCCGGTCGTGCCGAGCCGGCTCACCCAACCTCGGCGCGAGCAGCCCCAGTTCCCGTTCGGCCCCCTCGACGCCGGCCCTGGCGGCCAGCAGGTACCAGTACGCCGCCTCCGGCAGGTCCGCCCTCTGGTACGCGAAGAGGGTCCCGAGGTCGTGCAGCGCCATCACCTCACCGGCGTCCGCCGCCGCCCGCCAGTGCCGCTCGGCTTCGTCCTCGTCCACCGGTACGCCCTGACCGGTGGCGTACATCAGGCCGACCATCCGACGGGCCCGGGCGTCGCCCCGCTCGGCGGACCGTCGGTACCACCGCAGTGCGGTGGCCTGGTCGGCCACGACACCTCGCCCGGTCGCGTACAGCACCCCGAGATTGTGCGCCGCCTCGGCGTTGCCCAACTCGGCCGCCCGCTCGTACAGCCGGTGTGCCTTCACCGGGTCGGCGGGTTCGCCACGGCCGTCGCTGGCCAACTGGCCCAGCAGCAGCAACGCCCGGTCGTCCGCCCCGGCCAAGGTCAACTGCTCCCGTGCCTCGTCGAACCTGCCACGCTGGACGGCGAGCACACCGCGGTCGTACGCCTGCAGCGTCACGCCGGACAGTGTAGGGAGTCCGGGGCCGAAGCCGAGGGGGCGGACGGGTGACGGGTGACCCCGGCGGGCGGCCGGGGCGCCCGGCCTTCGACCGGGGTCATCAGTGCCGGACCAGGCAGAACGGATGACCCGCCGGGTCGGCGTAGACGCGCCAACTCCGCCCGTCGACGTCGTCGGCCAGCACGGTGGCGCCCAGCTTCCGTACCTGCTCGTCCGCGCGATCGAGGTCCGGCACTCCGAGGTCCAGGTGGAACTGCTGCGGACGGGAGGGGTCCGGCCACCGTGGCGGCTGGTGGTCGGTCGCCCGCTGGAAGGCGAGCACCAGACCGGACGGCGAGTGCAGGGTTGCCCAGTCGTCGTCCACCCTCCAGCGGTCATCCGGCAGGTTGACGGTGCCGCCGAGCAGCGAGTGGTAGAAGTCGGCGAGGCGTACCGGATCGGGGCAGTCCAGTACCACGCACTGCAGTTCGGCGATCATGACCGGATCCTAGGCCCCGTGCCGCGCCGGCGGGCCCGGCCGCTCGACCCGACCCTGTTTCAATCGACTCCGGTCGAATTCCAGGTTTGACGCGGGCCCGGGACGGCTACCTGTGATCATGGCCTTACTGCTTGATCTCGCCAACATCGTCGGGGGCTTCCTGCTCGCGATCGGACTACTGCGACGCCTGCCCCGGATCGGCGACGACCTCGGCCGGTTCGCCGACCGGGTGGCACCGTTCGGCTGGGTGGTCGGGATCGTCGCGCTGGTGACGGGTGGTTATTTCCTCCTGGTCCACCTGATCTCCGGTCCGCGGCTGTTCCACTTCGAGGTGGTGGGCATCGCGGTCGGCGTCGCCCTGCTGTGGTCCCGGCTCACCGGTCGGCCGACGCCTGCGACGGAGCACCGGGACGCGGCGGTCGGGCCCGGCCTGCTGCTCGCGATCCTCGGTCTCATCGCGATCGTGGTCGGCGTCCAGGGCCTGTTCACCCCCGACGGCTGAGGTGGCTCGCGGCGTGGTGCCGCGAGCCACCGGCGGCCCGGGCGCGGCTCGCCGTTGTG